>DASTQL010000045.1:0-12324 GCA_035761805.1 Jiangellales bacterium | reverse complement strand
CATTGTCGAGATGGTTCTGGATGCTCGCGGCCTTGTCGGCGTCGAGGGTGCCGGCCCGGAGGTTCTGGTCGACCCGCGACCCCACCACCGCGTAGCTGATTTCGTTGACCAGCTCGAACTGGAGCTGGGCGTTGAACTCGTCCTGGACGACCTCGGACGCTGCCTCGATCTCGTTCTCCGACATCATGTCGCTGGGCAGCAGGCCGAACGTGTCGAACCCGCGGGCGATCTCGGTCCCGTAGATGAGGCCGTTGTACCAGTACGTGGACCAGAGGCCGCCGAGGTTGAGACCCGTGGGGTTCGGCTCGTCGATGGGCCCGCGGTCGAGGTAGGCGATCTCGACCGGGTTGGCGGTGTCGGTGAAGTCGATGACCGAGATGCCGCCCTGGTACCACGCCTGCGTCAGGATGTCGCGGTTGGGCACCGGGATGATCGAGGCGTTGTGGGCGACGCAGTTCTCCTGCGACGTCTGCACCGCCTTCATCTTGTAGTAGCTCGCGAACTCCATCTCGCCGTCGACGATGTCGAAGAGAGCGTCCGCGCCCCACTCCAGCCTGTCGGTGGATCGGCAGCGCGGGCTGGTGCCGCCGCCCCACTCGTCGGTGAAGATCACCTTGCTGCCGTCGTTGCTGAAGGTGGCCGAGTGCCAGTACGAGAAGTTCGGGTCGGACACGGCGTCGAGTCGGACCGGGTTCACCGGGTCGGAGACGTCGACCAGGATGCCGTTGCCCTGGCAGGCCCCCGCCAGCAGCTCGAGCTTCGGGTAGTTGGTGACGTCGTGGCAGGTATTGGTGTTGGGCAGCGGGGAGTAGGCCGTCCCCGAAGGGTGCAGGGCGCCGGGAAGGGTGTTCTGCAGCCCGTTGAACGCGCCCGTCGCAGGGTCGGTGAAGATCCGTGGCTGGCTGACGACCGCCGCTGTCGCCGGTGCGGCCAGCGGAACCTTGATCACGTCGATGCGCCACTGAGTCGGGTTCCCCGTGGTCACCGGATCCGTGGTGAGGGCGGCGTTCTCGCAGCCGGCCAGCTCAGCTGCGGAGCGGACAGTCGACGTGCCCGAGTTGTAGACGTAGATGTTGGCCGGGTCGTCGGGGTCCTCGACGAGGGTGTGCGTGTGCGACCCGCGGCAGAGTTGGACGCCCGGGAGCTGGACCGGGTTGTCGATGTCGCTGATGTCGAAGATGCGCACACCGCGGAACCGCTCCAGGTTGGGCGTGCCCGCGGGCCCGGTGCCCTGGGGGCCGCAGTCGACCCGCCCGCGGGTCTCCTCGACCGACATGAAGAGGAGGTTGCCGTAGACGGAGGGGTCGCCCTGCCCGCCCGGACAGACGAACGACGAGCGCAGGACGGGGTTCGTCGGGTTCGAGATGTCGTAGATCTGGAAGCCGTGGAAGCTGCCGACGACCGCGTTGGTGCCCGAGAGGGCCAGGTCGGAGTTGACGAAGCCGAAGTTGCCCGGAGCTGCGTCGAAGGGCGCTACCCGCGGGTCGTTGTCCAGCAGCTCGATGTTGCTGCTGGCCTCCGTCCACGGGAAGTAGCCCGGGGTGAGGCCCACCCTCGGGTCGGAGTTGTCCGGGAGGCCGGTGCCCTGTGCCGTGGCGGCCAGCGGCATCACCCCGCCCACCAGGACGAATGCAGCTGCGGCGACGATGGTCGTGCGTCCCACTCCGCGCCCCCGCGAGCGGCGGACCGGCGATCTACGCATCGGCGAATCCCCTCTACCTGACGTCGGCGCGCGCCCGCCCGGTGCAGACGCAGCGTCGAGCCTGTGACCGGCGGGGTGACACTACTGCGATCCATGTCACATAGCCATACCTCGGGTGGACTATCACTGACAGTGAGTAGTGACGGACTTCGACCACGCGCGGGAGGCGTGACGGTCACCCCACCAACCGCCGCGGGTGACCGGGGGTGATCGGGACGGCGCCCGCCGAACCGCCTACCGGAGCGAGTCGGCAAGGTCAGGTAACGCCTGGGCCATGCCCAGGCCAGTCCTCGGGCCAGGCTCTCCCGGTCCGGGCTCACGGTGTTGCACCGGACCGCCGTCCGTGCGCAGACTGACCCGGGCCGTCACCGCATGCCGGCACCACCGACCGTCTGACTGCCCGAGGAGGCCGCTCATCGTGCGAGGCCGCCCGACGCTGACTGTCGCCGCTGTATTGGCTGCGGGCGCCATGATCCTCACCGGCTGCTCGTCCGGCGACGACGACGCCGAGGCGGCCGCGAGCGACGCGCGCGTGGTCCAGCTCGGCGCGCCGGGGGAGTCGAACCGGGAGCTTTCCCCCGAGGAGATCGAGGCCCTGGAGCTGCCCGAGGCCTCCGAGGAGGACGTCGCCTTCGTCCAGGGGATGGTGCCGCACCACGAGCAGGCCCTGCAGATGACCAGTCTGGCCCCGGACCGCGCGGCCAACGAGCGCATCGTCCTCTTCGCCGAGCGCATGGACATCTCCCAGCAGGACGAGATCCGCCAGATGCAGGACTGGCTCGTCGCCCGCGGGGACATCTTCGGCGACGAGGACCACCACCACAGCGGCGAGCTGATGCCCGGGATGCTGACCGAGGCGGAGATGGCGGCCCTCCGGGCGGCCGAGGGTGAGGAGTTCGACCGGCTCTTCCTCGAGGGCATGATCAAGCACCACCTGGGCGCCATCCAGATGGTGGAGGACCTGCTCGGGTCCGACGGCGGCGGCCGCGACCCGGAGGTCTTCCAGCTCGCTCAGCACATCCACTCCGACCAGCGGATCGAGATCGACCGGATGCAGCGGCTGCTCGCCGAGACGGGCTGACTCGCGGCCTACTCGTCAGTCGAGGCCGAACCGGTCCAGCGCCCGCAGCTTGTTGCTCACGTCCAGAGCTGCGACCTTGTACGCCTCCGACAGCGTGGGGAAGTTGAACACGGTGTCCACCAGGTAGTCCACCGTGCCCCCGCAACCCATGACCGCCTGGCCGATGTGCACCAGCTCGGTGGCCGACGTGCCGAAGACGTGCACGCCCAGGATGTGCCGCGTCTGGCTGTGCACCAGCAGCTTGAGCATCCCGTACGAGTCACCCACGATCTGTCCCCGGGCGAGCTCGCGGTAGCGCGCGATCCCCACCTCGTACGGGATGGAGTCGTGGGTCAGCTCCCGCTCCGTTCGGCCGCAGAAGGAGATCTCCGGGATGGTGTAGATGCCGATCGGCTGGATGTGGGGGAGCCCGTGCGCCTCCTCGCCGAACGCGTGCAGTGCCGCCAGCCGGCCCTGGTCCATGCTGGTCGCGGCGAGCGCGGGGAAGCCGATGACGTCGCCGACGGCGTAGACGTGACCCACCGAGGTGCGGTAGTTCTCGTCCACCCTGATCCGGCCGCGGGGGTCGGCGGCCAGGCCGGCCGCGTCCAGAGCAAGGTCGTCGGTGCAGCCCTGACGGCCGGCGGAGTACATCACCGTCTCCGCAGGGATCCGCTTGCCGCTGACCAGGCTGGTGACCGTCCCGGTCCGCCCGACCTCGACCTTGTCGACCTCCTCGCCGAAGCGGAAGGTCACCGAGAGGTCGCGCAAGTGGAATTTCAGCGACTCGACGACCTCGGGGTCGCAGAACTCCAGCATGGAGTCGCGCTTCTCCACCACAGTGACCCGGGTGCCGAGGGCGGCGAACATCGAGGCGTACTCGATGCCGATCACCCCCGCGCCGACCACGACCATGGAGGCCGGCACGTGCTCCAGCTCGAGGATGCCGTCGGAGTCCAGGACGCGACCGTCGGCGAACTCCACGTGGGAAGGCCGCGCCGGGCGGGTGCCGGTCGCAATGACGATCTTGTCGGCGGTGATGGTGCGGTGGTCGCCGGGGCCCGCGACCTCGATCGTGTGCGGTCCGGAGAACCGGCCGGTCCCCACCACGAGGTCGACGTGGTTGCGGAACAGCTGCGCCCGGACGACCTCGGTCTCCCGGCCGATGACGTGCTGGGTGCGCGCGAACAGGTCCTCCATGGTGATGTCGTGCTTCACCCGGTACGACTGCCCGTACATCTCCCGCTGCGACATCCCGGTGAGGTAGATCACCGCCTCACGCAGCGTCTTGGACGGGATGGTGCCGGTGTTGACGCACACCCCGCCGACCATGTGCCGCCGCTCGACGACGCAGACCTTCCGGCCGAGCTTGGCGGCCCCGATCGCCGCCTTCTGCCCGCCGGGCCCCGACCCGAGGACGAGCAGGTCGAAGTCGTGCGCGACGTCCTCCACAGCCGGGCTCCCGTCCGTACGAGGGATGTGTCGTCCGCCAGCGTGACGCTGGCCCGCCGCGGTGGGCAAGCGCCGGGGCCGTGGGGAATCGGCGGAAAGCGACGGGTGTTGACCAGAGAGACTCGCAGACATACCCCTGGCCGTATACGAGGAGGAACCGGATGACGACGCTGACCATGACGCGCGACAACCACGACGAGACCGTCAAGGACGGGATCGTGCTCATCGACTTCTGGGCGGCCTGGTGCGGCCCGTGTCGGACCTTCGCGCCGGTGTTCGAGAAGGCGTCGGAGACGCACTCCGACATCACCTTCGCCAAGGTGGACACCGAGGAGGAGCGTGAGCTCGCGGCCATGTACGCGGTGACGTCGATTCCGACCCTCGTGGTCTACCGCGACGGGATCCCGATCTTCGGTCAGCCCGGCTCGCTGCCCGGTCCGGTGCTGGAGGATCTCATCGGCCAGGTCCGCGGCCTCGACATGGACGACGTGCGGGCCCAGTACGAGGAGCAGAAGCGCGCCCACGGCGCCCGCTGACGTCCCGCGCAATCCGGTGCCGCCACCGTCGGTCACCTGGTGGGGGCACGCAACCGCCACCGTCGAGGACTCGGGCGTTCGGGTGCTCACCGATCCGGTCCTCACCTCGAGGATTGCCCACCTCCGCCGTCGGCGCGGGCCGCTGCCCTCGTCGGCGGCGCGACGCGCGGACCTGATCCTGGTCTCACACCTGCACGCCGACCACCTGCACGTGCCGTCCCTCCGGATGGTGCGTGCTGGTGCCACGCTGGTCCTCCCTCGTGGAGGCCGCTCGCTCGTGCACGGTCTGGCTCACCGGGTGGTCGAGGTCGTGCCGGGTGACCGGCTCGAGCTGGGCCGGCTCGCTGTCGACGTCGTGCGGGCAATCCACGACGGCCACCGGTCGCCGTCGTCGACGGTGCACGGGCCGGCGCTCGGCTTCGTCGTGACGGGGGAGTCGCGGACGTACTTCCCTGGTGACACGGAGGATTTCGCCGACGTGGCCGCCGAGCTCGGCGGGCCGGTCGACACGGTGCTCGTCCCCGTCGGTGGGTGGGGGCCGACGCTGGCCGAGGGGCACATGGGGCCGGCGCAGGCGGCCCGCTTCCTCCGCCGGATCCGGCCGCGCCTGGCCGTGCCGGTGCACTGGGGCACGCTGTGGCCCTGGGGGCTGCACGGCTTCCGGGACCACCTCTTCCTGCGTCCGGGGCCGGACCTGAGCGCGCTCGGCGGTGCCGGCGAGCTCCCCGGCACGGAGGTGCTGCTGCTCCACCCCGGCGACACCACCTCGCTGGCCTGAGGCGACCCCCAATGATCACGGCAGCCGCGTAAGTGGGTGTGTGCCGCGGTGCATTCACCTGGCTCGGCACCCACTTACGCGGCTGCCGTGATCATTGGGAGGCCCATGGGTGCCGCGGGCGGGAGCCATCGGCTTCACTGGAGGCCAAGCCCCAGCGGATGACCGGAGGCCAGGCCCGTGACCCTCGACGACCATCCCCGCATCCCACTGCTCCTCGGACCCTCGCCGGTCCACCCCCTGGAGCGGCTCACCGCCCACCTGGGCGGGGCCGCCGTGTGGGCCAAGCGCGAGGACCTCAACTCCGGACTCGCGTACGGCGGCAACAAGACCCGCAAGCTGGAGTACCTTGCCGCCGACGCGCTGGCACAGGGGTGCGACACACTCGTCTCGATCGGCGGTGTCCAGTCCAACCACACCCGCCAGGTCGCGGCGGTAGCCGCCCGGCTCGGCCTGCACTGCGTGCTGGTGCAGGAGAGCTGGGTCGACTGGCCCGACAGCGTCTACGACCGGGTGGGCAACATCCTCCTGTCGAGGCTGATGGGCGCCGACGTCCGCCTGGTCGAGTCCGGCTTCGGCATCGGCTTCAAGGAGAGCTGGGAGCAAGCGCTGGCCGACGTCGAGGCCCGTGGTGGCAAGCCCTACGCCATCCCGGCCGGGGCGTCCGATCACCCGCTCGGCGGCCTGGGCTTCGCGTCATGGGCGCGCGAGGTCGAGCAGCAGGAACGCGAGCTCGGGGTCTTCTTCGACACGGTGGTCGTCTGCTCGGTGACCGGCAGCACCCACGCGGGGATGGTGGCCGGCTTCGCCCTGCAGGACCGCCCGCGCCGCATCTTCGGCATCGACGGCTCGGCCAAGCCGGACGAGACCCGCGACCAGGTCACGCGGATCGCCCGCAACACCGCGCGTCTCGTCGGCCTCCAACGTGATCTCACCGAGGACGACGTGCTCCTGGACGACCGGTTCCATGCCGGGACCTACGGGATCCCCGACGCGCAGACCCTCGAGGCGATGCGGCTGGCCGCCCGGCTGGAAGGCATGATCACCGACCCGGTGTACGAGGGGAAGTCGATGGCGGGCCTGCTCGAGCTGGTCTCGAGCGGGGAGATCGCTCGCGACTCGACCGTCCTGTTCGCCCATCTCGGCGGGCAGCCGGCGCTCAACGCCTACTCGGCGCTGTTCCGCTGACCTCGACCTCCCCCGGGCGGGAGGCGTCTGACGTCATGTCGTCTCGACGAGGAGAGGGGCAGTCGCCGGGCTGTCGACGCCGGTGTGCTCGACCAGCAGGGTGGCCTGGTGGGTCCCCGGACCCACCGTGCCCGGGTCGGCGACGGCGACGACCTGGCAGCTCTGGCCCTGCTCGAGGAAGGCGCCCAGGCACTCGTCGGCGGCGACTGTCCACGGCTCCGTCGGTCCGGAGGGCTCGGTCGGGTCGACCACCGGGACGAGCACATCGTCGGCGGTCACGACGGAGGTCACCCCGAGCGCCTCCTCGCCCGCGCTGGCCACCGTGGCGACGCACGTCCCCGCCGCGACGGCGCAGTACACGTGCACCTCGGCCTCGACGGTCGGCTCGACAGGTGTGGGGCCCTGTGTCGGCGTTGACGCACCGCTCGTCCCGGTCCCTCGCATCACGCCGGACACCGGACACGTCGTCGTGCCCTCCTCGCCCCCGATCACGGGTCTCCCCGTCGCCATCTCCGTGAAGGTGAAGCCCGTGACCGTGATGGCGAGCGCCGCGGCGCTGAGCACGCAGATCGCCGTAGCACGGACGCCCCCGCGTTCGCCTGCCAAGCGGGTCGTGAACGTCCTGCTCACGACGGGCACGAGTTCCGCACCGGCGAGCGCTCCGCACTCGCCGGCGTGTCCCAGTCGCGTGGTGAACACAGCACCGACGACGGAGCCGAGCACGGCGAGCGCCAGCGCCGGACCCGTGCGCGCGGCCACGGGCACGGCGGTCGCCGGACGGGCATCCGACCGGGACTCCGGCCGAGTCGGCATCGGGGCGGTCGGGCCTTCGACCGGGGACGTCGTCCGAGGCTGCTCGGGGGTGAGCTAGGGCCGACGGGCTCGACCAGCTCGACCTCGACGTCGTCGAGGACCATCCGGTCGCCGACCCGCAACCGGGTGGGCCCTACCACTCGAGCACCGGAGATCCGCGCACCGTTGGCCGAACCCCGGTCCTCGACCACCAGGCCGCCCCGTCCGATCACCGCCGACCGGCCGGCCAGTCCGGCCGGCGACCGGACGACGAGCACGCCGACGGCGTCGGCGAGGGCTCGAGGCAGGTGACCTCGCGTGAGGTGTCCGGACATGGATCCTCCCCTGGTGAAGTGCCGTGGGACGGACGGACCTCCTCACCAGGACGAGGCTGGGCCACACCCCGTGATGCCACCCTCCGTACGCGAGGGGCGCAGCGGAGGTGAGCGCGTAGCCTGCCCGGGTGAGCAGCCCTGACCGCGGTCCTGCCCTCCACGTCCTCGAGGAGATCCAGCGCCGGGTGCTCTGGCTCGCCGTACGGATCGTGGATGCGGCCAACCGAGAGCGGGACACCGGCGACGGGGCCTCGCACGCCATGTCATGGCGGGGGTCGGCGATCGGCGTGCCCGCGGTGCCGCTGGCCGTCGACGCCTTCGGTCAGAGCGGCTCGCTGCACGAGCCCTACGAGCTGCGCGACTGGCCGCCCGGGTCGATCGTCAACGCCGCACCCGCAGCCGCTCTGTCCCTCCGCTGACAGCGGGCCCGGCATGGCGGCGGAGACGGCCCAGACCCTCGACCGGGGGATCCGGCTGCTGCGGCTGCTCGCCGACTCGCCGTCGGGGACGACCGTCACGGAGGCGGCGGCGTCGCTCGGCATCACCCGGCCGGTCGTCTACCGGCTGGCCGCGACGCTCGAGCAGCACGGACTGCTCCGCCGTGGAGCGGGCTCTCGGCTCCACCTTGGTTTCGGCGTCCTGCACCTCGCCCAGGGGGTGCAGCCGCTGCTGCGGTCGGCCTCCCGGCCGGCGCTCCGGGCGCTCGCTGAAGAGGTGGGCGCCACCGCGCACCTCACGCTGCGCGACGGTGCGGAGGCGCTGGCCGTGGCGGTGGTCGAGCCGACCTGGACCGACTACCACGTCTCTTACCGGGCGGGCTCAAGGCACGCCTTGGACCGGGGCGCGGCAGGTCGGGCGATCCTCGCGGGGGCCGATTCCCGTACGGGATGGGTGGCCAGCGAGGGTGAGCTCCAGCCCGGAGCGAGTGGCGTGGCCGCCCCGGTGCTGGGGGTGCCGACCGTCGAGGCCAGTGTCGGGGTCGTGGCGCTGGGCGACCTGGACGTGCAGCGCTGCGGTCCCCGGGTGGTGCGGGCGGCGGCCGAGGTCGCCAGGGCACTCCGCCGGTGACGCTCCCGCGGGAGGGCGAACGGCAGGTGCAGTGATGCCGATGTGTCGTACGACGCATTCGCCCGAACGGCCGGGCCCATCCAGGAATGCACATCTAGAATTACTTGCATGGGAAAAGATCCAGTGTTCGTGGACCCCAGCGGAGCCCGCCCTCGCTGGACCCGCCGTGCGTTCGCGGTCCTCACGATTCCGCTCGGTGGCTTCCTGGTCGTCACGGCGGCCGGCTTCCACGACGCCGGGCTGGCTGGCGGGACGTGGGGGCTCCCTGACCTGCCGATCCTGTCGTCGGAGGACGAGACAGGACCGGGAGCCGGCTCGTCGGGCGTCGGCTCGGAGGATGAGGACGAGGACGCGGACGCGGACGACGGGCCGCTGGTGACCGACGCGGTGACGGTGGCGATGCCCTTCGCCACCGGGATCGAACCCGACCTTCCCGCCTTCCTGACCCCGGTCGACGTACCCGGTGCGGGCGACGAGGCCTCCCTCGCGGACGCCGATGCCGACGTCGGCGGCGACGAGGCGACCGGTCAGGCCCCGGCGCCGTCCCCCTCTCTGCAGGAGTCACCACCGGCCTCAGCGCCGGTACCGCCCGGTTCGTCGCCGTCGGGGAGTACCAGCGCCGCACCCACGCCGGGGCCGACGACCGACCCGACGACCCCGACCACCTCGGAGCCGGCGCCCGAACCCCCGGCGGATCCCGACCCGGACCCGGCAGGGTCGGACGAGGCCGGGGACGCCGACACCGGCGAGGGCGGCGCGTGAGCAGCCATCGCCAGGTGGCCCGGCTGAAGGCTCACTGGGTGGTCCTCGGGCTGGTGCTGGTCGTCGTTGCCACCTCGCTCGTGCTCGTTGGTTCGATGCAACAGAACGTCGGTGGCTCCGGGACCGCGGCGCGGGCGCCGGTCAGCGCCCTGCCGCCGGGGACCGGGTCGGTGATCGATGGGTCGGGCGACGAGATCCGGGGTGCCGCGATGCCGCCCCGGACGGTAGCGCTCACCTTCGACGACGGCCCCGACCCCGAGTGGACCCCGCAGATCCTCGACGTCCTGCGTGATGAGGGCGTCCGCGCCACGTTCTTCGTGATCGGGTCACGGGCGGCCTCGCATCCCGACCTCATCCGGCGCATGGTGGAGGAGGGGCACGAGGTCGGCCTGCACACGTTCACCCACCCGGACCTCGCGTACGTCGAGCCCTGGCGCATCGACATGGAGACGCGGCTGTCGCAGAACGCCCTGGCGGGTGCTGCCGGGATCCGTGCAGGCCTCGCGCGACCGCCCTACTCCTCGGTGCCGAGCGCCGTCACCGAGACCCACCTGCCTGTGCTGGAGCGTCTCGGGGCGCACGGCAACCTGGTGGTGCTCAGCGACTTGGACCCTCGCGACTGGACCGAGGCGTCCGCCGACGAGATCGCCGCTGCCGCGGTGCCGGAGGCCGGGGACGGGGCGGTCGTCCTCCTCCACGACGGGGGCGGTGACCGGTCGCAGACCCTCGCCGCACTGCCGGTGCTCATCGACGACCTGCGTGACCGCGGCTACCGTCTCACGACCACGTCCGAGGGATTGGGACTGCCGATCGCACACGAACCGGCCTCCGCGGCGGCCCAGCTCGCCGGGACGTCGCTGATCTGGTCCATGGCGTTCGCGAACCTCGTGGTCGGGCCTACCCTCGCCCTCCTGGGGCTGTTCGTCGCGCTCACGCTCGGCCGAGCACTCGTCTTCCTGGTCCTGGCCCGCGTCCACGTCCGCCGGATGGCGCGACGCGTCCTGGGCCCGCCGATCCGCGAGCCGGTGACAGTGGTCGTGCCCGCGTACAACGAGGCAGCCGGGATCGAGGCGACCGTGCGCAGCATCGTCGCCAGCGATTACACGATGGTGGAGGTGATCGTCGTCGACGACGGCTCGACCGACGAGACCGCCGCCCTCGTCGAGCGGCTGGGCCTGCCCGGGGTCCGGCTCGTCCGCCAGCGCAATGCCGGCAAGGCGGCGGCGCTGTCCACGGGGATCCGCCACGCGTCGTACGAGATGGTCGTCCTGGTGGACGGGGATACGATCCTGCGCCCGGACACGGTGCGACGGATCGTTCAGCCGTTCGCCGACCCGTCGGTGGGTGGTGTCAGCGGCAACGCCAAGGTCGCCAACCGTCGAGGCCTCCTCGGCCGGTGGCAGCACCTGGAGTACGTGGTCGGCTTCAACCTCGACCGGCGTGCCTTCGACGTCCTCCAGTCCATCCCGACCATCCCCGGAGCCGCCGGGGCGTTCCGGAAGCGCGCCCTGCTCGGCGTCGGCATGGTCAGCGACGAGACCCTGGCCGAGGACACCGACCTGACGATGTCGCTTCTCCGCGCGGGGTGGAGGATCGTCTACGAGGAGTCAGCGGTGGCCTTCACGGAGGCCCCGCAGTCGCTGAGCCAGCTGTGGAGGCAGCGCTACCGCTGGTGCTACGGAACCCTGCAGTCGATGTGGAAGCACCGCTCCACCGTGACCGCTCGCGGGGACGCGGGCCGCCTCGGCCGGCGCGGCCTGCCGTTCCTGCTGGTCTACCAGGTGCTGATGCCGCTCCTGGGACCGGTCATCGACCTCATCGCCCTGTTCGGTCTCTTCTTCGTCGACCCGGTGCTGGTGGGCAGTGCGTGGCTCGCCTTCCTCGGACTGCAGACGCTGCTCGCCGGCTACGCGCTCCGCCTCGACGGCGAGTCGCTGCGTCCCCTTTGGGCCCTGCCGCTGCAGCAGGTCGTCTACCGCCAGCTCATCTACCTGGTCGTCTACCACTCCGTCATCACCGCGCTGGCCGGTTCGCGGCTGGGGTGGCACCGGATGCGTCGGCACGGCTCCACCGCCGCCCTGCTCCCCGAGGTCGAGCGGGTCTGATCCGACTCCCGGTTGCCCGCTTGCCGGGTCGGACTGTCGATCTCGGCCGCCCCTTGTCACGGCACGGTCGCCCGTCAGGGCCATGGCCGCATGTCGCTGCACGGCAGCCCGTGGCGGTCGGCTCCGGCCGCATCCTGGGCTCGGACCGTGGCTGGATGTCGCGCTGGTTTCGCGGTCAGCGTGGGCCGAACTCGCCAGCGTCGTCAAGGCGGTGATCGTCAAGCCGGCCACCAGGCGCGGATCGGGCTTCCACCCGGAGTTCGTGGCCATCGTCTTCCGACCCCTCGACGAACCATGGGAGCCACGAGCCGCGTGACCGGTGCCGCGATCATCGGGCTCCAGCCACGTGGGCACGGCGGGTACGCCGCCAGGTCCCAGTAACGACGGCTGATCGCATTCGGACCTGTCGCCGCTTTGGCCCGGCTCTGACTGTCCCTGGCGGCGCCGCCTTGACTGCCTCCGGTCCAGCGCCTTCCGCCGCTCTCCCTGGACGCGTCCTGGGAGCCGGCTGGAGACTGGTGGCAGGGCCGTGCCCCCGTCGCCGAGAGG
>DASTQL010000044.1:0-12714 GCA_035761805.1 Jiangellales bacterium | reverse complement strand
TGGTCCGGGCGGGCTTCCGGTCGCTGCTCGAGGGCGAGCCCGACCTCGAGATCGTCGGCGAGGCGGCCAATAGGGAGGAGGCGGTCGAGGTCGCGCTGCGCCTGCGCCCCGACGTGACCCTCATGGACATCCGGATGCCGGTGCTCGACGGGCTCGAGGCCACTCGGCGGATCCTGGCTGCCGACGACTCGGCGCGCGTGCTCGTCCTCACGACGTTCAACCTCGACGAGTACGTCTTCGAGGCGCTGCGCGCCGGGGCCTCGGGCTTCCTGCTGAAGGACGCCCCGGCGGAGGAGCTGGCGGCCGCCGTGCGCGTCGTGGCCTCCGGCGACTCCCTGCTGGCCCCGGGGGTGACCAGGCGGGTCATCGACGCCTTCCTGCGACGGCCTGCTCCCCCGGCCCTTGGCCCCGACCCGTCCCTGGCGCTCATCACCCCCCGCGAGGTCGAGGTGCTCGGCCTGCTCGCGCGAGGGCTGTCGAACCTGGACATCTCGGAACGGCTCTTCGTGTCCGAGGCGACGACCAAGACCCACGTCAGCAACGTGCTCTCGAAGCTCGGCCTCCGCGACCGCGTGCAGGCCGTGATCTTCGCGTACGAGAACGGTGTCGTCGTCGCGGGTGAGCGCCAGGCGCTTGGAGATCCGTCGCACGACTGAGGGCGGAATCGCCGACGCGACCGATCCGGTGGAGGAGATGCGCGGGTTGGGAGATGTGGGAGATCTACGCTGCGGAGCCCGACCCCCTGCAGTGGAAGTCGCTGGGCTTCCACTGGTCGTACTCGTTCTGGGTCGCCCCCGCCCTCCTGCTCGCCGCCTACGTACGGGGGCAAGGGCGCGTGGATGGCGAACGTGGCAGCCCTGCTCGGTTTCGTCGGGATCACGACGCTGCCGGGGCTGCTGATGGTCGACTTCTACGACTCCGCGATCGGCCAGCTCTACGGGGTCGACGCTACGGCCGCCGTCTCGGAGCACATGACCGCCACCATGTGGGGCGCCGCTGCCCTCGCGATGCCCGGGATGATCGGCTTCATGCTGGCGCTGCCTCTCGCGGCGTCAGGCCGTGCTCACCTGGTACTGGTCGTGCTGGGCGAGGAAGGCCACCAGCTCGTCACCGGTCAGCCTCCGCCCGGAGGCGGCCATCTCGGCCAAGGCCTCGAAGTACGCCTCGCGTGGGGCTCCCGGCGTGAAGAGGATCAGCATGTCCGCAGCCGCATCGGTGTCGTTGGAGAAGGCGTGGACGCCTCCGACCGGCACATGCAGGAAGTCGCCGGCGGAGCCCTCGACCCAGGTCCGTCCGTCGTAGAGCCGGACATGGCCGGAGAGGACGAAGAACGACTCCGAGATGGTGCGGTGGTAGTGCGGCTCGGCACCGCCCGACCGCGGCTCCATGGTCCAGCGGTAGAGCCCGAACTCACCGTTGGTCGACGCACCCGTGGCCACGTAGCCGACCCGGTTGCGCGCCGTCACCAGGTCCGGCGGGGTGTCGGCGGGCCGGTACGTGGCGCTCACCGCCCCGACGTCACCGGTGTATCGCACGGGTGGGTAAGACATGCGGGGCCTCCTGGTGGCTCGGGTCCTGTCCTGGTCGTGGCCGTCCTCTTCGCCCGGCAGGCGACGGCGGCATCGCGTTCGGCGAGTGTGAAGTGCTCGAGCTCGCCTGGGGTCATCCACCCGATGAGCTGGGCGACGTGCCGCATCCACTCGAGATCGGTCGAGCTTCTTCCAGTGGGTGAGTCGAAGCCGATGACGTGCGGGGGCAGACCGATGATGGGGATGAGCATCGTGGGGTCCTCTCGTGTCCGTGGTCAGGTCTTCGCAGACGGCGACTCCGACAGGGGGGACGGGAACCGCGGCAGCACGCGGACACCGGCCAGCCATGCCGTCAGGCGGCCTGCCTCTCCCTCGAGGGCGTCGCGCCCGTCCCGGCCGACGTCCTCGAGGAGCTGCACGACCACCTCTCCTGATTCTCCGATCCGCCAGCCGCCCACGACCCTCCCGTCCCACCATGCGGTGGGCCCGGCGTTCCCGGTGCTGTCGAAGACCTGTGACCGGTGCGCCCCGAGGTACCACTCCCGCTCGTACCAGCCCATCGTCGTGGGGTCGAGGGGTGGGAGCAGCGCGGCCCACGGATCCGCCGGAGCCACGGGCTCGAGGTCGTCGGGTGCGAGGTAGCCGGTGCGTCCGTCCAGGTCCACCTCGACCGCGTGGACGTCGGCCAGGGCACGGCGTACGGCCGTCAGCGTCGTTCCGAGCCACCACTTGAGGTCCGCCTCGGTTCCCGGCCCGAAGGCTCGCAGCCACCGCTGAACGAGGTCGGCAACGCCCTCCGCCTCGGTCCGTTGCCGGATGGCCTCGCCGAGCCAAGACTCCGTCGTCGCCCACCGGTGCCGCGCCACGGTCCAGGCTCCGTCGTTCGTGGCTCGCACGATCCGCCCCTCCGCGGACAGGACCCACAGCACCCTGGGCCCCACGGGCGACTGTCCGCCCCACGACTTCCCCTCCCCGTACGTGATGGAGCCCTCCAGCAGCGGGACGGCCGCGCGCAGGTCGGCCCACGACGCCTCGCGCCGGTCGGACAGCACGGTCAGCACCTGCTCGCCGGCAGCCGCCAACCAGCCGGTGCCGTCGCGGTGCAGCCCGGCCCGTTCGACGTCGGCGACGAGCCGGCGCCGCTCGCGGTCCGCGACGCGGAGACTGGCACCGGCCTGTGCAGAGGCCAGCGCCTCCCGCGGGAGCACCCACAGGGTGCGGCGCATGGCCAGATGCTTGACCAGCGAGCGGTCGACATACAGCGCGCGCTCCATGTCCTCCACCGCCATGTCCTCGACGCGGGACCGGGCCGAGAGGTACACCGTCGCGGGATCCGTCCCGTGCAGGGCCACGAGGCTGGTCGCGGCGTCCACGACGTCGCGTGCCCGGTGCGGTGGGACCAGGCGGTGGCGCCGGGCCAGCCGAGCGCGACGCTCGTGGAGGTCGACGGTGCGCACCCGGTGATCCTCGCATCGCCGCCCGGTGTCCGCGGGCGGCCCGCCGGCGTCACCCGGCCAGGACGGCCAAGGCCCGTGAGAGTACTGCCGGGAGCTCGGCCCGGGCACCGAGGTCGCGGGCGGAGGTTGCAGCCGTCCGGGCTGCGTGGTCCTCGCCGTGCCGTTGCGCGATCTCCGCCTCGGTGACCAGCGCCCAGCCGTACATCCAGGCGTAGCGGTCGAGCAAGCGGGTGGCGTGCCGCCGCGCCTCGGCGGCCCAGGCCAGCGCGCCGCCGTCGTCGGCGGCGTCGAGGGCGAGGGCGAGGACGCGACCGGTCGCACCCTCCCAGCACGGGTCTCCGAGCTGGCAGCTGAAGGCGAACGCCTCCTCCATCTCCGCGGCCACCTCAGCGGGGTCGCGGCCGGCGGCAAGGTCCAGCTCGCCGCGCTGGGCCAGCGGCCAGGGGCGGTAAGCCATCCAGCCGGTCTCGGTGACTCCGGCGATGCTCTCGTCCAGGGCCCGTCGCGCGCCCGCGGCGTCGCCGCACAGCCACCGGGCCCGACCGAGCGCGGCCGAGGACCACACGACCTGGCGGAGCCGGCCGGCCTCCCGGGCCAGGTCGACCGACTCGACGAGCCGCTCCTCTGCCTCCGGGAGTCGATTCCAGTCGGTCAGGTTCATCCCGGCGGTCCCGTTGATCCGGGCGAGCAGGGCAGGGTCGTCCTCGGCCCAGCTGAGGGCCTCCCGCAACCGCGTGTCGGCCGGTGCCCGCCTGCCGGCCACGGCGTCGACGTAGCCGAGCTCGGCCAGCGCCTGGGCGACGACGTGGGACTCGCCGCGCTCGCGAGCCACGACCAAGGCCTGATGCAGCAGGACCGAACCCTCGTCGTCGTGCCCCCGGACCGCGTGCACCAGGGCCGACCCGAGCGACAGCAACGTCGAGGCGTGCAGGTCGGGGTCGCCTGCGTTCTCCGCGGCGACCACGGCGCGGCGGAGACACTCGATCCCGGCGTCGACGGCACCCGCCTGGAGCGCGGCCTTCCCGGCTGTCAGGGAGGAGGCTGCGGCCGCTCGAGGCGTGACCCCGAGGGCCGGCTGGTCCGCCCTCGTCCGGGCGGCACTGCGCAGGGACGCCGAGGAAGGTCGGCCCAGCTCGGCCGCCAGGAGACGCTCCGCCGCCGAGACCTGGTCGCGGGCGGCTGCCACCTGACCGGCCTCGGCGAGCGCGCGGACGAGAAGGACGTGCCGCGCCTCGTCCAAGGGGTCGCGGGAGACGGCCTCCCGAGCCAGCGAGATCGCCCGGTCGAGGTCGCGGAGCGCGAGGGCATGGAGGACGGCCTCCCGGAGCGCCGCGTCCACCCAGCCGGCGACTCGCTGCCGCTCGACCAGCAGCCAAGAGTCGAACTCCGGCGACCCGGTCGGCTCCGCGCCCTGCAGGAGAGAGCCTCCCGGGACGTCGAGCATGATCCGTCGACCGGCCCGGTAGAGCAGGACGTCGACCTCGGCGTCCGCCGGAAGGCCGGCGTGGACCGGGTCGCCGCGGAGCGCCGAGGGCACCCCCAGGGCGCGCCGCAGCTCGGCGAGGGTCCAGCGCAACGCCCCGGACGGGTCGTCGGCGTCGGGGAAGAGCTCCCCGGCCAGGTGGCGGCGGCTCTGCGGCCGCTCGGACAGCAGGACGCGCGCGAGCACCGCCCACGCCTTCCGTCCGCGTGGGACGCGGCGCTCCCCGTCCACCAGGATGCGGGGAGGCCCGACCAGCGCGATCTGCAGCGCCATCCACTCTCCCAGGGCTGCGGTCCGCTCCCAGACTAGGCGACCCGCAGCTGGTGGACCGGCCGCGAGGCGGTCGCGACGGGCGCCTCGCGGAGCAATGTCGGCGAGCTGAGGCACTGCGCCAGTGACACAGCCAGGCGCTCGGCGCCCTCGTCCGACAGCTCGCGGACCAGTGCCCGCGATGCGACGGCCAGGGCGCGGCCCCGGACGACGCCGGGAGCACGGGAGTCAGCCAACGCCGCGGCGGCGCCAGGAGCGAAGGGAGCAGCCGCCTGGGCGGCGATGGTGAGGGCGGCCTGGCAGGCGGCCGGCTCGTGCTCGGCCAGGTGGTAGCCCAGGTCGGCAAGGACTCGGGACAGGGTGGTGACGGACATCGGGGTCTCCTCTCGGCTGCCTGCACCCTCACCCCGTCCCGTGTGACTTGCCGTGTGACGCCAGCGCCCCGCCGCGTGACCTGGACCACCCGACGGCTGACCCCCCAATGATCACGGCAGCCGCGCAAATGGGTGCCGAGCCAGGTGAATACACCGCGGCACGTGCCCACTTCCCTGGCTGCCACCCTCGGCCGCACCCAGCGGACCGTCCGGACGGCGGCGTCGGTGAGGACGACGTGCGTGTCGTGCCTGGCGAGGAAGGCCGGGCGCTCCTCCTCGGACGGGCGGGTTCCTGCCGTCGCCATCTCGGCGACGGGTCGTCACGTCCGACGGTGAGTGGTGCTAGAGCTGGATGCCCCGGGTCAGTGCACCGTCCACGACCAGGTTGGCGCCGCTGATACGGCTCGCCCGGGGACTGGCGAGGAACACGACGGCAGCCGCGGCCTCCTCCGGACGGCCCATCCGTCCGGTGGGATTGAGCTCCAGGGCGGTCGTGAACAGTGCAGGATTGCCCTGCTCGATGCTCTGCCACACGCCGCCGTCGAAGTACGTGTTGCCGGGAGAGACGGTGTTGGCGCGGATGCCCTTGCCGGCGAGTTGGAGGGCCAGGCCGTGGATGTAGCCCACGATTGCCGTCTTTGCCGTGCCGTACGGGCCGGATGCGAAGTCCGACTCACGACCGGACACGCTCGAGATGGCGATGACCGAGGGGGCCTCGCTCCGCTCGAGGTGCGGAAGTGCCGCGTTGACGAGTCGCACTGTGTGCATGAGGTCGACGTTGAGGCTGGTCAACCAGTTGTCCTCGGTGTCGGGGATCGCCAGCGCGCTGACGTTGGCGACCACGACGTCCAATCCACCGAACGACTCGGCCGCCCCGTCCACCCACGCCGCCAGAGCCGGACCTTCGCCGACGTCCAGCACGGTCCCGGCCACATTGCCGCGGCTCTTCAGGGCTTCCTCGGTCGCCGCGACCTCCTCGCCGTTGCGGGCGCAGAAGCCGACCGCAGCGCCCTCGTCCAGGAAGCCCTCCACGATGGCCCGACCGATGCCGCGAGTGCCGCCCGTGACGAGGACGTGTCTGCCGGCGAGCTGGAGGTCCATGGGTCCTGGCCTTTCGGTGCGGGACGGGTACACGGATCAGACGGCACCGAGCGAGCGTGCACGCTCGCGCAGGTCGGCGTGCAGGCCGCCGAAGGCGTCGGCGACGGGGAGCAGAGCCTTGGCGGCCTTGACCACCACGCTGTAGTTGGCGTCGACGACGTTGGCGACCGGGACCTCCGCCACCTGGGAGAGCAGCTGGTAGGCGTCCATGGTGTGCAGGCCGTACAGCTCGGCCACCCAGTGGACGAGCTCGGCGTTCCCGATCCGCCAGGAGTCCTCCATCGGGCGGCTGGAGCCGACGGTCATCCAGTGCGTGTCGTCCTCGAGGCGTGGCCAGGCGGGGGCACCGCCCTTGATCAGCTCGACGATGAGGGTCGTGGTCATGGCGCCTTCGACGGCGGTCCCGCAAGCCTCACCCTCGCCCTGGCGGTAGTGACCGTCACCGATGGAGAAGAGGGCGCCCTCGACGTTGACGCCGAGGAAGACGGTCGCCCCGGCGCGCATCTGCGGCGTGTCCATGTTGCCACCGAAGCGGTCCGGGACGAGCGACGAGCGCACCTCGTTGCCCGCGGGGGCGACGCCCACCGTGCCCAGCATCGGCTCGACCGGGAGCGCGATGCGGTGCGCGGAGTGCCGTGCCGCGAACATGACCGTGGAGCGCATCCGGTCCACCTCGTAGATCCACGTGGTGTCCGGGAGCGGCTCCTGCAGGGTCACCACGCGGTCGGTGCTCGTCATGCCGCCGAAGAACGGGATGGCCGCAGACGCGCCCCAGTCGCGGGCCGGTTCGATCGCCACGAAGTGCAGCGCCAGGGTGTCACCGGGCTCCGCTCCCTCGACGTGGAACGGGCCGGTCTGGGGGTTGACGAAGCGGAGGTCCACCTTGGCGCTGCACAGGTCGTCGACGCTGCGAAGCACGCCGCCGAACGCGTCGTCCGACCACAGGCGCAGGACGGTCCCCGGCGTGACCCGCATGATCGGCGCAACTCCGCCGAACGTGTACGCGTACTGCTCTCGGCCGGGCGTGAGCTCGACGACGTCCATGGGCAGACCCTAGGCCCGGGCACTCCGGAGGGACACGTGGTCACGTCGCAGGTCCCCCACCGACGTCACGCCGAGCAAGGCCATGGTGGTGGCTACCTCTGCGGCGAGGACGTCGGCGGCCCGCTGGACGCCTCGCTCGCCGGCCGCCATCAGCCCGTAGAGGTAGGCGCGGCCGACGAGGCAGGCGCGTGCCCCTAGCGCGACCGCAGCCACGACGTCCGCGCCGGAGAGGATGCCGCCGTCGACGTAGACCTCCGCGTCGGCGCCGACGGCGTCCACCACGGCGGGCAGCTCCTCGAGCGGCGTCGGGGCCCGATCGAGCTGGCGACCGCCATGGTTTGAGACGACGACGGCGTCGGCACCGACGTCGACGACCGCCCGAGCGTCGCTCGCCGTTTGAACACCCTTGACCACCAGCGGGCCCTCCCACTCCTCGCGCAGCCAGGCCACGTCGGCGAGCGTCGCGGACGGGTCGAACATCCTCGAGACCAGCTCGGCGACGGTGCCCTCGAAGCGGCGGAGGGAGGCGAACTCGAGCGGTTCGGTGGTCAGCAGGTCGAACCACCAGGCCGGGTGAAGGGCTCCCTCCGCGAACGTCCGCAGGGACAGCGCCGGCGGGATCGTCAGGCCGTTGCGGACGTCGCGCAGCCGCGGACCGGGTACGGGAGTGTCGACGGTCAGCATCAAGGCCTCGTAGCCGGCGTCACGCGCCCGGGCGACGAAGTCCCGGCTCGCGGCGCGGTCGCGCCACAGGTAGAGCTGGAACCAAAGCCGTGCCCCTCGCGCCTCGGCCGCCAGCCGCTCGATGGAGGTCGTTCCCATGGTCGACAACGCGTACGGGATCCCCGCCCGGCGAGCGACCCGACCCACCGCAACCTCGCCCTCGGCGTGCATCATGCGGGTGAAGCCGGTCGGGGCGAAGACCAGGGGCAAGGCGGAGCGGCGGTCCAGGAGCAGAGCCGAGGGGTCGACTCCGGACACGTCCTGCAGGACCCGCGGACGGAACTCCACCCGGGCGTACGCCGCCCGTGACCGGCGCAGGCTGAGCTCGTCCCCGGCCGCACCGTCGGTGTAGTCGAAGACCGCCCGGGGGGCACGCCGCCGGGCCAGCTGTCGCAGGTCACCGATCGAAGCGGCAGCGGCAAGACGGCCTGCCGTGGGGTCGAGGGCCGGGGACCGGGGGCGCAGCACCGGCCGCAGGTCCGCCCATCGCGGGACACGGCGTCCGGTCATGCCGGATTTCTACACCTGTCACCTGAGCGTGGATCACCCTGGAGGGCTCCGACCCGCTCGGCAGGCATCCAGCCCGGGCGGTGTCGCCACGAGTGGGTTGTGGGCGCCAGCCGGGACCGCCACCAGGGACCGGACCTACAGTCCGGGCGTGGGCGCACTCACGAGGATCGGCGACCTCGTCACCGACCCCACGCTGCCGCCGGACGTCAACCTACGCGGACGCGTTCTCGCCGGCATCTCGCTGCAGTCGGCCGTGGCTGGCATCGGCTGGGGTGCCCTGTACGTGGCGTTCGGGGAGCCGATCGCCGGGCTCATCCCGTGGACGTACGCGGCGGTCTCCTTCGCGAGCCTCGCCTTCGCTCGCACGCGCGACGCCTGGTACGTCAGCACACAGCTCGCGCTCATCTTGGTACTGCCCTTCCTCCTGCAACTCGTCCTCGGCGGCTTCGTGCCGGGGAGCGCGGTCATGGTCTGGGCATTCCTCTCGCCGCTCGGGGCCCTTCTGGTGTCGACGCCGCGCGTTGCGAGGGGTCTGCTGGTCGGATTCCTCGCGCTTGTCGTCCTGGCCGCGCTCCTGGAGGCGGTTGCCGGTCACGGCAACGACCTGCCCGACGTCCTGGTGGCGTCGCTGTTCGTCCTCAACCTCTCCGGCACGGCGACGGTCACGTACCTCGCGATGCTCTTCTTCATCAAGCAGAGGGACCGAGCGACCGCACAGCTTGCCGAGGAACGCGTGCGGTCCGAACGACTGTTGCTGAACGTCCTGCCGGCGCCGATCGCCGCACGGCTGAAGTCGAGTGGCGAGGGGATCGCCGACCGCCACGCCGCCGTGACCGTGCTGTTCGCCGACATCGTCGGGTTCACCCCCCTCAGCGCGGAGCTCGAGCCGGAAGACCTGGTCGCGTTGCTAGACGAGGTCGTCTCCGGGTTCGACGCGCTCACCGCGGCCCGTGGCCTGGAGAAGATCCGCACCATCGGCGACGCGTACATGGTCGCCGCCGGGGTCCCGGACGCCCGGGCGGACCACGCCCTCGCCGCCGTGGACCTGGCCCTGGCCATGCGGTCTCACGTGGCACAGCGTCGACCGGGCGGGCGGGACCTGGTTCTGAGGGTGGGCATCGCCTCAGGTCCCGCTGTGGCCGGGATCATCGGCCACATGAAGTTCCAGTACGACATCTGGGGAGACACCGTGACCACGGCGAGCCGGATGGAGTCCGACGGCCTACCCGGCGAGATCCAGGTCACCGAGGCCACGTACGAGCTTGTCCGGGATCGGTACGAGTGCGTGCCGCGACCGACCGTCGAGGTCAAGGGCAAGGGAGTCATGCGCACGTGGCTGGTCGTCGGCCCATGGGCGACGGCGGTGTCGGAGGGGCTCCCACCCCCGACCGGAGCATGAGGTTCGCGCTGTCCAGGCGCGGGGCCGCGCACCCATCCGCGGCTGAGACCTCCTCAGCCGACCCATGGCCGGGACCGAACTGCAGGCCGGAGAACGACCGCGCCAGCGCCACCCGCTACCAGTCGTCAGGTCAGTCAGTCAGCGGCCGTGAGCACCGCTCCTGTGCACCGCAGTGAGCCTCGCTCCGCACCGGAGCGCGTGTCCGGTGCTGCAGGGACCACTGCGCTCACGAGCCCCTGCCGACCCGTCGAGCTGCCGAGCCGTCTCTGCCAGGTCAGTACCAGTATCCGGTGCGGCGCCCACCTCTGGCGACGGCGATGACCTTGGCTCGGGTCCAATGTGCCCTGGTTGTTGGTGCGCTGGCGCCGTTCGGGACGCCTCGTCGACTCCGCGGGATCGAGTCGCGGAACCAGAGGCCGTGGGATCTGCCACCGCCTTGCGCTGCTCGGTCACGCCAAACCATGAACGTCTTCCCGCGAACGGGCGACGACCACTCGCCGACGGCGTGGTGGTGGTCATGACCAGAGCATGTTGCGTTCGCGGGCCCGAGCCACCGCTTCACTCCTGGAGCGCGCGCCCAGCTTCATGAGGATGGCCGACACGTGATGTTCGGCCGTCTTCTGGCTGATGTAGAGCTCATCGGCGATGTCCGCGTTCGACAGGCCACGACCGAGGCAATCGAGCACCTCCATCTGGCGGTTCGTCAGGCCGGCCCGGTTCTCCGCCTCGGTCCGGCGGGTGACGATCGGCGGGAGATGGAGCCCGCGCTCATGCAGGCGCACGCGAAGCGCCTCGGCCGTCCCGGTCGCGCCGAAGGCGACCAGCTCGTCCACGGCGCCGACACCATTGCCATCCGGCAACTCCGTCCGCAACAGGGCGGCGTGCACGGTCATGTGCGCCTTCGCCCAGGCCCCCGCCGCTCCGGCGAGGTCTCCCCGCAGCTCCAGCTGTACCGGCTCCGCGTAGTCGCCCCCGGTGATCGGGCGACCGCGACGACGCTGCCAGTAGGCGATGCTCGCCGCGCCCCACGGATCGCCCCGCCGGAGGGCGGCAGTGAGCGCCTCGCCGATCTGTGCGTCGAGCGCCTCGGACTCCTGCCGCCTCAGCCACAGCCACTCGGAGGCAACCGCGGCCGACAGGGCGAGCCGCTGATACTCGCCGATCGCCGGGCCAGCCCGGACCGCGGCCCCGACCGCCTCCTCGACGTGGTCGCCTCCCGTACGCATCGCGAGCTGTGCCGCGGCGACGAGCGCCTCATGGCGCATGACGGGCTGCGTCTGGGTCGCGAGGACCGCTTCGGCGTCGGACGCGGCGTGGCGCCACCGCCCGCGCATGACGTGCACCCGGGCGCGGGTCCCACGCATGTACCACCACCAGGTGTCCAGGTCGGATGCCTCGGTGTAGTCCATCCCGCACCGCACGTGGTCCTCCGCCTGCGACAGGTCGTGGCGCCACGCGGCCTGATAGGCGAGGTTGGTGAAGGCGCGCGCCGCATGCTCGCCCAAGTGATGACCGAGCGCCAGCTCGAGGCTCTCCTCCAGCAGCTGCGCCGACGCGGGGTCGTCGAGCGACGAGCCCAGGTTGTTCAGCGCGTGGGCGATGACCTCGACGTCGCCTGCCGGGCGGGCGATCTCCAGCGCCCGGGTGGCCCAGTGCCGCGTCCGCTCACCATCCGAGCGCAGCATGGCGAGCTGAGCGAGGTTCGAGTACGCGAAGGCGAGCTCGTGGAGGTCGCTTCGGCCCGCTTCGAGGACGACGACGGCCGCTCGGCCGTGCCGCTCCGCCTCGCCCGACCGCCCCTGGAACCACGCCAACCGGGACATCCAGCGCAGCGCACGCCCGCGTGCCGCCGGCTCGGTGGCCGTGGAAAGAACCTCCGCGGCCCGGACGCTGGCCTCCTCCAACCGACCCACGAGGTACAGCTCGTACGACGACGCATCGAGCACGTCCGCGAGCTGCCCGTCGTCGAGGGTGTCCCGGAAGCGGAGGACGTTCTCGTAGTGGTCGGCAGCCTGCCGGTGCGCCCCGGCGCTCGCCGCGCGGCTGGCCGCCACCAACGACCACCGAACAGCCGGGTCCGGCAGCGCGCCCTGGACCGCGTGGTGGGCGAGCGACGAGATGCCGGCTGGGGTGGCTGGGCTCGAGCTCAGCAGGTCGACGAGCCGGCGATGCAGATGGACCGATCTCGCAGGCGGGACGTTGTCGCGCAGGGCCATGCGAATGACGTCGTGGCGGCAGCGGATTCTTCCTTCTTCGACTTCCAGCAGACCCAGGCCGACCGCCCGGTCGACGTCATCGCCCGCATGCGGGGCGAGCTCGGAGACGACGTCGAGCGTGAGCCCGTCGGGCGCGATGGCGACCGCGTCCAGGACGTCCCACGCCGTCGTCGGGAGCTGGTGGCTGCGTGCCAACACCACGTCGGCGACCGATGCGGGGAGTGCTTGGCCCGGATGGGCGAGCAGTTCCGTCACGAAGAGGGGATTACCGCCGCTCGCCCGGTACAGTTCGACCGGGTCCCGGCCGGTGCCTTCGGCGAGCGTGGTCACACCAGCAACCGTGAGCGGTAGGAGCTCGATCCGTGTGATGTGCCGGCTCAGCTCTCCGAGGACGCTGCGGAAGGGGTGGGTGCGCCCGATCTGTCCCGGTCGGTACGCCGTGACGAGCACGCTCGGCGTGTCCTCGATGCGGCGACCGAGGTAGCGGATGAGGTCCACCGTGGCCTCGTCCGCGAAGTGCACGTCGTCGAAGACCACCACCGAGCGAACCGCGGAGAGCTCCTCGAGCACGGCGGCGAAAAGCTGCCCGCGCTGCCCTCCGCCCGCTA
>DASTQL010000043.1:0-5875 GCA_035761805.1 Jiangellales bacterium | reverse complement strand
CGGCTCCACCGGACGGTCGTCCTCCGCCCGCGACAGCCGGTGCAGCGCCTGCCCGTGCGCTTGGCCGAGCAGGTCGACCAGCTCGCCCTCCGAGAAGCGGCCCAGCTCCCCCACCGTGCGGGCACCGGCCCGGGCCAGGCGGTCGGCCGTGGCGGGACCGACGCCCCAGAGCGCCCGCACGGGCATCGGGTGCAGCAGGTCGAGCTCGGTGCCCGGCCGGACCACCACCACGCCGTCGGGCTTGGCGAGGTCCGACGCGATCTTGGCCACCAGCTTGCTCGTGGCAGCCCCGACGCTGGCGGTCAACCCAGTCCGCCGCCGCACCTCGGCGCGCAGGTGGGTGGCCACCGCCCGTACGGCGTCGTCGTCGGCGGGAGGACCGGCGGGCGCTGCGTCGAGGTCGACGAAGGCCTCGTCCAGGGACTGCGGCTCGACGACGGGGCTCAGCGCGTGTAGGACGCCCATGACCACGTCGCTGGCCGCCCGGTACGCCGCGAACCGGCCGGAGAGGAACGCCGCGTGTCCGCACCGGGCCCGCGCCTCGGCGCCGCTCATGGCCGAGCGGATGCCGAAGGCACGGGCTTCGTACGAGGCGGCGGCGACGACCCCCCGCGGACCCGTGCCCCCGACGACGACGGGGCGCCCACGCAGGGACGGCTTGTCGCGTTGCTCCACGGCGGCGAAGAAGGCGTCGAGGTCGACATGCAGCACGCTCGGCTGCAACCGCACGGCGCGACCCACGAGCCCATGCTCGCAGCCGGGTCCGACGGTCCAGGACGCGCTAGCGTGCGTCTTGCGCTGACAAACGGGCGCCCGTCCGCACCGCCAGGGGAGGCCACATGGGCCAGGAGGTCGAGAGGCGCGAGTTCACCCGCGAGGACCGCCAGCGTTACCGGGCGAAGGTGCACCGGTGCCTGGACGTGCTCGCCCAGATGCTGTCGCGATCGTCGTTCGACTTCGAGCGGCCGCACGTGGGGCTGGAGATCGAGCTCAACCTGGTCGACGAGGACTGTGACCCGGCCATGCGCAACGCCGAGGTGCTCGACCTCATCGCCGACGAGGTCTTCCAGACCGAGCTCGGCCAGTTCAACCTCGAGATCAACATGCGGCCGGTCCGGCTGATCGAGCAGGGGCTGACGGCGTTCGAGGCGGGGTTGCGGGAGAGCCTCAACGACGCCGAGGCCAAGGCACGCAGCATCGGGGCGCACATGGTCATCGTGGGGATCCTGCCCACGCTCGGCGAGGAGCACCTCGGCCTCAACGCGCTGTCCGCCAACCCCCGCTACGAGCTGATGAACGAGCAGATCTTCGCGGCCCGGGGCGAGGACCTGCACCTGAACATCGAGGGGCCGGAGAAGCTCGACATCTTCGCCGAGACCATCCTGCCCGAGGCGGCGTGCACCTCCACGCAGTTCCACCTCCAGGTGAGCCCCGAGGAGTTCGCCGCCTACTGGAACGCCGCCCAGTGCCTGGCCGCGGTCCAGGTGGCGCTGGGTGCCAACTCCCCGTACTGCTTCGGTCGGGAGCTCTGGCGGGAGACCAGGATCGCGCTGTTCGAGCAGGCGACCGACACCCGGTCCGACGAGCTGAAGGCCCAGGGGGTCCGCCCACGCGTCTGGTTCGGGGAGCGCTGGATCACCTCGATCTGGGACCTCTTCGAGGAGAACGCGCGCTACTTCCCCGCCCTGCTGCCGATCTGCGACGACGAGGACCCGGTGGCGGTCCTGGAGGCCGGCGGGACCCCGTCCCTCAACGAGCTGAGGCTGCACAACGGCACGATCTGGCGCTGGAACCGCCCGGTCTACGACGTCGTGGAGGGCACCCCGCACCTCCGGGTGGAGAACCGGGTCCTGCCCGCCGGACCGACGATCGTGGACACCTTGGCCAACGGCGCGTTCTACTACGGCGCCGTGACGACCCTCGCCAACGCCGACCGGCCGCTGTGGTCCCAGCTGTCCTTCGGCACCGCCGCGGAGAACTTCCACAACGCCGCGCGCGACGGCATCGACGCGATCGTCTACTGGCCCGGGCTCGGCGAGGTGCCGGTCACCGAGCTGGTGCTGCGCCGCCTGCTCGCG
Organism: Jiangellales bacterium; assembly: GCA_035761805.1. Lineage (GTDB taxonomy): Bacteria > Actinomycetota > Actinomycetes > Jiangellales > Jiangellaceae > DASTQL01. The sequence continues at coordinate 3,797 of DASTQL010000043.1, read as the reverse complement.
CTGGCCCACGACGGCCTCGAGCGCTGGGGGGTCAGCGCGCAGGAGCGCGACAGGCTGCTCGGCATCGTCGAGCAGCGCTGCCTCACCCACCGCAACGGGTCGCAGTGGCAGGTCGAAGCCGTGCACCGGCTGCAGGCCGCCGGGCGGAGCCGGCAACAGGCCCTGCACGAGATGCTGCGCCGCTACATCGAGCTGATGCACAGCAACGAGCCGGTGCACTCCTGGCCGGACTGACGGAACGGGTCGGCCGTCAGGCGGTTCCCGACCGGTCTCGTACGGGGGTGGGCGGCCGGTTCGCGGCGATCCAGCGGTCGACGAGCGCCCACCAGCCGTAGAGCCACTCGACGATCGCCGCGTCGTCGCGGGGGACCTCGTCGGCCGGCACCTGCCACCACCGCATCCGGACCACGGCGTCCATCGGGAGCCCGCGCCACAGGTCGACGACCGAGGCGAGGTGCTCGAGGCCGGTGTGCGCGACGAGCACGACGTCCGCGTCGACGGCGGTCGTGAGGGCCGCCGTGACGCCACCGGGGCGTGGTGCGATCACGTGCATCATCCGTTCCGCCCGGACGGCCATCCGCTCGAGGCCGCGGTCGCGGAGCCGGTCGATCGCCCGCTGGCGCCGCTCGGCGGTGAAGTTGCCGCCCTCGGGGAAGATGACGAGCGAGTCGTCGCCGTCGAGGTCGCGCGCGAGGACGCCGATCTGCGCCTCGACGAGGTCGCCCGTGCGCCCGGGGTCCGGCGTGATGAAGCGGTTGGGCAGGCGGTTCAGCACGATGTCGATGGCCGGATCCCACTGGAGGGTGTCCTTGAGGACGATCCGCGGCTCCCGGTCGTACCGGTTCATCAGTGCGTGGACGACGAGGAACGAGTCACCCGGGCCGGCGTGCCGGGCCAGGACCACCAGCGGCCGCTCGTGGTAGGCCGCCGGGGCCGGCCCCTCCACCTGCACCCTGACGCCGAGGACGCGGCGCGCCTCCCAGTCGAGGGCGGCGAGGAACCGCCGTACGAGGGCGTAGTGGGCGCGCTGCGACCAGTCGGACTTCATGGCAGCACCGAAACCGGTCGCGACCCAGAGCGCGAGCAGCGCGGCGAGGCAGGCCAGCTCGAGCGCGGCGTAGAGGACCAGGAACCACAGGAGGCGCAGCGGGCGCCAGCGCCCCGGGAGCAGGGGGGACGCGGCGGCCGCCGCCAGCAGCCACAGCGGAGCGGAGGTGAGGAGCAGCACGATCAGCACGACCACCACCGGCCCGACGACGAGCCGGCGCACCCACCGCGGGGGGAGCACGGGTCAGCTCTCCTGTTCGGAGAGGTAGGCGGCCGCGGCCACGTACGCCCGGTCGATCCGCTCGACGACGCGCGAGGTCTCCCTGTACCGCAGGGCGGTCAGGTCGGTCGGCCGGGGCAGGTCGACGTCCCCCGTGGGGAGGACGTGGACGGTGACCCCGGGAGGGACCGCCGCCATGTCGGACGCGAAGCGGTGTCGACGGGCGATCTCGAAGGCGACGACCGCGACGTCCCACGGCCGCCGCGGCGGCTCGAGCGGTCGTTCGATTCGGCCGACCTGGAGCACGTAGACGCAGGTCGCCCCCAGAGCGACCGCGCGGCCGACGGGGATCGAGTGGACCAACCCCCCGTCCAGGAAGTGCTCCCCGTCGATCTGGACCGGCGGGAGCATGCCGGGCACGGCGCTGCTGGCCAGGACCGCCTCGACCAGGGGCCCGCTGTCGAACCAGCGTTCGGCGGCACGCTCGATCGAGGCTGCGACGCACTGGAACGGGATCTCCAAGTCCTCGATCCTGACGTCGCCGAGCTGGCGTTCCAGCATCTCGCGCAACGGCTCCTGGGCGTGGGCGTGGGTCCGGGTGCGGGCCAGCGTGGTCACGCGCCGCAGCGTGGAGCCGGCCAGGACCCCTTCGGTCGCCACACCCTTCCAGAGCTGCTCGAGGGCGGAGACCGCGACGGGCGCGGGGTCGGCGGCGTAGTAGGCGCCGTTGATCGCACCCACACTGGTCCCAAGCACGACGTCGGCCCGGATTCCTCGCTCCACCAGGGCCTTCAGCATCCCGACCTCGGACGACCCCAGCATCCCACCGCCGCCCAGCACGAAGGCGGTGCGCTGCTGCGGCGGACGGTCCGGCACGCCGCAGATCGTCGCACGGCACGGCTGCCAGGAACCCCGGGGCGGTGTGCAGCGTTCTTCTCGCACGGCCGCTGCAACGCGCAGCGGAAGGAGGTGGGCGCCATGGCCCGCAGGCACGCCTGGCACGACGACGCGGCCTGTGTCGGCCTGCCCTCCGACCTGTTCTTCGGCCCGGACCGCGAGGCACCGAGCCGACGGCGTGAACGCGAGGCCGGCGCCGTCGCTGTGTGCGCCGACTGCCCGGTCCGGGACGACTGCCTGGCCCACGCCGCCTCGTTCCCCGAGGTCTACGGGGTCTGGGGCGGGTCGACCGAGGCGGAGCGCGCGGCGGCGCGCCGGGCCGGCCGCGGCGCGGCCTGATCGACGGGAGGCGGCGCCTTCGGCCTCGAGCCGACCTCGCTGGGGTAGCGTTCGGCACGCACAGGGCCGTGCGAGAGGAGCTGGATACGTGACCACCATCGTCGTCGGGTACGTCCCCAAGGCCGAAGGCCGTGCCGCGCTCCGCCGGGCCGCCGAGGAGGCGCGCCTGCGCCGGGCTCGTCTCATCGTCATCAACTCCTCCCGCGGAGGCAGGGACTTCGATGACGAGGACGCCATCCGCTCCGAGCACGAGCTGGACCAGGTGCGGAAGCAGCTCGCCGATGCGGAGGTCGAGTCCGAGATCCGCCAGCTCGTCCGGGGCAAGGACGTCGCCGACGACCTCATCGCCGTCGCCGAGGAGACCTCGGCCGAGTTCATCGTCATCGGGCTGCGGCGCCGCTCGCCCGTCGGCAAGCTGATCCTCGGGAGCAACGCGCAGCGGATCCTCCTCGACGCCCCCTGCCCGGTGCTCGCGGTCAAGGCCGGCGAGGACGACTGAGCGTGGCCGACCAGTCCGCGCAGCTCACCTTGGCCCAGGACCAGTCGGCAGACGAGCTGCTCTCACGTGACCCCTTCGCGCTGCTCGTGGGCATGCTCCTGGACCAGCAGTTCCCCATGGAGCGGGCCTTCGCCGGGCCACGCCTGATCGCCGACCGGATGGGGGTGGACCGCCTCGACCCGGCGGCCGTCGCGGAGGCCGCCCCGGAGGGCTTCGTGGCCCTGCTGACCGGCCCCCCGGCGGTGCACCGCTTCCCCGGTGCGATGGCCGGCCGAATCCAGGCCCTGGCTGCGCACGTCGTCGACCGGTACGGGGGCGACGCCGAGCGGCTCTGGACCGAGGCCACCGACGGGGCGGAACTGCTCCGGAGGCTGCGCGCCCTGCCCGGTTTCGGCGAGCAGAAGGCCACGATCTTCCTCGCCCTCCTGGGCAAGCAGCTGGGTGTCCGGCCGGCCGGCTGGCGGGAGGCCGCCGGCCCGTACGGCGAGGAGGGCTCGCGCCGGTCGGTGGCCGACGTCACGGACGCCGCGTCTCTCGCGGAGGTCCGGGCGTACAAGCAGGAGGCCAAGCGCGCGGCGAAGGGCTGACTACCGACAGGTACGGCGACGGCGGGCGGGCCGGGGCGACATCGGAGGGCCCGAGCGTGTCAGAATGCTGTGTTGCCGCGCCAGGTTGCGCGGCGCCCAGAGTCGCATGCCGGCCGAAGCCCGCCACTGCCGTCCGTCGAGAGGTCGCTCGTGTCGTCGAGCCAGTCCCGCCCTCAGCACGCCCGGATCCTCGAGCTGCCCCAGGTGC
>DASTQL010000042.1:0-9268 GCA_035761805.1 Jiangellales bacterium | reverse complement strand
TCACCTGGTCGCTCCCCCCACGGGTGCTGCGAACGAGGGGTGTCGGCGAAATCTGGTGGATGATGTCAGGTCATCGCGAACTTCCTGGGGCGGTCTCGAGTGCGTGCCCGCTGATCGGCGAGCCGAGACACCCGACGCCGTGCCCCGGCTGCGGGGCACACTCGCTCGCGGCCGCTCGGAGCAACCAGGGTGTTCCCGCGGTCACGTGCAGCGCAGGGCCTGCCCGGGCCTCCTAGCCCCCTCCGGCACCCCCAGGAGGCCACGGGCAGGTTGGCGCAGGCAATCCGCCCGGAGGGGTCAAGCGAGCGGGAGTGGGCCTACGCGCGTCACGCACGCTAGGGCCGCCCTCCAGCCGTTCGCCAGGGAACCGGCGAGCTCTGACCACTCGGACGACGCCTCGGCACCAAGCGGTGGAGGGTGCACTGCCGGGGTCGGGGGCGATGAAGGGTCCCGGAGAGGGCCCGTCCTCGCGTCCCCGGCCTGCTGCCTGTCTCGAGCCACCACCAGGCTGCTGGAGCCATCACCAGGCGCGAACGCCTCGTGATCCCGCCGCGAGGGTGGTGAGCGTGGTCAATGGGCGGAGGGTTGGAAGGCGCAGCCGCACGGGCCGGGGCCGGGCCGGTGCTTCGGGCCTGGCGGACGGGTCGGACGACCCTGCCCCCGGGCCGGCGGGTCGGCCAGCCTGGGAGCAGGAGGAAACACGATGTCCCGCTTGGTCCAGCTCGTCCGGTCGACGATCCACCACACCCGGCACGCCCGCCGCGGCGACCCGCCGCCCGAGATGGTCGCGCAGCGTGCAGCACTGGCGCGCAGCGACTACTTCACCCACGTCCACGAAGGCGCCTGACCGCACGGTGCACGGCGGCCGAGTCTCCCCGCCGCCCCCGACCGCCGCGACGCGTCGCGAGCGACAGGACGATTTCCGCGTCGTCCCTGCCGGCCGGTTCCGCAGGTGTGGCGACCCGACCGGCCACCACGGCCCGTAATCGAAATGATGCCGACTCAACCGGTCATCTCCCGGAGCGGTCGAGCGTCCGGATGCCATGATCCCGGGCGTGGATCCCGCCTCCCTCGCGCTCGAGACACTCGTGGCCGTCGTGGCGGGTGCGGCCGGCGGGTTGCTGGCAACACGCTACGTGACCACATCGGTGCTCCAGGCGCAACGCTCCGACGAGATCCGCCGCCGGGCGCTGCGGACCCTGGCCGACCAGCGACTCCGCCTGCTCCGCAGCGCTCAGTACTCCAGCGAGCAGGCGGCGCTCACCGGCCCCGCCGTGCGGCTCCGTTTCGCCGAGGGGGTGCTCGCAGACGTCGAGGACCTGCCCCGATGGCAGGCCCGCCGGGTGCGCGAACTGGTGGCCCGCCTGGTCGGGCCGGGCTGGGCTGAGGCCGCCGCGACGCTCGGCGCGTCGCCTCCCGGGGCCGATGCCGTGCGCAGCCACTTCGAGATCCAGCTCTACCTGCGGAGCAGCACCGGGACGTCCGAGTCGGACGCCGGGCTGATCGGCCGCCTCCACGAGGCGAGCGCGGTCGAGAGCAGCGAGGTCGCCCGCCGCGCCGCCTATGTCGGCGAGGCCGTGGCCACCGTGGACGAGCTGGCCAGGGTGCTACGGTCCGGCCGGCGCTGGTCGAGCGCCGTGGGGTGAGTCGACCCCCCGCCGTACGGGAGGAGCAACAGGTGTCGGTCCCCGCGCGAGTCAGCCTGGTGACCCTGGGGGTCGCCGACGTCGGACGGTCGACGGCGTTCTACCGGGCGCTGGGCTGGCCGGTCTCCTCCGCGTCGGTGGAGGACGAGGTCACCTTCGTCCGTACGGCGGGAGCAGTACTCGCCCTCTGGGGCGAGGGCGAGCTGGCGGCCGACGCAGGCGCGGCGGCCGCGGAGCGACCGTCCTTCCGGGGGGTGGCCCTGGCGCTCAACCTGGCGTCGCGGGACGAGGTCGACGAGGCGCTGGCGCAGATGGCCGCCGCCGGAGGCGAGATCGTCAAGCCGCCGGTGGCCACGCCGTGGGGCGGCTACTCCGGCTACGCGGCCGACCCGGACGGGCACCTGTGGGAGGTCGCGCACAACCCCGGTTGGCCGCTCGGGCCGGACGGACTGCCTGTGCTGCCTTGAGGTCGCGCAAGACGCGACGTATCAGCGACCGCGCCCGGCGCTCCTCCTCGCATGAGCGCCAAGCACCTGCCGCACCCCGCCGCCGCGATCGGCTCCTCGATGGTGGCCGGTCTCGCGCGTCACGCCGAGAGCGGCACGCCCGCCTTCCCCCGTCCCGCAGACCCCCGTCAGCACGCGTGGCACATCGTGTACGCCTGGCTGAGTGCTCCCCTGCACCTCGCGCCGCGCGGCGCGCGCCACGCCTGACGGGCCCTGGGGCGACCCGCCCCTACAGCCCGAGGTCGCGGCACACCTGGCGGACTGCATCGCCCGACGCGCGCAGCCCGGCCAGCTCGAGGTCGCTCAGCGGCACGTCGAGCGGCACCTCGACACCCCGGCGGTTGACCAGCGAGGGCACGGACAGGCACACGTCGTCGATGCCCTGGTAGTCCCGCAGCAGCGAACTCACCGACAGCACACGGTTCTCGTCGCCGAGGACCGCCTCGAGGATCTGCGCCACCGCCAGCCCGACGGCGTAGTTCGTGGCCCCCTTGCCCTGGATGATCTCGTACGCGGCGGAGACCACGCGCGAGGCGATCTGCTCGCGGTCCTCGGCCGTGAGCCGACGCCCCGGCACGTCCCAGGCGTCGATGCCGATCGTCCCGACCGAGGCGCTGGACCACAACGGGATCTCCGAGTCGCCGTGCTCGCCCGCGATCGCGGCGTGGACGTTGGGCACGGCGACACTGAGGTGCTCGGCGATGAGGAACCGGAACCGGGCCGAGTCCAGGACCGTCCCCGAGCCGAAGACCCGGTGGGCAGGCAGACCGCTGATCCGCAGCGCGGCGTAGGTGATGACGTCCACCGGGTTGGTGACGACGAGCAGCAGGGCATCGGGGGCCACGTCGAGCAGCTTGGGCAGCAGCTCGTGGCACATGTCGACGTTGGCCGCGGCCAGGTCGAGGCGGGTCTGGCCGGGCTTCTGCTTGGCCCCCGCGGTGACGACGACGATGTCGGCGTTCTCGCAGACGCCGATGTCGTCACCTCCCGTGATCGACGTGACCGGAACGAAGGCCGCGCCGTGGTTGAGGTCGAGCACCTCCGCCCGCGCCTTGTCGGCGGAGACGTCGTAGAGCGAGAGCTTCTTGGCCACACCGCGGATCTGACACGCGTAGGCGATCGTGGCACCCACGGCGCCGGCGCCGACGATGGCCACGTGGGTACCGGCCGGACGGCTCATGCGGGCACCTCCGTCGTGCGGCGCCGGCGGCGCGGTGTGGGCAGGGTGTCAGCGGCCAGGGCGGCCGCCCCGACGATACCGGCCTCGTTGAGCAAGCCGGCCGGGACGATCTCGGTCTGCAGGTCGAGGAGCGGCAGGAACCTGTCGGCCTTCTTGCTGACCCCGCCGCCGACCACGAACAGGTCAGGGGAGAACAGGAACTCCAGGTGTGAGTAGTAGCGCTGCAGCCGGACCGCCCACTCCTCCCAGCTGAGCCCCTTGCGCTCCCGTACGGAGGAGGCGGCGCGGCGCTCGGCGGGCTTGCCGTCGAGCTCGAGGTGGCCGAGCTCGGTGTTGGGGACCAGGTGGCCGTCGACCAGCAGCGCACTGCCGATGCCGGTGCCCAGCGTCGTGACGAGAACGACCCCCTTCCGGTCGCGTGCCGCCCCCCAGTGCGACTCGGCCAGCCCGGCCGCGTCGGCGTCGTTGACCACGACCGCCGGCTGACCGGTCGCCTCGGACAGCCGGGTCGCCAGGTCGACCCCGATCCAGGAGTCGTCGACGTTGGCGGCGGAGCCGATGACGCCGTGCCGCACGATGCCCGGGAACGTGCAGCCGAACGGCCCCGTCCAGCCGAAGGAGCGGATGACCCGGACGATGACGTCGACGACCTCGTCGGGCCGGGCCCCCGGAGGTGTTTCGATCCGGTGCCGCTCGCCGGCCAGGGAGCCGTCGCGGAGGTCGACCGGGGCGCCCTTGATTCCGCTCCCGCCGACGTCGACCCCGAAGCCGGTCGTCGCCGGGCGGTGCCGGCCGTTCCTCGCCATGCCGTCCCCTCTCGTCGCCGTCGGCGTCACGCTACCGAGCGGGCCGGACTCAAGGCAGGGTGAGGATCTCCGCTCCGGCGTCGGTGACGAGCACGGTGTGCTCGAACTGCGCGGACCGGCTGCCGTCCCGGGTCACAACGGTCCAGCCGTCGTCCCACATCTCCCACTCGGGGCCGCCGAGGTTGAGCATCGGCTCGATGGTGAAGGTCATCCCGGCCTGCATCACCGTGTTCGCCGTCGGGTCGTCGAAGTGCGGCACCACCAGGCCGGAGTGGAACGAGGCGCCGATCCCGTGGCCGGTGAACTCCCGAACCACGCCGTATCCGAACCGCCGGGCGAAGGACTCGATCACCCGGCCGATGACGTTGAGCCGGCGACCCGGCGCCACCGCCTTGATCCCCCGCATCAGCGCCTGCTCGGTCCGCTCCACCAGCAGCCGCGACTCGTCGTCCACTTCCCCCACCAGGTAGGTGGCATCGGTGTCGCCGTGCACGCCGTCGAGATAGGCCGTGATGTCGACGTTGACGATGTCGCCGTCACGGAGCACGGTGCTGTCCGGGATGCCGTGGCAGATCACCTCGTTGACGCTCGTGCACAGCGACTTGGTGAAGACCGGGCCGCGGCCGGACCCGGGATAGCCCAGCGTGGAAGGGTAGGCGCCGTGGTCCACCAGGAAATCGTGGCCGACCCGGTCGAGCTCGTCGGTGGTCACGCCCGGCCCGACCTGACGGGAGACCTCGACAAGCGCCTGGGCCGCCAGCTTGCCCGCCCGCCGCATCGCCTCGACGGTCTCGGCGTCCTTGACCTCCGAGCCGGTGTACGGGGCCGGTCGGTCTCGTCCGACGTACTCCGGGCGCGGGATGTGCGGCGGTACGTCGCGCATCGGCGACAGGCGACCGGGTACGACAGTCATGCCGCGAGTCTAGGAGCCAGGGCCGGACCAGCGGACCCGGCAGTCGACGGCCGGACCATCGACGACGGAGGTGGCCAGTGACGAGGAGCGCACACGACCTGCCCGAGGACCGGCAGTGGTGGTGGAACCTCACCCGCGGCCGGGCCGAGCAAGGCAGCGGCGACGCCAACATGGAGCGGATGGGGCCCTACGCCACCCGGGAGGAGGCCGAGGGCGCACTGAGCCGGGCCCGCGCCCGTACCGAGGCGTGGGACGCCGAGGACAGGGCCTGGGACGAGGACGTCGAGGACTGACCCTGTGCCCGGCCACCCCTTCGCGTGAGCACGGGAGGAACGAGGGGGTGCCGCCCGCGGCCCCGGCACGGCACCATGGTCACGTGCCCTACGCCCGGACGGCCGGCGGGATCGGCATCGCGCTCCACCTCACGGTGGTCGCGTGGCTCTACCTGGCCGCCGGGCTGGTCGCACCGCCGTCGGGCACCGCCGTGCTCCTCGTGCTCTGGCTGGGCCTGCTCGCCGTGGCGGTCCTGCTGTGGCGCGAACGCCCGGCCTGGGCGCTCGCCGTCCCGGTCGCCGCCGTCGGGGTGTGGGCGCTCACGGTGACGCTCGGCGAGATCTTCCTCGGCTGGTCGGCCTGACCCGCGCCGCTCACTCGTACGAGTGCTCGGGGCCGGGGTAGCGGCCCTGGCCCACCTCCTCGGCGAAGGCCCGCGCCGCCCGGGCGAGCTCGCCGCGCAGGTCGGCGTAGGTCTTGACGAACCTCGGCAGCCGCCCCACCCGCAACCCGGCCATGTCCTGCCAGACGAGCACCTGGGCGTCGCAGCCCGGGCCGGCTCCGATGCCGATCGTCGGGATCGTCAGCGCGGCCGTCACGTCGCGGGCCACCGTCGCCGGCACCATCTCCAGCACCACCGCGAAGGCCCCGGCCTCCTGCAGGGCCAGCGCCTCCTCCCGTACGCGCTCCGCGGCCTCGCCGCGCCCCTGCACGCGGTAGCCGCCGATGGCGTGGACGCTCTGCGGCGTGAAACCCACGTGCGCCATCACCGGGATGCCGGCTTCGACGATCTGCCGTACGGCAGGTACGACGCGGTGACCGCCCTCGAGCTTCACCGCCTGGACCCCAGCCTCCTTCATGAAGCGGATCGACGTCGCCAGCGCCTGGTCCGGGCCGAGCTGGTACGACCCGAAGGGGAGGTCTCCCACCACGAGGGCGCGCCGGGTCGCCCGGACCACCGCCCGGGCCAGCGGGAGCAGCTCGTCGACGGTCACCGGGATCGTGTCCTCGTAGCCGTAGACGTTGTTGGCCGCCGAGTCCCCGACCAGCAGGACCGGGACCCCCGCCTCGTCGAAGATCTCGGCCGAGTACATGTCGTAGGACGTGAGCATGGGCCAGCGGTCGCCGCGCCGCTTGGCCAGCTGGAGGTCCCGGATGGTGACCCGCCGGGAGAGCCGCCGGCCGTACAGCGGGGCTGCCTCGGCTGCGACGGGGGTCGGGGTCGGCGCGGTGATCGCCGGGTCGCTGGCCGGCCGGTCAGTGGTCGCCGCATCGGTGGGTGGCGCGCTCGTCGTGCGCTCGGTCATGGTGTGCCTCCCGCGCCTCGAGGCCCGGCACGGGCGGCCAGGTCCCCGGACATGGGCATCGTGCCACGCGGCCCGGCGGGCGCGTTCCCGGCCGTGTGGGACCCGCGAGGGCGGCTCCTCAGCCGCTACTCGGTGCGGGAGACGCCCACCGGCTCGCGCCAGCCGTTGGTGATCGGCAACCGCCGGTCCCGCCCGAAGTTGCGCTCGCTGACCTTGGGCCCCGTGGGGTACTGGCGGCGCTTGTACTCGGCCGCGTCGACCATGCGCAGCACCCGCTCCACGAGCTCCCGGTCGAAGCCGGCCGCCACGAGCTCCGCCGACCCGCGGTCCTGTTCGACGTAAGCGTCCAGCAGCTCGTCCAGCACGGCGTAGTCGGGCAGCGAGTCCGAGTCCAGCTGCCCCGGCCGGAGCTCGGCCGACGGCGGCTTGTCGATCGACGACTCGGGGATCGGCGGCCGCTCGCCCCGCTCGGCGGCGACGCCGTTGCGCCACCGGGCCAGCCGCCACACCCACGTCTTGGGCACGTCCTTGAGCGGGGCGAATCCGCCGACCGCGTCGCCGTAGATCGTCGAGTAGCCGACGGCGACCTCGCTCTTGTTGCCGGTCGCCAGCACCAGGTGGCCCTCCTGGTTGGACAGGCCCATGAGGACGGCCCCTCGCACACGCGCCTGCAGGTTCTCCTCGGCCAGCCCGGTGAGCGGCAGGTGGCCGAGGAACGCCGCGACCATCGGCGTGATCGGCACGACCCGGAAGGCCAGTCCGGTCCGCTCGGCGAGGTCGGCGGCGTCCGAGCGGGAGTGCTCGCTGGAGTACGAGGACGGCATGGACACCGCGTGGACGTTCGCCGCACCGATGGCGTCGCACGCGACCGCCGCGCACAGTGCCGAGTCGATCCCACCCGACAGGCCGAGGACGACCGTTCGGAAGCCGTTCTTGGTCACGTAGTCCCGCACCCCCGTCACCAGCGCCGCGTAGACCTCCGCCTCGTCGACGATGCGCGACGCGATGCCGGCCGGCTCCGCCGCGTACGGGGGAACCGGTTCCGCGGAGACGACGACGCGCTCCACCTCGTACGGGTGGGGGTCGCCCTCGACGCGCAGCGGCGCGGGCCCGGGCGCGGGCGCGGGCGCGGGCAGGTCCAGGTCGACGACGAGACAGCCCTCGGCGAACTGCGGCGCCCGCCCGAGCACGTCACCGGACGCGGAGACGACCAGGGAGTCGCCGTCGAAGACGAGCTCGTCCTGGCCGCCGACCATGTTCACGTACGCGAGGGTGCAGCCGGCCTGGGTGGCGCGCCGGCGGCAGAGGTCGAGCCGGACGTCGTCCTTGTTGCGCTCGTACGGCGAACCGTTGACCACGACGAGCAGCCCCGCCCCGGCGGAGCGGGTGGCGGCGACCGGCCCGCCCTCCTGCCAGAGGTCCTCGCAGATCGCCAGGGCGACGTCGACGCCGCGCACCCGGACGATCGTCATCCGGTCGCCCTGCACGAAGTAGCGGAACTCGTCGAACACTCCGTAGTTGGGCAGGTGGTGCTTGGCCTGCCGGGCCACGACGGTGCCGCCGTGGAGCAGGGCGACGCAGTTCTGCGGGGAGCCCTTGGGGCGGCCGAGGGCCTCGGCGTGGGCGGCGTCGTCGTCTCGCCCGAGATAGCCGACGACCACTGCGAGCTCCCCGAGCCCCTCCGCGGCCAACCGGGTGGCCAGCGCCTCGAGGGCGGAACGCGACGCCTCGACGAAGGAGCGCCTCAGGGCGAGGTCCTCCACCGGGTAGCCGGTGAGCACCATCTCGGGGAACGCCACCAAGTGCGCCTCCCGCTCCGCGGCGTGCCGGGCCCAGCGCACGACCAGGTCGCTGTTGGTCTCCAGGGCCCCGACCGTGGGGTCGACCTGGGCGAGCGCGAGGCGCAGCTGGGGCATGGGTCGAGCCTACGGGCGCGGCGCGGGCAAGGTCGGCCGGCGACGGACGGCCACCGGCCGCTTGGCAGGAATTGCCGCTTGACGTATCTGCTGCGCCTGTCAGAGTGATCGGTGCTCGGGGACAACGTCCAGGGGAGGGGTTCGAGCATGGGTGGGAAGGCTGTCCGGAGACTGGTCACCGGTGGTGTGGCCACGGTCGCGGCGTTCGCGCTGGCGGTGGCGCCGGCGAGCGCGCACTTCTGTTTCAGGACGCAGCTCGCCGACCGGGCGACGGAGGCGTCGAGCGGCTCGCCGGCATGGGTCTCGTTCCACGACCTCGCGTTCGAGTTCACCGGGCTCTGCGACGCGGGGATCGAGGTCCTCGCGGAGGCGGGAGGCGTGAGCCCGAGTACGCTCATTCATGCCAAGACCGTCATGGCCAGCGGGACGCTGAAGAAGGCGGACGGCGGGAACCCGGGGATCTCGCACCTCGACTTCGAGGCGATCGACGCCGCGTTCGGTGACGCCATCGCCGCCTGCGCCTGACGGGGTCGTGAACGGCCGGGCCCGGACCCTGTGCGGGGTCCGGGCCCGTCGCCGCCCCCAATGACCACGTCAGCCGGGCCACTGGGTCCCTGACCCGGCGCCGACACCGGGTCAGGCACCCACTCACGTGGCTGACCTGGTCGTTGGGGGGGCCGCGCCGGTCAGCCGTCGCCCGACTCCGCCGTGTGGTCCTTCT
>DASTQL010000041.1:0-15114 GCA_035761805.1 Jiangellales bacterium | reverse complement strand
GGACGCCCTGGCCCGGGGGGAGGCCTCCGACCTGCTCGCCCTCGCGCAGAAGGCCGCCGCCGGGTCGGTGGACCTCCGCCTCCCCGAGGGCCCCCCGGCCACGCGCGCGTCGCGCGCCGCCCGTCGAGCCGCACGGCACGGGCTCGCCCGCATCGACCGCCGCCGACGGGAGCGCGAGCGCTTGATCGCCCGCTGGGGAGACGCGCCCCGGCGGCCGTGGGTCTACCTCATCGTCGCCACGGGGGACATCTACGAGGACATCCCGCAGGCCCAGGCGGCCGCCCGCGAGGGTGCTGATGTCATCGCCGTCATCCGCTCGACCGGGCAGTCGCTGCTCGACTACGTGCCCGAGGGGGCGACCCGTGAGGGATACGCCGGCACGTACGCCACCCGGGAGAACTTCCGGCTCATGCGGGCCGCCCTGGACGACGTCAGCAAGGAGCTGGGCCGTTACGTGCGCCTGACGAACTACGCGTCCGGGCTCTGCATGCCCGAGATCGCGACGCTGGCGGGGCTCGAGCGTCTCGACATGATGCTCAACGACTCGATGTACGGCATCCTCTTCCGCGACATCAACCCGATCCGCACCTTCGTCGACCAGCGCTTCTCCCGGCAGGTGCACGCCCGCGCCGGGATCGTCATCAACACCGGCGAGGACAACTACCTCACCACCGCCGACGCGGTGGAGGCGGCGCACACCGTGACGGTCAGCCAGCTCCTCAACGAGTACTTCGCCAAGGAGGCCGGGCTCGAGGACTGGCAGCTGGGGCTCGGCCACGCGTTCGAGATCGACCCCGACCTCCCGGAGTCGTTCCGCCTGGAGCTCGCCCACGCCCTGCTGGCCCGCCAGCTGTTCCCCGACGCCCCCCTCAAGTGGATGCCCCCCACCCGGCACATGACGGGCGACGTCTTCCGGGGCCACCTGCTGGACGGCTTCTTCAACCTCGCCGGTGCGCTCACGGGGCAGGGCATCCTCCTGGTCGGGATGATGACCGAGGCCGTGGTGACGCCATGGCTGTCCGACCGCGACCTCGCGCTGCAGAACGTCCGGTACGTGCTGGGGGCCGCCGGTAACCTGGGCGAGGACTTCCGGCCCGCGCCCGACGGCTTCATCGCCCAGCGCGCCGGGCAGGTGCTGTCCGAGGCGGTCGACCTGCTGGAGCGCATCGCGGACGAGGGGGTCCTGGAGGCGATCGCCGACGGCACGTTCGGCCTGATGCGCCGGCCCCCCGACGGGGGCAAGGGGCTCGACGGCGTCGCGCGGCGTGCCGACGGCTACGTCAACGCCGCGGCCGAGCTGCTCGACGCGGACCAGGCGCTCGGGGGGATCCGGTGACCAGCGAGCTGCTCAGCGCCTTCCGCGGTCGCGCGGACGATCCGGGCGACAAGCGGGTCGTTCGGCCCTACGGCGACACGACCGGGGACGGCATGGTGCAGCTGTCGTTCACGCTGCCCGTGGCGCACGACAAGCGCGCCGAGGGCGCCGCCCTGCAGCTCGCCGCCAAGATGGGCCTCGACCCGGCGATGGTGGTGCACGCCCGGGCGATGGGCCCGCACTTCACGTTCTTCGTCGTGTACGGCTCGGTGCACCACCTCGTCGACCTGGCCAAGGTCCAGGTCGTCGAACGGGAGTACCCCGTCTTGTCCGCCAAGGAGGTCGACGCGGCGATCCGGTCCCGCCTGGGCCGCAAGCTCGCCGTCGTGGGCGCCTGCATCGGTACCGACGCGCACACGGTGGGCATCGACGCGATCCTCAACATCAAGGGTTTCGCCGGGGAGAAGGGGTTGGAGTACTACCGCGAGATCCGGGTGGTCAACCTCGGCGCCCAGGTCCTGGTCCCCGAGCTCGTCGAACGCGCGCAGGCCGAGCACGCGGACGCCGTGTTGGTGTCCCAGGTGGTCACCCAGCGCGACGCCCACCTGCACAACACCCGGGAGATGGCCGCGGCCTTCCGGGAGGCCTACCCCGAGGGCCGGAAGCCGCTGCTCGTCGTCGGGGGCCCGCGCTTCGACGAGTCGGCGGCGCAGGCCCTCGGGGTCGACCGGGTGTTCACCCGCGGCACCACGCCCGGCGAGGTCGCGAGCTACCTCGTGCACGCGCTCCTGCCCGGCTCCCCGGCCGGGGGCACCCGGAGGTCGGCATGAGGGCCCCCGAGCCGGGCGCCCGCGTGGTGCACCGCCGCTACGTGCCGTACTCCCACGCCCACTACGCCGGGGACCTCGTCGACGGCGCCTACGGCCTGGCGCTCTTCGGTGACGTGGCGACCGAGCTGTGCATCCGTACCGACGGCGACGAGGGTCTGCTCGCCTCGTACTCCGACGTGCAGTTCCTCGCGCCCGTCCGCGCGGGCGACGTGGTGGAGGCGGAGGCCGTGCTGGTCCGGGTCGGCCGCCGGAGCCGGGAGATGGCCTTCGAGCTGCGCGTGGTGTGTCGCGGCCGCGAGGCGTCGCCCGATGGGTCGGGGGAGTCGGCGGCCGACGTGCTCGACCCCCCGGTGGTGGCCACCACGGCCCGGGCGACCGTCGTCGTCCCGACGGTCGGCTGAGGTCAGCCCCGTCCTGACCTGCGTGGATGCGCGTCGCTGCAGGTCAGGACGTGGTTGACAGCGCCCGCGACGGAGAGCAGAGTCCCCGACTGTCGGGCCCGGCCCGCCCAGTAGACAACGGCCCACGCGCCGCATCCGGCGACGCGTGGTCCGGTCCGAAGGGCGGGGCCGGGCCTCGTCCCGCCCTGGGCACGGGTTCCGCGGGCCGCTCGTTGTACGGTCGACGCGTCGCGTCGCAAGGGCGCCGAGCAGGGACGGGAGTCGTCGGGCGTGCTGCTGGGCCATCCGTTGCTGCGGCGCGCCGGGCTCGGCGTGGCCGCCGGTCTCGGACTGCTGCTCGCCTTCCCGCCGTACGACGTCTGGCCGGCCGCCATCGGCGGTGTGGCGTTGCTGACCTTGGCCGTCCGCGGTGCCCTGGTGGCCGAGGCCGCCACCGTCGGCCTCCTGGCCGGGTTCGCCGTGTTCGTGCCACTGCTCAGCTGGACCGGGATCGAGCTCGGTCCGGCGCCCTGGCTCATCCTCGCCGCCTTCCAGGCCGTGTACGTCGCGGGGCTGGGCGCCTGCCTGACCGTCGTCCAGCGGCTGCCGGGGTGGCCGTGGTGGACCGCGTGCCTCTGGGTGGCCCAGGAGGCGGTGCGCGGGCGGTGGCCGTTCGAGGGCTTCACCTGGGGTCGGCTCGCCTTCTCCCAGGCGGACGCGCCGACCCTGGGGCTGGCTCAGCTCGGCGGCGCCCCGCTCGTGACGTTCGCCGTGGCCCTGGCCGGTGGGTGGCTGGCCTGGGCGGTGCTGCGGGTCCGCGACCGCCCCCCGTGGCGAGCGGCGGTCGGAGTGGCGGCCGCCGGACTGGCCGTCGGTCTGGGCCTGGTCGTCCCGGGCCCGGCGAGGCCGGCGGACACGCCGCAGGCGACGGTGGCGGTCGTGCAGGGCAACGTGCCGCGGCTCGGGCTCGACTTCAACGCCCAGCGCGAGCAGGTCCTGCGCAACCACGTCACGGCCACGCTGGAGCTCGCCGCGCAGGTGGAGCGCGGCGAGCTGGCGACGCCCGACCTCGTGCTGTGGCCGGAGAACTCCTCCGACATCGACCCCTACCGTGACGCCGACGCCGCCGGCCTGATCGACACCGCGGCTCGAGCGGTCGGCGTGCCGATCCTGGTCGGAGCGGTCGTGGCGACGGAGGACGGGTCGGGGGTCGAGAACACCGGGATCGTCTGGGAGCCGGTGACGGGCCCGGGCGACACCTACGTCAAGCAGCACCCGGTGCCCTTCGCGGAGTACGTCCCACTGCGCGGCCTGGCCCGGGTGGTCGTCCCGGAGGTCGACGAGCTGCGCCCCCGCGACATGGTCAGGGGGACCGAGACCGGCCTGCTCCGCGTCGGCCCCGTGCTCCTCGGCGACGTCATCTGCTTCGAGGTCGCCTACGACGGCCTGGTCACCGACACCGTCCGGGGAGGGGCCGAGCTGGTCGCCGTCCAGACGAACAACGCCACCTTCGGCTTCACCCCGCAGACGGACCAGCAGCTGGCGATGTCGAGGCTGCGCGCGGTGGAGCACGGGCGCGCCGTGCTCGTGGCCGCCACGAGCGGCGTGAGCGCCGTCGTCGAACCGGACGGCACCGTGCGGGAACGGGCCGAGGTGTTCACCAGTGAGGTCATGGTCGAGCAGGTGCCGCTGCTGACCGACCTGACTCCCGCCACCCGCGTCGGCGCCGCCCCCGAGGCCGCGCTGTCGGCCATGGGTGTGCTGGCCGTGCTCGCGGGCCTCGCGGTGGGACCGCGGCGCGGCCGAGCCCGCGAGGACGTCGCCACGCAGCGCCGTACGGCAGGGGAGCAGCGCAGCCCCGGCGGAGTCCGGGCGTGACCGAGAGCTTCCGCGACCTCGGCCACATCCTGGTGGTCGTGCCCACCTACCAGGAGGCCGCCACGATCGCGTCGGTCGTGGCCAGGGTCCGCAGCGCCGTGCCGGAGGCCCACCTCCTCGTCGTCGACGACGCCAGCCCGGACGGGACCGGCCGGATCGCGGACGGGCTGGCCGCGGCGGAGCCGCAGGTGCACGTGCTGCACCGCCCCGGTAAGGAAGGGCTGGGGGCGGCCTACGTCGCCGGCTTCGGGTGGGGACTGGACCGTGACTACGACGTGCTGGTCGAGATGGACGCCGACGGCTCCCACCCGCCGGAGCAGCTGCCGCGCCTGCTCGGGGCGCTCCGCCACGCCGACCTCGTGCTGGGCTCCCGGTACGTAGCGGGCGGCCGGGTGGTCAACTGGCCACGCCGGCGCGAGCTGCTCAGTCGTGGCGGGAACACCTACGCGAGGGTCCTGCTGGGTATCCCTCTCCACGACGCCACCGGCGGCTACCGGGCCTTCCGGCGGGGGCTGCTCGAGGCGATCGACCTGACGGACGTCGCGTCGCAGGGGTACTGCTTCCAGGTCGACCTGGCCTGGCGCGCGTACACGTGCGGTGCCCGGGTGGTCGAGGTGCCGATCACCTTCGTCGAGCGGGAGATGGGGAGGTCCAAGATGACCGGCGGGATCGTCCGCGAGGCGCTCTGGCGGGTCACCCTGTGGGGCGTGTCGCACCGGGCGAGCCAGGTCAGACGGCACCTGGTCCCGGCGCAGGGGAGAGGCGGCTAGTGGGAATCGCGCTCTTCCTGGCCTTCGTCGCGGTCCCGGTCCTGGAGATCTGGGTCATCCTCCAGGTCGGCCAGGTCATCGGCGGGTGGCCCACGGTGCTGCTGCTGGTGCTGGACAGCCTGCTGGGGGTCTGGTTGCTCAGGCGCGAGGGCGTGCGCACCTGGCAGGCCTTGCGCGACGCGCTGGCGCAGGCCCGGCTGCCGGGCCGGGAGCTCGCCGACGCGGCTCTGGTACTGGTCGGGGGGACGCTCCTGCTGACGCCCGGGTTCGTCACCGATGCGGTCGGCTTCCTGCTGGTGATGCCCCCGACCAGGCCGGTGGCCCGCCGACTGCTCCTGCGGCTGCTGGCCCGCCGCGTCGCGGGGGCGTCGCTCGATCCGACCGGCCTGGGAATGGGCGAGGCCCGCCGACCGGGCCGCGGTCCCACCGTGGTCGAGGGCGAGGTCGTCCAGCGGGACCCGGACCAGGACCCCGGGACGCACCGAGCCGCGCCGCCGTGAGGGCGACGCGGCTCGGGCGGGGACGGCGAGCCCGGTGAGGGGGGACCGGAGCCCGCCGGTCAGGCCGACTTGCGTCGGCTCGAGCTCCGCGTGGTGGGGGCCTCGGCGAGGCGCGACCTGCTTGCCAGCCGGCCGGAGCGCAGCAGCTCCAGACGCTCGTCCAGCAGCACCTCGAGGTCCTCGATGCTGCGCCGCTCCAGCAGCATGTCCCAGTGCGTGCGGGCCGGCTTGCCTGCCTTCTCCTCCGGCCGGTCGGTCTGCAGCCGGAGCGCCTGGGCGCCGCATCGCGGGCACTCCCACAGGGCGGGTACCTCGGCCTCGGTCGAGAAGGGGACCTCGAACCGGTGCCCGGCCGAGCAGTCGTAGGACACCACCTGGCGCTCGGCCAGCTCGACGTGGCGCTCGTCCTCGTACGACGTGGCGCCGAGGCGGGAGCCACGCAAGGAGGACCGCTCAGCCATCGTGATCAACCCTTCCGGGACCGCTGGAGGATGTGCTCGGTCATCAGGTCTTGGCAACCGTCATTCCCCGTGACACCCCGTCAACGCGTCACCGGGTCCGGATGTTCCGCCCGATCCCGCCTGCGCGGAGCGCCCGCGCGGACCGGGGGTGACTTCCGTCACGTCGGCGGCCGACGGGATCACACCACGACCGGTACCTCGTTTCCGGCGGCCTCGATGCCGCGCCGGACGTCCACCCGCAGCAGCAGGACGAAGCCGACGACGAAGAACGCCACGAGTGCGACGACGGCGTTGCGGTAGGACCCGGTGAGCTGGAAGACCAGACCGAACAGGAGCGTCCCGAACCACGAGGTCCCCCGCTCCGCGGCCTGGTACAGGCTGAAGTACTCGGCCTCCCTGCCGCGCGGGACGAGCAGGCTGTACAGCGAGCGGGACAGCGCCTGGCTCCCGCCGAGCACGAGACCGATGCCGACGGCGAGCAGCAGGAAGGGCAGCACCTGTCGCACCGGGAGGAAGTAGCCGGCTCCCACGACCAGCGTCCACATCACCAGGGCGCCCAGGATGACCCTCCGGGCGCCGTAGCGGCCCGCGAGCCGGCCGAGGAGCAGTGCTCCGAGGAAGGCCACGAACTGGACCAGCAGGATGGCCGCGATGAGGGTGCTCTCGGCAAGGCCGAGCTGGCGGTTGCCGTAGATCGACGCCGCGTAGATGACCGTCTGGATGCCGTCGTTGTAGAACACGTACGCGAGCAGGAACAGCAGCGTCTGCGGGTAGGCGCGGGCGTGGCGCAGGGTGTGGGCGAGCTGGCCGAAGGCGTCGCGGAGCAGGCCGCCGCCGTCGACCCGGGCCATCCCTTCGGGGGGCCGGTCGCGCAGCCCGCGGAACGGCACGAGGGTCCACGCCCCCCACCACAGCCCGGCCGAGAGCAGGCTGATCCGGACGGCGTCGCCGGTGTCCAGCCCGAAGGGGAGCAGCGTGACCAGGGCGAGGTTCGCCGCCAGCAGCAGCCCGCCCCCGAGGTAGCCCAACGCCCAACCCCGGCTGGACACCCTGTCCCGCTCGGACTCGGCGGCCACCTGGCAGAGGATGGCGTCGTAGACGACCAGGGACGCGCCGAGGCAGGCACTGGCCACGATCAGCAGCAGGACGCCCAGACCCCAGTCGGCACCGGTGACGAGGAACATCGCCGCCGCCGCGCCGGCGCCCACCCACGCGAAGCCCGCCATCATGTGCCGCTTGCGCGGCGTGCGGTCGGCCAGCGCCCCCACCACGGGCAGCAGGAAGACCGACAGGATGGTCGACACCGTGACGGCGTAGGGTGCGACCGAGCCGGCGGCGATCGGCAGGCCGAGGAGCGACACCCGCCCCGTGCAGGGGTCCTCCGGCGTGCCGGGCGCCCCGCAGGCCGCCGTCTCGGCCACCGCCGTCAGGTACGGGCCGAAGAGCACGGTTCCCGTCGTGGTGACGTAGGCGGAGTTGGCCCAGTCGTAGAAGTACCAGGCCCGCTGCTCCCTGCGGCGCGCCCGGCGGTCGGCGAGCGGGCCGGGTGCGACGAGCGCGGTCACGGGCGGTCCGCCGGCTGCCAGCTGCCCCGCTCGGTCAGCACGTCGCGCAGCGCCTCCAGGTCGTCGGTGAGGATCCCGTCGACGCCCAGGTCCAGCAACCGGTGCATCTGCCTGGGGTCGTCGACGGTCCAGACGTGCACCTGGAGGCCGAGCCGGTGCGTGGTGGCGACGAAGCGCTCGTTTACGAGGCTGAGCGGCCCGATGCCCGCCGGGACCTGGACGCAAGCGACGTCGGTGGGGACCCACCGCCGCGCGCCCTCGTGGTAGGAGGCGGCCCGCAGCGCGGCCACCTCGCGCGGCCCCAGTGACGTGGCCAGCCGGGGGCCTGCCGCCGACCGGACCGCCCGTAGGCGGGCGTCGGAGAACGAGCCGACGCACACCCGGTCGACCGCGCCCGTGCGTCGCAGCACGTCCAGGAGCGGCCCGATCGCCCCGGGTCGTTTCACGTCGACGTTGACCCGGATGTGGGGCCAGGCGTCAAGCACCTCGTCCAGCCGCGGGATCGGCTCGTCCCCCGCGATGCGCGCACGGCGGACCGTCGCCCAGGGAAGCGCTGCGACCACGCCGCGCGCATCGGTCACCCGGTCGAGGGTGTCGTCGTGGAAGGCGAGCAGCACGCCGTCGGCCGTCGCGTGGACGTCGGTCTCGAGGTAGGAGAAGCCGAGCCCGACGGCGCGCTCGAAGGCCGCCATCGAGTTCTCCGGGCCGTGTGCGGCACCACCTCGGTGGGCGAGGGCGAGGGGGTACGGTCCGCAGAGGAAGGGCCACCTGTCCGGGCCGGCATCCCCTCGGCCGGTGGCGCCCACGGCGCGGACGTTACCCCGTGAGCGTCGCCGCTGCCCGACCACGTGCCCGTCAGCGACCCAGGACGCCGACCCCGGCCGCAGCCGCGGCCCACAGCACGCTCGTCAGGGTCCCGATGATGAACCGCTCCGTCGCCCCCGGGTGCCGGAGCTCGGGGTAACGACCGACGCCCTTGACCGCGAGGACGACGGCCATGCCCTCCGGCCACCCGGCCATCAGGGTCGCCGCGACCCCCGCCCGCTCCAGGGCACCGATCCAGGCGCCGCCGCGCAGCGCCCCGGGCTCGCTCGGGACCGGTTCGTCCCGCCCGTCGCAGGCCTCCTCGCCGATCGGGTGGCTCGCCAGGCGCAGCACCGCCACGGTGGCCGGCCCGCCACCGACGACGGCCGCCAGCGTGGCCGCCGAAACGACGAGTCCGGACACCGCCCCCTGCGGACCCGGCACCGAGGCCGCCACGACGGCAGCGGCGGCCAGGGCGACCGAGGACGTGGCGGGGGAGACCCACCACAGGTGGGGGTGCCCGGCCGTCCGCGGCAGCCACGCGGGCAGGGCACAGCCCGTCGCGAGCACCAGCAGGAGCAGGGTGGTCATCCGGCCGCTCCCGCCGCCCGGGAGAGCAGGTCTGCCACCACCGGCCGGACGGCCTGCTCGTGCGGCCACAAGGCTGCATGCAGACGTTGGCCCACCGCCTGCCGGCTGATCCCCAGCCGCTCGGCCGCGGCCGCCTGGGTCAGCCCAGCGCTCACCAGGTCGACTGCTTCCCAGCCCGGTGAGGTGCGTCGCTGCACCACGGCGGCGAGCAGCTGCAGGACGGCCTCGGCTGGGCGCGACGCCTCGGCGTCCGGCGCGACCACGGCCACGCCCTCGACGCGCCGCTTGGCCCGTTGGACCGCGTCGCGGGCGTGCTCGAAGGCCGGGCCGGCGCCGGACCGGGTACTGGCCGGCAGTGGCAGCCGGACCGGGCCCAGGCCCACGCCGGTGCTCCACGACCCGGCCCGCGCGAGCCGGAGGACCAGGTCCACGACGTCGGACGAGGAGCCGAGCACGCCCTGCGCCTCGTCACCGGCCGTCCGCTCGAAGCCCAGGACCGCACGTGCCGCCGGGCCGGGACCGGCCAGCTCCGCGAGCAGCCCGTCGACGAGGTCGGGCGACGTCCGGCTCCGCCGCTGGTCGATGGTCACGACGGCCAGGAAAGCTGGAGGCTCCGACGGAGCTGCCACCGGACAAGGATGCAGCCTTTCCCTTCACTCGTCAAGCTTGAAGCCTTGCCAACGCCATAGCAATGTCCGAGCCTTGCTCAGGCGACTTCGCGGGGGAGCCCCGGCCGGACCGGGCACACCCCGCCCGGTGCGACCACGTAGACCCCGTGGCTGGTCAGTCCGGCGACCCCGGCCGCACCGACGAAAGCGTCGTGCCAGGCCAGGTCGTCACCGTCGGCGTCGACCCCGCCCTCGCGGCAGATCGCCAGCAGCACGCCGGCGACCCCGTCGGCCTCCCGGACGAGCTGCCGCAGGAACGGAGCCAGCAACCGGACCCGCTCGTGCTGGGGCGGGCTCGTCGGAACGTCGTCGACGGCGACGACCAGCTCGACCTGGCCGCGCGGCCCCGTGAGCACCAGGAGCAGGCAGCCGGGGGGTGCCTCGCCACCCTCCGCGAGGAAGCGCAGCAACGCCGAGGCGTCGGAGGTCGTGCCCACCGACGAGGGTGCGATGTCGTCCATGGCGCCCAGCGTGGCCGGCACGGCCTGTGGAGCGCGCGGGCCGTCCACAACCACGACGTGGTAGGAGCACGTGCTTGGCTGACTCCGTGACTGCTGCCCAGGACGCCGCCACGTCGTGCCGCTCCGCGGTGACAGCCACCTGGCTGGCACACCTCGGCTATGACGTCGTCATCGTGGACATCGGGGAGTTCGAGAAGCTCGAGGGCTGCGTCACCTGCCTGTCCGTGCTGGTCCCAGGTCGCTGACGTCGGACCGGTGCCCGTCGGGCCGGGTCTGCCCTCGCTCGGCGGCGTACGAGAGCAGGAAGAGCACGCCGACGACGAGGGTCGGGATCGCGGCCGCGGTCGAGGAGCCGCCCAGCAGGCCGGCGGGGTCGGGCCGGTCCGCGTCCAGCACCGCCGCGGCCACGGCCGACGCGACGACGGGGACGGCGGCCATCACGACGAGCAGGGCCCCGGCGGTCCCCGGCCGCCGCAGTCCGAGGAAGGCCACCGCCACGCCGACCGCGAAGGACGCGATCGCGAGCACCGGACCCCGCTCGTCCATCAGGCTGCGCCACCAGCCGGGCGCGAGGGCGAACCACACCCAGAGCGCGGCGAGGACGGTGACGGCAGCGACCAGGACCCGGTGGGCCGTGTCGATCCGGCGCACCGCCAGCGCGCACAGGAACACCATCGGAACGAGCCAGAGTGCGACCAGCGCCACCGCCTCCCAGCCACCAGGGTCCACCAAGGTCTCACCAGCGACGAAGAGCGAGCCGAGCAGGCCGAACGCCGCCATGAGCGAGAATGCCGACCACCGCAGCAGAGTGCTGATCAACTCGCGCCACCTCCCGGACCCACGTCCAGGCTCGCCCCATGTCGCCCCGTTCGGACAGAGGCTGACGTCCCTCGTACGTCGGACGACCGACGACGCCGGCGCCGGCAGTCGAGCCGGTGCGACGTAGGATCTCGCGTGTGACCAGCAGGCCCGCCGAGGCGCAGCACCTGCGCGACCTCGCGCGGCTGCGCCGCGTTCGCGACCGGATCGACCGGGAGTACGCGCAGCCCTTGGACGTCGAGGCGCTCGCCCGTGGCGTGAACATGTCGGCCGGGCACCTCAGCCGCCAGTTCCGGCTCGCTTACGGCGAGTCACCGTACGGCTATCTCATGACGCGGCGGATCGAGCGCGCGATGGCCTTGCTGCGTCGCGGCGACCTCAGCGTCACCGAGGTCTGTTTCGCGGTCGGCTGTTCGTCGCTGGGCACCTTCAGCACTCGCTTCACCGAGCTGGTCGGTGTGCCGCCCAGCACCTATCGGAGCAGGACAGCCGGCGCGACCGCGGGGATACCGTCGTGCGTCGAGAAGCAGGTGACCCGACCGGTCAGGAATCGAGAAGCGCGGGCCACCGAGCCGCACCTAGCGTGACCGCCATGGACATCACCATTCACTACGCCTTCCTCCCGCACACCGACCCGGATGCCGCCCTGGGCTTCTACCGCGACACCCTCGGCTTCGAGGTCCGCAACGACGTCGGCTACGAGGGGATGCGCTGGATCACCGTCGGTCCCGCCAACCAGCCGGGTACGTCCATCGTCCTGCACCCGCCGGCTGCCGACCCCGGCATCACCGACGACGAGCGCCGCACGATCCTCGAGCTCATCGCCAAGGGCAGCTACACCGCCGTCACCCTGGCCACCCACGACCTCGACGGTGTCTTCGAGGAGCTGGAGGCCAGCGGCGCCGAGATTGCACAGGAACCGATCGACCAGCCGTACGGCGTCCGCGACTGCGCCGTCCGCGATCCCGCCGGCAACCTCATCCGCATCAACGAGCTGCGTTGAGCCGTTGAGTGGTGAACCGCGAGCCCGCGTGCAGCGTCGTCGCGACACCGAGCACCGGCTCGGCCACGACATCGACGCCTGGGTGGCCAGTGCCTCGGCGAACGGCTCGCCGTACCTGGTGCCGCTTTCCTTCGATTGGGACGGGGAGGCGCTGCTGGTGGCGACGCCGACGGACAGCCCCACGGGCAGGAACCTGGCGGCCACCCGGGCGGTTCGGCTGGCGCTGGGCCACACCCGCGACGTCTCCATGATCGAGGGCGACGTCGAGGTCCTCGAGCTCGACGCCCTCACGCGGGAGCGTGGCGACCGGTTCGCCGCACGCACCGGCTTCGACCCGCGTGCGCTGGCCACCCCGTACCGCTGGTTCCGCATCGTCCCGCGCCGCGTCCAGGCCTGGCGCGAGGTGAACGAGCTGCCCGACCGCGAGCTGATGCGCGACGGCCACTGGTTGGTCTGAAGCCTCGGCCCGAGATTGGAGACACGATGAGCACGGCAACACGGACGGAGATCCAGTCGCCTGCGCTGCACCCTGCCGACAGCCACGACCTGATCCGCGTGCACGGTGCGCGCGAGAACAACCTCAAGGACGTCAGCGTCGAGCTCCCGAAGCGCCGGCTGACGGTGTTCACCGGAATCTCCGGCTCGGGCAAGAGCTCGCTGGTGTTCGACACGATCGCCGCGGAGTCGCAGCGCCTGATCAACGAGACCTACAGCGCCTTCGTGCAGGGCTTCATGCCGACGCTGGCGCGGCCCGAGGTCGACCTGCTGGAAGGGCTGACGACGGCGATCATC
Source organism: Jiangellales bacterium (assembly GCA_035761805.1). Classification (GTDB taxonomy): domain Bacteria; phylum Actinomycetota; class Actinomycetes; order Jiangellales; family Jiangellaceae; genus DASTQL01. Next base: position 2,277 of record DASTQL010000041.1, on the reverse strand, counting down.
GTCGATCAGGAGCGGATGGGTGCCAACCCCCGCTCGACCGTCGGCACCGCCACCGACGCCAACGCGATGCTGCGCATCCTGTTCAGCCGGCTGGGCACGCCGCACATCGGACCCCCCACGGCGTTCTCGTTCAACGTCCCGACGCGGAAGGCGAGCGGGGTGATGAGCACGGAGAAGGCCGGCGGCCGGGTCGAGAAGAGCGTGGTGCGCGACGTGGTCTACATGGGCGGCATGTGCCCGCGCTGCGAGGGGATGGGCTCGGTCTCCGACTTCGATCTCACGGCGTTGTACGACGAGAGCAAGTCGCTGGCCGAAGGTGCGCTGACGATCCCCGGCTACAGCATGGACGGCTGGTACGGCCGGATCTTCAGCGGCGCGGGCTTCGACATGGCCAAGCCGATCGCGAAGTTCACCAAGAAGGAGATGCACGACCTCCTCTACAAGCAGCCGACCAAGATCAAGGTCGAGGGCATCAACCTCACCTACGAGGGCGTGATCCCGAAGATCCAGAAGTCGATGCTCTCCAAGGACGTCGACGCCATGCAGCCCCACATCCGCGCCTTCGTGGAGCGCGCGATCACGTTCCAGTCCTGCCCCGAGTGTGACGGCACGCGACTCACCCCGGAGGCCAGGTCGTCGAAGATCGAGGGCAAGAACATCGCCGACCTCTGCGCGATGCAGATCAGCGACCTGGCAGTCTGGGTCCGCGGTCTCGACGAGCCCTCCGTGGCCCCGTTGCTCGCCGGTCTGCAGCACCTCCTCGACTCGTTCGCCGAGATCGGGCTGGGCTACCTCTCGCTCGACCGGCCGGCGGGCACTCTGTCCGGGGGAGAGGCGCAGCGGACCAAGATGATCCGTCACCTCGGCTCGTCGCTGACCGACGTCACGTACGTCTTCGACGAGCCCACGATCGGACTGCACCCGCACGACATCGAGCGGATGAACCAGCTGCTGGTGCAGCTGCGCGACAAGGGCAACACCGTGCTCGTCGTGGAGCACAAGCCCGAGACGATCGCGATCGCCGACCACGTCGTCGACCTCGGGCCCGGCGCCGGCACGGGTGGTGGCACCGTCTGCTACGAGGGCACCGTCGGGGGGCTCCGGGAGAGCGACACGATCACCGGCCGCCACCTCGACGACCGGGCCTCCCTCAAGGAGTCCGTGCGCGTGTCCACTGGGGCGCTGGAGGTCCGCGGCGCGTCCACGAACAACCTCCAGGACGTCGACGTCGACATCCCGCTCGGGGTGCTCTGCGTGCTCACGGGCGTCGCCGGCTCCGGCAAGAGCTCGCTGATCCGCGGTTCCGTCGAAGGCCGTGCGGGTGTCGTGGTGATCGACCAGGGGGGGATCCGCGGCTCGCGCCGCAGCAACCCGGCGACGTACACAGGACTGCTCGACCCGATCCGCAAGGCGTTCGCGAAGGCCAACGGGGTGAAGCCGGCGCTCTTCAGCTCCAACTCCGAGGGCGCGTGCCCCACCTGCAACGGCGCCGGCGTCATCTACACCGACCTGGGCGTCATGGCCACCGTCGAGTCCACCTGCGAGGACTGCGAGGGGAAGCGCTTCCAGGCGGCGGTGCTGGAGTACACGCTGGGCGGGCGGAACATCGCCGAGGTGCTCGCGATGTCGGTGACCGAGGCCGAGGAGTTCTTCGTCGACGGCGACGCCCGCACTCCGGCGGCGCACAAGATCCTCGACCGGCTCGCCGACGTCGGACTCGGCTACCTGAGCCTCGGCCAGCCGCTCACGACGCTGTCCGGCGGCGAGCGGCAGCGGCTCAAGCTGGCCGCGCAGATGGCCGAGAAGGGTGACGTCTACGTCCTCGACGAGCCGACCACCGGCCTCCACCTCGCCGACGTCGAGCAGCTGCTCGGCCTGCTGGACCGGCTGGTCGACGCCGGTACGTCGGTCATCGTCATCGAGCACCACCAGGCGGTCATGGCGCACGCCGACTGGATCATCGACCTCGGCCCCGGCGCCGGCCACGACGGTGGGCGGATCGTCTACGAGGGCACACCCGCTGACCTCGTCGGCGCCCGCTCCACCCTCACCGGTGAGCACCTCGCGGCCTACGTCGGCGTCTGACCGCACCGGACCCCCGGCGACATGGCCGAGACCACCAACCCGAACCCCAAGGGGGGTCGGTTTCAACCGGCGAGAAGGGGTCAGTTTTCAACCGGCGTTGACAGGGTGTTGACAGGGTGAGTATCGGCCGGCGTTGACAAACGTTCCCTGGCTGCCGGACAGTGGCCTCGCACGGGTGTGATACCGAACGAC
>DASTQL010000040.1:0-6589 GCA_035761805.1 Jiangellales bacterium | reverse complement strand
TGGTGGAGCCGGCACCGCGACCCTTCCCCACCGAGCGGTGGGCGTCCTTCGAGGTCGTCTGGGGTGTCCTCGCGGCCCTGCCGGCAGTCGCGGCCGACCGTGAGCATCTGTTGCGGCCGCTGACCCGGTGGTTGCGCGAGCGCGGCCGGGCGACGGCGGCGCCTGCCTACGCCGTGGCCGCGGCGGGCTTCCAGGAGGTGGCCCGTGAGGCGGCGCTGAGCTGGGCCCCGTACGACATCCTCCTCACGCCCACCCTGGCACGGCTCCCCGTGCCCGTGGGCGGGCTGCGCGACGACGAGGACCCCGCCGCCGACTTCGCCGCGCAGACCCGGTTCACCCCGTGGACCAGCGTGTGGAACATCACGGGCGCCCCGGCGGTCAGCCTGCCGCTGCACCGGGTGCGGTGTGACGGCCGGGTGCTCCCCGTGGGCGTGATGCTCGGCGGGCGGCCGGACGCCGAGGAGCAGCTGCTGTCGCTGGCGGCCCAGCTCGAGGCGGCCGCACCGTGGCCGGCGCCGCCGTACCCGACCTGACCCGACCTGACCGCAGGCCGTTGGGTGCCCGGCGCGCGCCCCCGCGGCCACCGTCCGGCAGACTCTCCGCGTGACGCAGACGGCCTCCCTGAGCCCCGAGCTGGTCGAGCTCGCCGGCGCGTGCGGCGTGGCCACCGAGTTCTGGGACTGGCAGGGCCGGCACCTCCCCGTGCCCGCGGCCACGGTGGTGGCGGTCCTCGGGGCACTCGGCGTCGACGCGTCGACGACCGAGGCGACTGGCCGGGCACTGGCCGCCCAACGCCTCGACCGGTGGCGCCGCGTGCTGCCCCCCACGATCGTCACGAGGACCGGCTGGACCCCGTGGTTCTGGGTGCACTGCCGGCACGGCGACGAGGTCGGTGCGTGGGTGGAGTGCGAGGACGGCAGCCAACGGCGCGACGTGTGGCAGCAGGACCGCTGGGTCGACCCGCAGTGGGTCGACGGCGAGCTGGTCGGCGAGGCCACCTTCGCCCTGCCCGGCGACCTGCCCCTGGGCTACCACCGGCTCCGCGCGCTGGCGGGTGACCGGGAGGCGTCCGCCACGCTGGTCGTGACGCCCGCCCACCTGGGCCTGCCCTCGGCACTCGCCGACCGCCGCACGTGGGGCCTGGCGCTGCAGCTCTACTCCGTACGGTCGGGCCGCTCGTGGGGGGTCGGCGACCTCGCCGACCTCGCCGACGTCGCCACCTGGAGCGGGCAGGAGCTCGGCGCGGGCTTCGTCCTGGTCAACCCGCTGCACGCGGCCTCCCCCGCGACACCGATGGAGCCCTCGCCGTACCTCCCGACGAGCCGCCGGTTCGCCAACCCGGTCTACGTCCGGGTCGAGTCGGTACCCGAGTACGGCTACCTCGACGCGCGCGACCGCGCCGCCGTCGAGCGGGTCCGGGGCCGCCTCCGTGCCCAGCTGGCCGCCGACGGCGGGGAGTGGGTGGACCGTGACCCGGCCTGGGCGGCCAAGCGGCGAGCGCTCGCGCTGGTGCACCGGGTTCCGCGCAGCCCCGGGCGTGAGATCGCCTACCGGGCGTACCTGGCCCGCGAGGGCGACGGCCTGCGGGACTTCGCGACCTGGTGTGCGCTGGTGGAGACCCACGGGCCGGACTGGCAGGCGTGGCCGACGGAGCTGCACGACCCAGGTGGCGCGGCGGTGCGGGAGTTCCGCGCCTCGCACGCCGTCGAGGTGGACTTCCACGGCTGGCTGCAGTGGGTGCTGGACGAGCAGCTCGAGTCGGCGCACGCCGCCGCTCGCGCGGCCGGGATGCCGCTGGGGATCGTGCACGACCTCGCGGTCGGTGTGCACCCGGAGGGCGCCGACTCGTGGAGCCTGCAGGAGGTCCTCGCCCGGGGGATCCGCGTCGGCGCCCCGCCGGACGCCTTCAACCAGCAGGGCCAGGACTGGTCGCAGCCCCCGTGGCGGCCGGACCGGCTCGCCGAGACCGGTTACGCCGCCTACCGCGACCTGCTCCGGACGGTCCTGCGGCACGCCGGGGGGCTCCGGGTCGACCACGTCGTCGGTCACTTCCGGCTGTGGTGGGTGCCGGACGGGGCGCCGCCGACCGCCGGGACCTACGTCCGCTACGACCACGAGGCGCTGGTCGGGATCCTGGTGCTCGAGGCCCACCGCGCTGGTGCCCTCGTCGTGGGGGAGGACCTGGGCACGGTGGAGCCCTGGGCGCGGGACTACCTGCGCGAGCGAGGGGTGCTGGGCACGTCGGTGCTGTGGTTCGAGCGTGACGGCCACGGGGCCCCCCTCCCCCCGGAGCGTTGGCGCGAGCTCTGCCTCGCCACCGTGACCACCCACGACCTGCCACCGACCGCGGGCTACCTGGCCGGGGACCACGTCCGGCTCCGGGACAAGCTCGGTCTGCTGACCCGCTCGGTCGACGAGGAGCTCGCGGTCGACGCCGCCGACCGCGCCTCCTGGCTCGCCGCCCTGGTCGAACGCGGCCTGCTCCGGGAGGGCGCCGGGGAGGAGGAAACCGTCGAGGCGCTGCACCGGCTGCTGACCTGGACCCCCGCGCGGCTGCTGGGCGTGGCCCTCACCGACGCCGTCGGGGACCGCCGTACGCAGAACCAGCCGGGCACGAGGGACGAGTACCCCAACTGGCGCGTCCCGCTCAGCGACCCGGAGGGTCGGCCGATGCTGCTGGAGGACGTGGTGCGCTCGGAGCGGGCGCGGGCGCTGGCCCGGGTCGTCGCGGCGACCTGATCAACCGCCGGGGGTGGCAGCGTCGCGGGTGGCGTCGGCGTCCCCGGCCGGGCCCACGCCGGCGGGCGTCGCCGGATCGACCGGGACGTCCGGCCCGCCGATCGCCGCCCGGTCCCGGGCCTGCGCGCGGACCGCCCGCTCGAGGTCGGCCAGCCCCTCGCGGACCAGTCGGCGCAGGGCGGGAGGGACCTCCACCCCCTCCAGCCACTCCCGGACGCGCGCGACCGTCTCCTCGTCGGCGAGCACCCGCGGGAAGAGCCGGACCACCAACGTCTGCGCCATCTCGATCGTGCGCTCGGCCCACAGCCGCGGCGCGGCCTCCAGGTAACGGTCCACGTACGGTCGCAGCAGCGCCCGGTGCTCGGGCTGACCGAAGCCCGAGGCGGTGGCAGCCAGCTGGGCGTTGGGCAGCGTGTCGCTCTCGACGGCCAGTGCCCAGGCCTCCGCCTTGGCCTGCGCCGTCGGGCGGGCGGCCCGGGCGTAGGCGGCGTGGCGGTGTCCCGCGGCCGTGTCGTCACGGGCCAGCTCGGCCTCGATCTCGTCCGTGCCTGCCCGCCCTACCACGACGAGCCGCTGGAGCAGCAGCCAGCGCAGGTCGGTGTCCACGGCGAGTCCGGGGAGCTCCACGCTGCCGTCGAGCAGGCCGGTGACCTCGTCGAGGTGCTCCGGGCTGGCGGCGACCGCCACCCACGCGCGGGTGGAGGCGAGCTGCTCGTCGCTCCCCGGCTCGGCCCCGTGGGCGAGCCGGTGCACGCCGCTGGCGTAGCGGCTGGCCAGCGAGAGCCGGTCTGCGGGGTCGGCGTAGACGTCGATCGCGGTCCGCGTCGTGGCCAGCAGGGTCTGGACCACCGAGATGTCGCTCTCGCGGTCGACGCCCCCGAGCACGAGCTCGACGTAGTCGCGAGTGGCCATCTCCGCGTCGCGAAGCATGTCCGTGGCGGCCGTCCAGCAGAGCGCCCTCGGCAGCGAGTCGACGAACCGTCCGGTGTGCTGCACGACCGTCCGCAGCGATCGGTCGTCCAGCCGCACCTTGGCGAAGGTGAGGTCCTCGTCGTTGACGAGGAGCAGGTCCGGCCGTGCCTCTCCGACGAGCTCGGGGACCTCCGTCCGCTCGCCGGTCACGTCGAGCTCCACCCGCCGACGCCGGGCCAGCCCCTGGTACGTGAGGTCGTAGAGCCCGATCGCCAGGCGGTGCGAGCGGAGCTCGGGGTGGTCCTCCGGTGCCTCCTGCAGCACGGCGACCGACGTGTAGGTGCCGTCCTCGTCGATCTCCGAGACCGGGCGCAGCGTGTTGACCCCGGCCGTCAGCAGCCACTCCTGCTCCCACTCGGCGAGGTCCCGACCACTGGTCGCCTCGAGGTGGCGGAAGAGGTCGGCCAGCGTGGTATTGCTCCACTCGTGCTCCCGGAAGTACGTCCGGACCCCCGCGAGGAACTCCTCCCGGCCCACCCAGGCGACGAGCTGCTTGAGGACGCTGGCGCCCTTCGCGTACGTGATCCCGTCGAAGTTGACCTCGACGTCCTCGAGGTCGCGGATGTCGGCCGAGACGGGGTGCGTCGTAGGGAGCTGGTCCTGGCGGAGCGCCCACAGCTTCTCTGAGACCGCGAAGGTCGTCCAGGCCTCGGTCCAGCGCGTCGCCTCGGCCTGACAGAGGACGCTCGCCCAGGTCGCGAAGGACTCGTTGAGCCACAGGTCGTCCCACCAGCGCATCGTCACGAGATCGCCGAACCACATGTGGGCCAGCTCGTGCAGGATCGTCTCGGCCCGCCGCTCGTACGCGGCGTCGGTGACCCGGCTGCGGAAGACGTAGTCCTCCGTGAACGTGACGCAGCCGGCGTTCTCCATCGCGCCGGCGTTGTACTCGGGGACGAAGAGCTGGTCGTACTTGGCGAACGGGTACGGCAGGTCGAACTGCTCCTCGAAGAAGCCGAAGCCTGCCTTGGTGACCGCGAGGACCTCCTCGGCGTCCAGGAACTCGGCCAGGGAGCGCCGGCAGTAGACGGCCATCGGCACGGTGCCGCCCCGCCCCTCGTACGAGTCGCGGACGACGTGGTAGGGGCCGGCGACGAGCGCGGTGATGTAGGTCGAGACCCGCGGCGTCGGCTCGAAGGACCAGCGGGCGACGCCGTCGCCGACGTCCTCCGGGTCGGGCGACGGCGAGTTGCTCACGACCTGCCAGCCCTCGGGCGCCGCCACGGCGAACCGGAACGTCGCCTTGAGGTCGGGTTGGTCGAAGCAGGCGAAGACCCGCCGGGCGTCGGACACCTCGAACTGGGTGTAGAGGTAGGTCTCGTCGTCCACCGGGTCGACGAAGCGGTGCAGTCCCTCTCCGGTGCGCATGTAGGCGGCCTGCGCGACCACCCGGGCCTCGTTGTCCTCGGCCAGGCCCTCGAGCCGGACCCGGGCTCCGTCGACGACGGCACCGACGTCGAGGGGGGTGCCGTTGAGGACGACCTCCGACACCGACGGCGTGACGAGGTCGAGCCAGGTCTCCGCACCCGGCTCGCGGCACCGGAACCGCACGGTGGTCGTGGAGGTGAAGGTCGGGCCGTCGCTGGTCACGTCCAGGTCGACCTCGTAGCTCTCCACCTCGACGAGCTCGGCGCGGGCAGCGGCCTCGTCGCGGGTGAGGTTGGTACCAGGCATGGCTCGCATCCTGGCAGACCCGGCATGGCAACGGCCCGTCGCCTGAGACACTCGGGGGCATGCGCGTGCACCTGGGATCGGACCACGCCGGGTACGAGGTCAAGGACACCCTCGCCGAGGCACTCCGGGGCAGCGGCTACGAGGTCGTCGACCACGGGCCGTTCGAGTACGACGAGCTCGACGACTACCCGGTCTACTGTCTGCGCGCCGCCGAGGCCGTCGCGGTAGACCCGGACAGCCGCGGCGTGGTGCTCGGCGGATCGGGCAACGGGGAGCAGATCGCGGCCAACAAGGTCCGCGGGGTCCGGGCCGTGCTCGCCTGGAACCTCGAGACGGCGCGGCTCGGGCGTGAGCACAACGACGCGAACGTCGTCGCCGTCGGCGCCCGCCAGCACCCGATCTCCGAGGTCGTCGCGTTCGTACAGGCCTTCCTCGGCACCGACTTCTCCGGCGACGACCGGCACCGCCGTCGCATCGAGATGCTCAGTCGTTACGAGGAGACCGGGGAGCTCCCGCCGCTCCCGGCCGGGGCCGGGTGACCCGGGGGCGGTGTGGCAGCCGCTCGGCCGCACGCGCCTCGGCCTCGGCGAGCTGCTCCTCGTCGGGTCGCGAGACGTCCCGGGCGCGCATGGCCCCCGACACGCCCACCTGCGACGGTCCGGAGCCGGCGTCGACCCGCCCACCCTCGCGCCTGCCAGGTCCTGCGGATCCATCCATGGGGATGACGCTACGTGCCGGGGGCCACACCATCTACCGCCTTGCCCGCACCACGGCGCCCCCGGTGCCGTGCGGCTCCCGTTCGGAGGGCCACCGGCCGGGTGGCGGGTGACCGTGGCCCAAGTGTGACCAAACGGCCTCGGAACGGCCGCCGTGCTACGGCTAGGGTGGCGCGCCGTGACGACGGGTACGCCGCGACGTCCTGGTGTGCGCGCCCGGCGCTGGAGGTGGGCTCGCGTCCGGCGGCGCTTGGCCAGTGAGTGGTCGGTCCTCGCGGGGCTCCTGCTGCTGACGCTGGCCTTGGGTCTCGCCCTGCACTACCTCGGCGACGTACCGGTCGCGGTCCTCGTCCTGCCGTTGCTCGTCGCGTTGGTGGCGCTGCCGCTACGGGGCGTGGTGGTCGTCGTCATCGCCGTCGGGATCGCCCTGGCGTACGAGGGAATCCAGAACATGTTCGAGCCACGCTTCCTGGCTGCGGGCCTCGTCG
>DASTQL010000039.1:0-4146 GCA_035761805.1 Jiangellales bacterium | reverse complement strand
CACGACCAGGATGTCGGCTCCGCGCGGGTCCCGGATGCACGCCTCGACCATGCCCTCGTGGTCGATGCCGCCATGCACGCCGGCGTCCTCGTCGGTCGCGTTGTACTCGATGAAGAGCCTGGCTTCGCCGTCGAACGGCTCGCCCTCGGGAGGGCATGCCGTTCCGTCCAGGCTCACCGCTGAGGCGGTGTCCGCGGGTGATCCGGACCTCGCGGCGCTCGAGCCGTGGCCGGCGCCGTCAGCGCAGGCACCGAGGACGAGCAGGACGACCGCGGCCGGTGCGAGTCGGGTTGCCCTCACCGGACCCTCCCTCCGCGGCGGACCGTCCGACGTTGCGCCGTCAGTCGTCGCCGCCGGCGTCGTCCATCTCGTCGTCGGCTTCGTCGCCGACGACGGTGAAGTCCTCGTCGAGGTGGACGTCGACCTGCCGGCCGTCCTCGAGGGTGACCTCCACCTCGTAGTAGCCCTCCTCGTCGCCCACCTCGGTGTCGGTGACCTCACCCCTGCCGGTGTGCTCGAGCGCCGCCGACGACGCCCGCTCGAGAGCGGTCCCGGTGATCGGCTCCTCGGTGCCGTCGTCGTCCCCGGCGAACCCCACCGCGACCCCGGCGCCACCGAGCACCAGTACCGCGGCGACGGCGCCGCCGACGGCCCAGACTGTCCCGCGTCGCATCACGTACCTCCCTTCCCGTCGTGGTCACCCGTAGTGTGATCCGACGATGCTGAGCCTGGGCTGAACGAAGCTGAAGCGGTCCTCAGCGGCCGGGCTCGTCGGCCGCGCCGGGGACGACCACGTCCACGCGCGCTCCCCCCAGTGGGCTGTCCGTGACGACGACCTCGCCGCCGTGGGCAGCAACGAGCTCCGCCACGATGGCCAGGCCGAGACCAGCGCCGCCCTCGTCGCGCGCGCGACCCTCGTCCAGCCGGACGAACCGCTCCAGCACTCGCGCGCGCTCGGTCACCGGGACACCGGGTCCGTCGTCGTCGACGGTGAGTCGGACGACGCCGTCGGCCTCACCGAGAGAGAAGGCAACTCGGCTGCGGGCGTGACGCGCGGCGTTGTCACCGATGTTCCTGAGCACCCGGGTGAGGCCTGCCGGGTCGCCGCCGACCCGGCCAGCCGACACCCGTTCCGTGTCGATGCGCAGGTCGGTGGTGTCGCGGAGGCGGCGGGCCTCCTCGAACACGAGGTCGTCCAGGTCCACCGACCGTCGGCGAAGCTGCAGCGACCCCTCGTCGGCGCGGGCCAGGAGGAGCAGGTCGTCGACGAGGCGCTGGATCCTCAGGCTCTCGGCGAGCACGGTGCCCGAGAGCGCATCGAGGGAGGAGCGCTCCGGGTGGGCGCGGGCGACCTCGGCGTGCTGGTGGATCGAGGCCACCGGGGAGCGGAGCTCGTGTGCGGCGTCGGCGACGAACCTCCGCTGCCGTAGCTGCGCACCTTCCAGGCGCCCCAGCATGCGGTTCATCGTGTCCGCGAGACGAGCGACCTCGTCCCGGCCGCCCGGGGCCGGCACCCGCCGGTGCAGCTCGGCGGACGAGATCGCCTCCACCTCGGTGCGGATGCCCTCGACGGGCGCGAGCGCCCGGCCGACCAGGTGCCAGGTCGTGACGCCGACCAGCCCGAGCAGCACCGGCAGACCGACGGCGAGAAGGCCGGTGACCACCTGGGTCGACTCGGCCACGTCGTCGACCGACCTGGCGACGATGACGGTGAGCCCGCCGTCGGGGGTGTCGGCCGCGGAGGCCACGGCCAGGAGATCGTCGTCGCCCACGGCCGCGCCGATGCGCTCGGACTGGCCGGGCTGGAGGCGCGCGACCGGCGGACGGCCGGCGACGTTGTCGCTGGCATCCACGACGGTCCCGTCGACGTCGACGACCTGGAAGAGCTCGTCCTCGATATCGGCCACGGCGAACCCAAGCCGCTCGCCCCCCTCCAGCACCGCGGCCAGCTCGGCCGCTCGCAGCGCAGTCGCCTCGCGCAGGTTGCCCACCAAGGTCGCTTGCATCGCTGCCACCAGGGCCACGGCTCCGACGAGGAGGGCCACGCCCACCACGACGACCGCGGCGAGGGTCGTCCGGACCCGGACGCCGCCTCGCCGGGCCGACGGCGGCTTGCGCCGGCGCGAACGGTCAGCCGCCATCTGCCGCGAGCCGGTAGCCCGAACCCCGTACGGTCTCGATCGCCTCCCGCTGGAAGGGCCGGTCCAGCTTGTTGCGGAGGTGGCGGACGTACACCTCCACGATGTTGGGGTCTCCCTCGAAGTCCTCGTCCCACACGTGGTCGAGGATCTCGCGCTTGGAGACCACTTCGCCCCTGCGGCGCAGCAGGAACTCCAGCAGGGACATCTCCCGGGCGGTGAGATCGACCTCGACGTCCGCACGCCATGCCCGGCGGGCGGCCGGGTCCAGGCGCAGGTCCCCGGCCTCGAGCACGGTGGGGCGCGCACCCGAGCCCCGTCGGAGGAGTGCGCGCAGCCGAGCCACCAGCACCGCGTACGAGAAGGGCTTGGTGAGGTAGTCGTCGGCGCCGGTGTCGAGGGCCTCGACCTCGTCCCACTCGCCCTCCTTCGCGGTGAGCATCAGGATCGGGGTCCAGACACCGCCCGCGCGCAGGGAGGCGCACACCCGGTAGCCGTTCGTGCCGGGGAGCATGATGTCGAGCACGATCGCGTCGTAGGCGTTCTCCCGCGCCATCCACAGACCCTCGGTGCCGTTCAGGGCGACGTCGACGGCGAAGCCCTCAGCCTCCAGCCCGACCCGCAGCCCGTCAGCCAGCCGCGCCTCGTCCTCCACGACGAGCACCCGCATCGGTGACCTCCTACCACCATTGTCGGGCCACCTGGCTGAAGGGTCGCTGAACGGGCTTCAAGATCTCAGCGGAGCGGGTCGATCCCCCTCGGGGATCACCGCGCCACCATGCCGCGGCAACCTGGCACGTGCCGCGGGGCATTCACCTGGCTCAGCACCCATTTACGCGGCTGCCGTGATCATTGGGGGGCCAGCATCACGCCGACGTGGTGGGGCGCTGGGTCTCCCGCCACCGCCGAAGCAGCCCGCGGGGGACCTCCTCCACGGTCACCGCGAAGGAGAGGTGGTCGCGCCAGTCGCCGTCGATGTGCAGGAACAGCGACCGGGTGCCCTCCAGGCGCAGGCCCAGCTTCTCGACCACGCGGACGCTCGCCCGGTTCTCGGGGCGGATGTTGACCTCGACGCGGTGCAGGCCGGCGACGAAGAAGCAGTGGTCCACGGCCATCGCGAGGGCCGTCGGGATGATCCCGCGTCCGGCCACCTCGCGGTCCACCCAGTAGCCGGCGCTGCCCGACTGGGCGGACCCCCGGGTGATGCCGGCGACGGTGAGCTGGCCGACGAGGCGGTCTTCGTAGGTCACCGCCCACGGCAAGGCCTCCCCGGCCCGCGCCTGGGCGTTGAGGCGGCGCACCATCTGCCGGAAGGTCACCGGCCCGCCGGCGCGCTCGGTCGGCGGGGTCGGCTCCCACGGCCGCAGCCATTCGGCGTTGCGGTCGCGCACCTCGCCCCACGCCCGGGCGTCGCGGTAGCGCAGCGGGCGCAGCCCGACGGGGCCCTCGGCAAGGGTCGCGGGCCAGCCTGGTCCCGGACGGCCGTTCAGTGGTCACCCCCGTGGACCTGGTCGACGGCGTGCGCCAGGACCGGCCCGATGACCGCCAGTCCGTCGCGGACGCCGCCGGTCGAGCCGGGCAGGTTGACGACGAGGGTCCGGCCGGCCAGCCCGGCCACCCCGCGCGAGAGCACGGCGGCCGGGACCCCGTGCCCCACGCCGTACGAGCGGATGGCCTCGGCCAGCCCGGGCACGTCGCGGTCGAGCACCCGGCGGGTCATCTCGGGCGTCAGGTCCAGCGGGGTGAGCCCGGTGCCGCCCGTCGTCACGACCACGTCGTACCCGGCACGGACCGCCTCGCGCAGGGCCGCCTCCACCGGGTCGCCGTCGCGGACGACCACCGGCCCGTCCACCTCGGCCCCAATCTCGCGCAGGCCGTCGACCAGGACCGGCCCGCCACGGTCCTCGTAGACCCCCGCCGCGGCCCGGTTGGACACGGTCACCACGAGGGCTCTCACCGCTCCTCCCGGTGCCAGTCCCCGGAGCGCCCGCCCGTCTTGGCCACCACT
>DASTQL010000038.1:0-44689 GCA_035761805.1 Jiangellales bacterium | reverse complement strand
GGTGGCGGGGGGCGCGACGAAATGCCCTGCCCTGGTTACCCCGCCCCGAATGACCACGTTCACCACCCTGGTGGGGCCATCACCAGGTGTGCACGCCTCGTCAGGGACCCAGTCGCCTGGTGATGGACCATCGATGCGCGCCCCGGCTCCCGAGCGGCCTGCCCGGCCGGCGTTGGCCGCGCTCCGACGCCACGCCGGCCCCCATCACGAGGCTCGTCGGGTCACCCCCAGGCGTCGACGCCTCGTGATGGTCCGACCAGGGTGGTGAACGTGGTCAATCGGGGCCGAGCCGACGGGCACGCGAACGGCCCCGGACCACGGCGGGTCGCGGGGCCGTTGCGGGTGGCAGGTGTTGGATTCGAACCAACGTAGGCTGAGCCGACGGATTTACAGTCCGCTCCCTTTGGCCGCTCGGGCAACCTGCCGGGGGGTCGACAGCGGTCGACGGCTGGAAGGATAGCGCACGACCTGAGGTCCTCCCTCAACCTCACGGAGGTGTGCACGTGGCTGGCGAGTCCTCGTTCGACGTGGTGAGCAAGGTCGACCGCCAGGAGGTGGACAACGCCCTCAACCAGGCCGCCAAGGAGCTGAACCAGCGGTTCGACTTCCGCGGGACGGGCGCTGCGGTCCGCTGGGCCGGCGAGTTCGCGGTGGAGCTCGAGGCCTCGACCGAGGACCGGGTCGCCGCGGCGCTCGACGTGTTCAAGGACAAGCTGGTCAAGCGTGGGGTCTCGCTCAAGGCGCTCGACGCCGACGAGCCGCGGGCGTCCGGCAAGGTCCACAAGATCTCGGCGACGCTGCAGAACGGGCTCACCCAGGAGCAGGCCAAGAAGGTCGCCAAGGCCGTGCGGGACGAGGGCCCCAAGGGAGTCAAGGTCCAGGTCCAGGGTGACGAGGTGCGGGTGAGCTCCAAGAAGCGCGACGACCTCCAGCGGGTCATCGCCGTGCTCAAGGAGCAGGACCTCGACTTCGCGTTGCAGTTCGTCAACTACCGCTGAGCCCGACCGCGAGGGAGACCAACGCCCCGGCGGCCAGCACCGCCCGGACGGCGTTCCACCGCACCCAGCGGGGCTCGAACCCCTCCCGTACGGAGGCGACGTCCGCCATCGCGGACGGGTCGCCCGCCGAGACCAGGGCGTCGTTGAGCGGCACGTTCACGCGGAAGGTGACGAGGAGCGTCCCGAGGTAGAGGACGAGCGCGACGACCACCCACGGGAGGACGGCTCGACCGCCCGCCGGGAGGTGTAGGACGAGGGCCGCGGCGGTCAGGACGAAGGCGCCACCGAAGGCCAGGGCGAACCACCCGTTGAGGATCCGGACGTTGATCCACTGCATCGCGGCGACGAAGGTCCGGTCGTCGGTGCGGGCGAGGCCGGGCATCACCGCGCAGGAGAAGGCGAAGTAGAGGCCGGCCATCAGACCGGTCGCCAGCGTCGCGGCCAGCAGGCTCAGCATGCGGAGGGAGTCGACCACCGGGACCTCAGCTCTCCCACACACCGGTGGCGGCAGCCACCCGGGCATAGTCGGTGAAGTCCGTCGGAGTCCGGCCCAGGGCACGGCGCACCCCGTCGGTGAGGTGGGCGTTGCGTCCGTCGAGGACCCGCGCGAAGAGGTCGGCCAGGCCGTCCGCCTCCTCGGCCGGCACGCCGTGACCCGTGGCGGCTGCCGCGTACTCGGCCGCGGTCACCGGGACGTAGCGCACCTCGCGTCCGGTCGCCCGGGAGATCTCCTCGGCGGCGTCGTGGAAGGTCAGCAGCCGGGGCCCCGTGACCTCGTAGACCTCGCCGGCGGGGGCCTGCCCGGTCAGGACCGCGACGGCGACGTCGGCGACGTCGTCCAGGTCGACGAACGGCTCGGCCACGTCCCCGGCGGGGAGCGCGATCTCGCCGGCCAGCACCGGGCCGAGCAGGAAGTGCTCGCTGAAGTTCTGCGCAAACCAGCTCGACCGCACCACCGCCCAGTCGCCCCCGGCCGACCGGAGGGCCTGCTCGCTGACCTGCGCCTCCTCCTCCCCGCGGCCGGACAGGAGCACCAGACGGTCGACCCCCTCGGCGACCGCGAGGTCGGCGAGGGCTCCGATGCGCTCGGCGGCGCCAGGGAACGCCAGGTCCGGGTAGTAGGCGACGAAGGCCGCCTCGACCCCGCGCAGCACCCGCCGCCAGCCCGACGGGTCGGCCCAGTCGAACGGCGGCTCCGCGCGGCGGGATCCGAGCCGGACCGGGCGACCGCGGGCGGCCAGCCGGGCCGCGACCCGACGGCCGGTCCTGCCGGTCCCGCCGAGGACGAGCGTGGTACGGGCCGGGGCTTCGCGTGTCGTCGTCATGCCCAGCAGTGAACCCGGAGGAACCTGAGACGGTCCATGGCTCAGACGCGCGACTCCATGCGCCTGCGTCTACACTCCCGGCATGGACGATCTCGTCGGACTCCTCGACGGCCCGCGGGCGCGAGGGGCCTTCGCCCTCCGCTCCGTGATGGAGCCGCCGTGGTCCATCCGGATCCAGGACGGTGCGCCGCTGAGCCTGATGGCGGTCGTGCGCAGCGACGCCTGGGTGGCCCCGGCCGTGGGCGAACCGGTGCACCTCGGCCCGGGCGACGTGGCCGTGGCCCGCGGCCCCGAGCCGTACGTCGTAGGCGACGACCCCGCCACGGCACCGCAGGTCGTCATCCATCCGGGGCAGCGCTGCACGACGCCGGACGGTGAGCCGGTCTCCCAGGCGATGGACCTCGGCGTCCGGACCTGGGGCTCCGACCCGGACGGCTCCTCCGTGCTGCTGGTCGGGACGTACCAGCAGGTCGGGGCGGTGGGGCAGCGGCTCCTGGACGTCCTGCCCCCGCTGCTGGTCCTCCGCCACGAGGGCTGGGAGTCCCCACTCGTGCCGTTGCTCGCCCGCGAGATCGTCCGCGACGAGCCGGGACAGGAGGTGGTGCTCGACCGGCTGCTGGACCTCGTGCTCGTGGCCGTGCTGCGCGCCTGGTTCTCCGGTACGGAGGGGGCGGCACCCGGCTGGTTCCGGGCGCAGGGCGACCCGGTGGTCGGCCGGGCGCTGCGGCTGATGCAGAACAACCCCGCGCACCCGTGGACCGTCGCGGTGCTGGCGAGCGCGACGGGGGTCTCGCGGGCCGCCCTGGCCCGGCGCTTCACCGCTCTCGTCGGCGAGCCGCCCATGGCCTTCCTCACCGCCTGGCGGCTGGCCCTGGCGGCCGACCTGCTGACCGAGCCCGGCGCCACGGTGGGATCGGTGGCCCGGCGCGTCGGCTACGGCAGCGCCTTCGCGCTGAGCGCGGCGTTCAAGCGGGAACGAGGGGAGAGCCCGCGGGAGCACCGGGAGCGCCGCCGCGCCGGGTGAGCCCCTCCGGCGCCTGCCTACAGTGACCGGCATGGACGCCGCCACCATGCGCCGGCTCGTCCGGACCGCCCGGGTCGCGCGGTTGGGGACCGTGGGCAGGGACGGCGACCCGCACCTCGTACCGGTCTGCTTCGTGCTGCTCGACGAGGTCGTCTACACCGCCGTCGACCACAAGCCCAAGCGGAGCTCCCGGCTGCGCCGGGTGGCGAACATCGAGGCGACCGGCCGTGCGTGCCTGCTCGTCGACCGGTACGAGGAGGACTGGTCGAGGCTCTGGTGGGTGCGCGTGGACGGCACGGGTCGCGTCGTCACCGATCCCGGGGAGACGGCCAGGGCGGTGGCAGCCCTGGTGGGCAAGTACGAGCAGTACGCGGCTCACCGGCCCGCCGGCCCCGCGCTCGCCCTCCACCCGGTGCGCTGGAGCGGCTGGTCGGCCGCCGGCTGACCCCGAGCTGCTCCATCACGAGGCTTGTCGGGCCACCACCGGGCGTCGACGCCTCGTGAAGGCCGGGCGAGGGTGGTGAACGTGGTCATTGCGGGTCAGCCGAGCAGGACGGCCCAGGAGGACGTGAGCCCGAGCACCGGCTGCGGCAGCACGGACAGCACGACCCCGACCGAGACCGCCAGGCCCACGGCCACGGCGGAGGCCAGCGGGACGTCGTACGACGGGGGCACAGCGTCGCGCGGGGTCGCGAAGAGCAGGGCGGTCCAGCGCAGGTAGTACGCCAGTCCGATGACGGTGTTGACGACGACGGCGACCGCCAACCACCCGGCGCCACCCGAGACGGCCGCGTCGAGCACGACGACCTTGGCCCACAGGCCGGCCACACCCGGCGGCAGCCCGGCCAGGCACAGCAGGGCGAAGCCCAGCGCCAATGCGCTCACCGGCTCGGTCCGCACCAGCCCGCGGTAGTCCGCCAGGTCGCCGGCGGGCCGGTTCCGCGAGACGACGGTGACGACGCCGAAGGCCGCGAGGTTGACCGCGGCGTAGATGCACAGGTAGGCCACCGTGGCCGACAGGGCGTCACCGAGCACCACGCCCTCGACCCCGCTGGACGCCACCCCCAGCGGGACCAGCAGGTAGCCCGACTGCGCGATGGACGACCAGGCGAGCAGCCGTACGGCACTGCGCTGCCGGAGGGCGCCGACGTTGCCGACGGTCATGGTGAGCACGGCGAACACGGCGACGGCGGGTCCCCACACGTCGGAGTACGTGGGGAAGGCCTGGCCCACCACCACGACGAGTCCGACCAGGCCGGCTGCCTTGGAGACGACGGACAGGTACGCGGCCACGCTGACGGGAGCCCCCGCGTAGGTGTCGGGGATCCAGGCGTGGAAGGGCACCGCGCCGATCTTGAAGGCCAGTCCGACCAGCGTCAGCAGCACCCCGGCGGTCGCCACCGGCGTCCGGACCCCCGGGTCGGCCAGAGCCGCCGCGATCCGGTCCAGGTGCAGGTGACCCGTGGCGCCGTAGACCAGCCCCACCCCGTACAGCATCACCGCCACGGATACGACCGAGACCAGGAAGAACGTCAGCGCCGCCTCGGCGCCCCGCAGGTGACCGCGCCGCAGCCCCACGAGGGCGAAGGCCGGCAGCGAGACCACCTCGAGCGCGACCACGAGGGTGGCAAGGTCGCGGGCGGCGGCCAGGGTGAGCGCGCCCACGGTCGCCGCGAGCACCAGGAAGTGCAGCTCCCCGGCCGGCAGGTCGTGCTCCCGTACCTCGGCCGCCGCCAGGAGGAGCACCAGCAGCGTCCCGGCCAGCACCACCGCCTGGAAGACCAGGGTCACCTCGTTGACCACGTACGAGCAGGCCGGCAGCTCGCCGGACTCGGCCGGCAGGCAGAAGGTGCCCCGCACCTCGCCCCACAGCAGGCCCACCGCCACGAGGGCGGCCGCCACGCCCGCGACCGACACGGCGGTCAACACCCGGGCGGCCCGGCGTGGCAGCCAGAGGTCGCTGACGAGGGCCGCCAGTGCCGTCAGGACCACGAGGGCCGGGGGCGCGAGGGCCGCCCAGTCGACGCTCTGCGCGACGGCGTCGGCAGGCTGCAGGGTCACGCGATCACCCCCCGCCGCCGAGGAGGGCCTTGACGGCGGGGTCGGTCATCGTGAGGACCAGCCCGGGCCAGAGGCCGAGCACGAGCGTGAGGACGACCAGCGGCGACCACACCGTGGCCTCGTGGGTCGTCACGTCGCCGAGGACCGGCAGCCGGGCACCGATGTCGTCGCGCCCCTGGCAGACCCGCCGGACCACCATGAGCAGGTAGGCGGCCGTGAGGACCGCGCCCGCGCCGGCCACGGCCATGAGGACGAGGGAGTACGGGCGCTGGAGCGCCTCCGAGGGCCGGAAGGCACCGGCGAGCGACAGCATCTCGCCCCAGAAGCCGGCCAGTCCGGGCAGTCCGAGCGACGCGACGCAGGCGAAGGCGAGCAGCGCCCCGAGCCGGGGCAGTCGCGCGTAGAGCCCGCCGCCGAGAGCGGCCAGCTCCGTCGTGCCGTGCCGGTCCTTGATCGCCCCGGCGAGGACGAACAGCAGCCCGGTGATGACGCCGTGCGCGAGACCGGCGTAGATCGAGCCGTTGACGCCGGCGGGGGTGAGCGTGGCGACGCCCAGGACCACGAACCCCATGTGGCCGACGCTGGAGTAGGCGACCAGGCGCTTGAGGTCACGCTGCGCCAGGCAGGCCAGCGAGCCGTAGACGATGCCCACCACGGCCAGGCCGGCGAGCCACGGTGCGATCCGCGCCACCCCCTCCGGCACGACCGGCAGAGCGACCCGCACCAGCCCGTACGACCCCATCTTGAGGAGCACGCCGGCGAGCAGCACCGACCCCACGGTGGGCGCCTTGGCGTGGGCGTCGGGCAGCCAGGTGTGCAGCGGCCACAGCGGCACCTTCACGGAGAGGCCGCCGACGATCGCCAGCGCGGCCAGCAGCTGGACCCGCGGCGTCAGCCCCTCGCCCGACC
The DNA here is from genome assembly GCA_035761805.1 of Jiangellales bacterium. GTDB lineage: Bacteria > Actinomycetota > Actinomycetes > Jiangellales > Jiangellaceae > DASTQL01. The sequence goes on along the minus strand of DASTQL010000038.1, from coordinate 38,372 downwards.
GGGACGCGAGCTCGACCAGGTCGAGCGTCCCGGACTGCCCCCCGACGAGCAGGAACCCGGCGAGCATCAGCGCCGAGCCGGCCAGGGTGTACAGGATGAAGGTCGTCGCCGCGGTCGTCCGGCCGGCACGGTCCTGCGGGTCGCCCCACCACGCGATGACGAACCACATCGGGACGAGCACGACCTCGAAGAACAGGAAGAACAGCAGCAGGTCCAGCGCCATGAAGGTGCCGAGCATCCCCACCTCGAGGAGCAGCACCAGCGCGGTGAGCGCCTTCACCCGTCCCGCCACCGGCCGGACCCGGACGGTGTAGACGCAGCAGCACAGGATCAGCAGCGCGGTCAGGACGAGGAAGGGCAGCGAGACCCCGTCCACGCCCAGGTGGAAGCGAAGGCCGAAGGCCGGCACCCACGGCAGGTCGGTCTCGAGCTGCGCCTGCTGCGGCCGGGTCCGGTCGAAGGCCGCCGCAACAGCCAGGACGACGCCGAAGGTCGCCGCCGACAACGCGACACCGAGCCAGGCCGCCGCCTTGTCACCGGTACGACGAGGCAGCACGGTCAACAGCACGCTGCCCGCGAGCGGTACGGCGAGCGCGAGCGGGAGCAGCCGGCTCACGCCAGCACCACCCCCGCGACGACGAGCAGCACGACCACCCCGAGCACCCCCGCGAGGTAGCCCTGCACCCGGCCGGTCTGCGCCCGGTGCACGAGGCCGCCCAGCCCGCGGGCGGCCCGCCCCGCACCCGTCACGTACGCGTGGACGACCTGGCTGTCGCCGGCGACCACCAGCCGTGCGGCTGCTCGGACCGGCCGGACGACCACGGCGTCGTATGCGGCGTCGACGCCGAACCCGCCGGCGAGCACGCGGCGGAGGCCCCCCAGCGACGCGGCGGGGTCGCCCCCGCGGATGCGGGAGCGCTCGGCGAGCACGAGGCCGGCGCCGACGGCGACGAGCAGCAGGGAGAGCACGGTGGTGGCGGGCGTGAGGCCGACGCCCGGGTCCGCCACGGCGGCCGCCGGCGGGCCGGCCGCCCCGTCGGCGCCGACCGCGCGGTCGAGGACGGACGCGATCACGTCCGGGACGAGCGCCAGGACGCCGAGCACGACCGTGGGCACGGCCAGTGCGACGAGCGGGACGGCCATCGCGCGCGGCGGGTCGTGCGGCCGGCTCCCCGGCGCGGTCCGGTCCGGCCCGACGAAGGTGAGCGTCCAGGCGCGGGTCACGTACGCCGCGGTGACGAGGACCGTCGCCAGCCCGGCGACGAGGACGACCCACGCCGCCCACGCCGGCAGCGGCCCGCCGTGCAGGGCGGCCTCCTCCGCGGCGCCGAGGATGGACTCCTTGGAGACGAAGCCGGCCAGCGGCGGGACGCCCGCGAGGGCGAGCAGGCCGATCCCGGCGGTCGAGGCCGTGAGGGGCATCCGCCGGCTGAGCCCGCCCATCCCGGCCATGAGGTTGGTGCCGACGGCGTGGATGACCGCACCGGCTGCGAGGAACAGCAGCGCCTTGAAGGCCGCGTGGGCCAGCAGGTGGAACAGGCCCGCGGTGTAGCCGCCGACCGCGAGGCCCCCGAGCATGTACGCGAGCTGGCTGGAGGTCGACCAGGCGAGCACCCGCTTGAGGTCGTCCTGGGCCAGGGCGGCCAGGGCCGCGCCGAGCATCGTGACCGACGCGAGCACCGCCAGCACGGCCAGCGCGCCCGCGCTGGCGAGGAAGGCGTCGTAGAGCCGGGCCACGAGGAACACCCCGGCCGCGACCATGGTCGCGGCGTGGATGAGCGCGCTGACCGGCGTGGGGCCGACCATGGCGTCGGGCAGCCAGACGTGCAACGGCACCTGGGCGGACTTGCCGACGACCCCGAGCAGGACGAGCAGCAGGCCGACCGTGAGGGTCGCGCCGGCCAGCTCGGGCACCTCGACGGCGATCCGTGACACCTGGAACGAGCCGGCGAGGTCGCCCAGCACGAAGATGCCGAAGAGCAGCCCCACGTCACCGAGCCGCGTCACGACGAAGGCCTTGACGGCGGCGGCCCGGGCCTCGGCCAGCTCCCAGTGGTGGCCGATGAGCGCGTACGAGCACAGACCCATGACCTCCCAGCCGACGAGCAGGACCACCAGGTCGTCGGCGACGACGACGAGCAGCATCGCGGCGGTGAAGAGCGAGACCAGGGCGGCGTACGAGGGGTAGCGGGGGTCCTCGCGCAGGTACTCGGTCGAGTAGAGCTGGACGGCCAGGGCGACCGTGGCCACCATCACGGCGACGGTGAGGCCGAGGCCGTCGGCCCGCGTGGCGACGGCGATCGGCACCCAGCCGGTCGGCACGACGGACCACACGTCCACCCGCGGGCCGTCGACCCCGACCTCCCACGCGGCGGCGACGGCCACCAGCAGGGCGACCGCCGGACCGGTCACGGCCAGGATGCGGGCCAGCACGCGCCGGCGACCCACGACCAGGCCGGCCGCCGCCGTGGCGACCGGGACGAGGACCAGCAGCGGGACGAGCGGGCTCACGGCGCCGCCTCGGGAGCGGCCGCGACCTCGGCCCGCTCGTCCAGTGCGTCCAGCCGGTCGAGGTCCGCGGTCCCGCGTTCGCGGAAGACCAGGAGCACGATGGCCAGGCCGAGACCGATCTCGGCCGCGGCGATGGTGATGACGAAGAGGGTGAGGACCTGCCCGCCGTGCAGCGCGTCGGCCCAGTAGGCGTCGAAGGCCACCAGGTTGAGGCCGACCGCGGCGAGCATCAGCTCGACCGCCATCAGGACCAGCACCGCGTTGCGCCGCGCGAGCACGCCGTACACCCCGAGGGAGAACAACAGCGCGGAGACCACGAGCGGGAAGGCCAGCCTCACCGCTCGGACTCCTCGTGGTCGGTGGTCCGGCGGGACAGCGTGATCGCTCCCACGAGCGCCGCGAGGAGCAGGACCGACAGCACCTCGAAGGGGAGCACCCAGATCCGGAAGAGCGCCCCTCCGGTCGCAGTGGCGCCCCCGACCTCGACGGCGTCGAGGTCGACGACCTCGCCCGCGAAGCCGGCCTGGAGCACTGCCAGCAGCACCCCGGCGGTGGCAGTGGCCACGGCGGCGGCGACGGCGCGGCGTGCGACGCTGGACTCCGCCGACGGGCCGGTCGGCGCCCGGGTCAGCATGAGCGCGAAGAGGACCACGACGATCACGGCGCCGACGTAGATGAGGACCTGCACCCAGGCCACGAACTCCGCCGTCAGCAGGAGGTAGCAGCCGGCGAGCGCGGCCAGCGACACGGCCAGCCAGAGGCCGGCGTGGACGAGCTGCGGCGACGTGACGACGAGCACCCCAGACCCGACGGCGACCAGTCCCAGCAACGCGAACGCGGTCTCGACGCCCGTCACGCCCCGCTCTCCCCGGGCGCGGTGCGGGGTGGCCGTGCTGCGGGGGCGGCGCCGTCCGAGCGGGTGGCCCTGCGGGACGGCCCCCCGGCGTCACGACCCGCGGCCTTGGCCGCCGCCTCGACCTCCTTGGGCTCGACGGCACCCAGGTCGTCGGCCGGCGGCGGAGGGACGGTCCACATCCACTCGCGGAGGCGGTCGCGCTCGTGGATGAGGTCGCGGATGTCCAGCTCGGCGTACTCGAACTCGGGGGACCAGAACAGGGCGTCGAAGGGGCAGGCCTCGATGCAGATGCCGCAGTACATGCAGAGCGAGAAGTCGATGGCGAAGCGGTCCAGGACGTTGCGCTGCCTGGGCTTTCCTCCGGGTGTCGCGGGCGGCTGCTCCTCCTTGTGCGAGTCGATGTAGATGCACCAGTCCGGGCACTCGCGCGCGCAGAGCATGCAGACGGTGCAGTTCTCCTCGAGCAGCGCGATGACCCCGCGGCTGCGCGGGGGCAGCTCGGGCAGGGAGTCGGGGTACTGCGCGGTGACCGAGCGACGGGTCAGGCGACCGAACGTCGTCGCCAGACCGCTGGCCAGGCCTCGCAGCGCCACGCGGTCAGGCTAGCGGCGCCGGTTCACCGGCCGACAGCGACCGCGCCGAACGCCGTGCCGGTCCGTCTCCCACCGCCAGGCGCGGGCGTCACAGCAGGACGACGACACCGGTGACCGCGAGCTGGAGCAGGGCGGCGGGGACGAGCACCTGCCAGGCCAGCCGCTGGAGCTGGTCCTCGCGCAGCCGCGGCATCGCCACGCGCAGCCAGATGACCACGAAGGCGAGGGCGAAGGCCTTGAGCAGCGTCCAGACCGGGCCGAGGACCTCGTCGAACGGCCCGCGCCACCCGCCGAGGAAGAGCACGGTGGTCAGCGCGCAGAGCAGCAGGATGCCGGCGTACTCCGCGAGCAGGAAGAGTGCGAAGCGCAGCCCCCCGTACTCCGTGTACGGGCCGAAGATGATCTCGGAGTCGGCGACCGGCATGTCGAACGGGGGTCGGGAGAGCTCGGCAAGCCCCGCCGTGAAGAAGACCAGGCCGCCGATGGCCTGCCAGACCAACCACCAGGGCTGCCACGCCTCCACGATGCCGGTGAGGCGGAGCGTCCCCGCGGCCATCGCCACCGAGGCCGCGGCGAGCACGAGCGGCAGCTCGTAGGCCATCAGCTGGGCGGAGCTGCGCAGTGCCCCGATCAGCGAGTACTTGTTGGCGCTGGCCCACCCGCCCATCACCGTGCCCAGCACCGCGACGCCCATGGCCGCCAGCACGTAGAACAGGCCGATCTCGAGGTCGACACCGACGATGCCCGGTGCGAGCGGGATCGCCGCGAGCGCGGCGAGGTAGGGGACGAGGGCGACTCCCGGGGCGAGCCGGTAGACGGTGCCGTCGGCACCGGCGGGGACGACGTCCTCCTTCTGCGCGAACTTGACGCCGTCGGCGACGAGCTGGGCCCAGCCGTGGAAGCCCCCGGCGTACATGGGTCCCACCCGCCCCTGCATGTGCGCCATCACCTTGTGCTCGGCCTGCCCGATCAGCAGGGGCAGGACCAGGAACGCGGCGAGCACGCCGGCGACGCGCAGCACCGCCTCCAGGACCTCGCCGATCACGGCTCGCCACCGTCCGACCCGGGTGAGCCGGGTGAGCCGGGCGGGCGTGGCCCCCAGGTCTGCGGGTCGGGCACGCCGGGCGGTAGCAGTCGCCGCCGCGACGGCGAGGCGGCGCCCTCGTGCCCCTCACCGGGTTCCTTCGCCCCGGGCCACGGCTTCGCCGCCCGCGAGGCGAGGACGAACTCCTTGCGCAACGGGTGTCCCTCGAAGCCCTCGGGGAGCAGCAGCGGGTCCAGTGAGGGGTGCCCCTCGAAGCCGATCCCGAACATCTCGGCCGTCTCGCGCTCGTGCCATGCGGCACCGGCGTAGACGGCCGTCGCCGAGGTGAGGACCGGGTCGGTGCGCTCCACCCTCGTACGGACGAGGACGTGCAGGACCGGTCGGCGCGTGGGGTCGGCGACGTGCGCGACCACGGAGAACCCCTGCTCCTCCTCGTCCACCGCCGACAGCCAGTCGAAGAAGGTGAGCCCGGCACCGCGGGCGGCCTCCAGGGTCGCCACCCATGCATCGGCGGCGACGTCGAGGACGGGTACGCCGAAGGCGTCGCCCACCTCGGCGTCCGACCCCGCGGCGGCGGCGACCTGGGCGGCCCAGTCGTCCACCGTCATCCGGTGCCGCTCCTGCCGGCCTGGTGCCCCGGCTGCACGGCCGCGCGCGTGAGCGCCGATGCCGGCAGGCCGCGGCGGGCGACGGCCACGTCCGCGGCGGCGCCGGCGTACCGCTCCCCGAGGTGCTCCGCGGCGATCTTGTCCTGGAGCTTGAGGATGCCCTGCAGCAGTGCCTCGGGGCGTGGGGGACAGCCCGGCACGTAGACGTCCACCGGCACGACCTGGTCCACGCCCTTGGTCACGCAGTAGGAGTCCCAGTAGGGGCCGCCGGAGTTCGAGCACGCACCGAAGGAGATGACGTACTTGGGCTCGGGCATCTGCTCGTAGAGCCGCTGGACCGCGGGGGCCATCTTGTCGGTCACCGTCCCGGACACGACCATGAGGTCGGCCTGGCGGGGGCCGGGGGCGAACGGGATGACCCCGAGCCGGATGAAGTCGTGGCGGGACATCGAGGCCGCGATGAACTCGATGGCGCAGCAGGCCAGGCCGAAGTTGAAGACCCACAACGAGTAGCGCCGGCCCCAGTTGAGGACGACCCGCATCGGGTCGGGTGCCATCCGCTGCAGCATCCCGACCCGCGGCTCGGGCAGCGGGGTCACGCCCACCGCAGCACCCCCCGCCTGGCGGCGTACAGGATCCCGACGGCGACGATGCCGAGGAAGACGAACATCTCGACGAGCGTGGTCACCCCGTAGCCGGGGGCGGCGAAGACGGTCGCCCAGGGGAAGAGGTAGATCGCGTCCACGGCGAAGATCACGTACAGGTAGGCGTAGACGTAGTAGCGGATGTAGGTCTGGGCCCAGCCCTCGCCGACGGGGTCCACGCCGCACTCGTAGGCCAGCAGCTTGTCGGGCGTGGGACGGGCGGGCGCGAGGACCCGGTTGGCGCCCAGGGCCGTGGCGACGAAGAGCACGCCGACGCCGAAGACGCCCACCACGACGACGTAGCCGGCCAGGTAGCTGTCCAGCCCGCTCACCTCCGTCGGCGTCCCTGCCCGCCAGCCTAGACCCGCCGCCGAGCTCGCCTCGCGGCACGCCGACCCTGTCGTGGACTCCTGCCACGCGGGGCCCCTACGGCGACGTAGCATGTCGGGTGGCCGCCGAACGGCGGCGACACGCCGGGCCACGTGCCCGAGGGAGGCTTAGACCGTGGTCAAGCTGGTCGAGAGACTCGACCGTGTCATCATCCGATTCGCAGGCGACTCCGGCGACGGCATGCAGCTGACCGGGGACCGCTTCACCTCCGAGACCGCGTCGCTGGGCAACGACCTCGCGACGCTGCCGAACTTCCCGGCGGAGATCCGGGCGCCGGCGGGGACCCTGCCGGGGGTGTCGAGCTTCCAGGTCCACTTCGCCGACCACGACATCCTCACGCCGGGCGACGCCCCGGACGTCCTGGTGGCGATGAACCCGGCGGCGCTCAAGGCCAACCTGCCCGATGTACCCAAGGGTGCGACCTTGATCGTCGACACCGACGGCTTCACCGCACGCGCGCTCGCCAAGGTCGGCTACCCCAGCGACCCGCTGGCCGACGGCTCGCTGGAGTCGTACAAGGTGCACGCCGTCGACCTCACCGGGCTGACGATGGAGGCCCTCAAGGAGTTCGGGCTCACCCGCAAGGAGGCCGGGCGGGCCAAGAACATGTTCGCGCTGGGCCTGCTGTCGTGGATGTACGGCCGGCCGGTCGAGGGGACCCTCAGCTTCCTGGAGACCAAGTTCGCCCGCCAGCCGGCGATTCGCGACGCCAACCTGGCGGCGTTCCGGGCCGGCTGGAACTACGGCGAGACGACCGAGGACTTCGCCGTCTCGTACGAGGTGCGTCCGGCGCCGATGCCGGCGGGCAGGTACCGCAACATCACCGGCAACCTCGCGCTCTCCTACGGCCTGGTCACCGCGTCGCAGCGCTCGGGGCTGCCGCTCTTCCTGGGCTCGTACCCGATCACGCCGGCCAGCGACATCCTGCACGAGCTGGCGCGGCACAAGCGCTTCGGCGTCCGGACGTTCCAGGCCGAGGACGAGATCGCCGGCATCGGTGCCGCCCTCGGCGCCGCGTTCGGCGGCTCGCTCGGGGTGACGACCACCTCCGGCCCGGGCGTGGCGCTGAAGTCGGAGACCATCGGGCTGGCGGTCTCGCTGGAGCTCCCGCTGATCGTCGTCGACGTCCAGCGGGGCGGCCCGTCGACCGGGCTGCCGACCAAGACCGAGCAGTCCGACCTGCTGCAGGCGATGTTCGGCCGCAACGGTGAAGCACCGGTGCCGATCGTCGCCCCGTGCTCGCCGGCCGACTGCTTCGACGTGGCACTCGAGGCGACGCGCATCGCGCTCACGTACCGGACGCCGGTCTTCCTGCTCTCCGACGGCTACCTGGCCAACGGCGCGGAGCCGTGGCGGGTCCCGGAGGTCGACGACCTGCCCGACCTGCGCGTCGAGTTCGCGACGGAGCCGAACGGCGAGGCCGGGGAGTTCCTGCCGTACCTCCGCGACCCGCGCACGCTGGCGAGGCCCTGGGCGGTCCCCGGCACCCCGGGTCTGGAGCACCGCATCGGCGGCATCGAGAAGGCGGACCGGACGGGCAACATCTCCTACGACCCCGACAACCACGACCACATGGTCCGGCTCCGCCAGGCCAAGGTCGACGGCATCGACGTGCCCCCGCTGGAGGTCGACGACCCCGGCGCCCAGGCGCGGGTCCTGGTGCTCGGCTGGGGCTCCACGTACGGGCCGATCGGGGCGGCCGTGCGCCGGGTCCGGCTCGCCGGCCGCGATGTCGCGCAGGCGCACCTGCGGCACCTCAACCCGTTGCCCGCCAACACCGGCAAGGTCCTGCGTTCGTACGACCGCGTGCTGCTCCCCGAGATGAACCTCGGCCAGCTGGCGCTGCTGCTGCGGGCCCGGTTCCTCGTCGACGTCGTCAGCTACACCCAGGTCCGCGGCCTGCCGTTCAAGGCGGAGGAGCTCGCGGGCGTGATCGAGGACGTGATCAAGTGACCAGCGAGGTCCCGGTCGAGCTCGGGCTGCCCGGCCTGCGCGGCGTGCCCACGGCCGAGGAGAAGCAGACGAAGAAGGACTTCACCAGCGACCAGGAGGTCCGCTGGTGCCCTGGCTGCGGCGACTACGCCATCCTCGCCGCGGTCCAGGGCTTCCTCCCCGAGCTGGGGCTTCGCCGCGAGAACATCACCTTCGTCTCCGGGATCGGGTGCTCGTCGAGGTTCCCGTACTACCTGGACACGTACGGCATGCACTCGATCCACGGCCGGGCGCCGGCGATCGCGACCGGGCTCGCGGCGTCGCGGCCGGACCTCTCGGTGTGGGTGGTGACCGGTGACGGTGACGCGCTCTCGATCGGGGGCAACCACCTCCTGCACGCGCTGCGCCGCAACGTCAACCTCACGATCCTGCTCTTCAACAACCGGATCTACGGGCTCACCAAGGGCCAGTACTCCCCCACGTCCGAGCTCGGCAAGATCACCAAGTCGACGCCGATGGGCTCGCTGGACCACCCGTACAACCCGGTCTCGCTGGCGCTGGGAGCCGAGGCCACCTTCGTCGCCCGCACGATCGACTCCGACCGGGCGCACCTGACGTCCGTGCTGCGTGCGGCTGCCGCGCACCGGGGCACGTCGCTGGTGGAGATCTACCAGAACTGCAACATCTTCAACGACGGCGCGTTCGACGCCCTCAAGGACCGCGAGACCCGCGAGGACGTGCTGGTCCGGCTCGAGGACGGGCAACCGGTCCGCTTCGGCGCGGACCTGGACAAGGGCATCCGCCGCGACCCGGTCACCGGCGCGCTGGAGGTCTGCGCCGCCGACGACCCGCTGGTGCTGGTCCACCGGCCCGGTGCCGACGACCCGTCGCAGGCCTTCGCGTTGTCGCGGCTGTCGGATCCCGGCTCGCTGGCCCGCACGCCGATCGGCGTCTTCCGCTCGGTTCAGCAGCCCACGTACGACGACCTGATGACAGGCCAGCTCGAGCAGGCGGTGGAGACCCAGGGGCCTGGGGACCTCGGGGCCCTGCTGCGTGGGAGGGACACCTGGGAGGTGGCCTGACCACCTCGCCCCACCCGGCCCGCCGTGATCGGCGTGTGCTCACCGTCCCGCGTCCCGGGAACTGCCCCACACGGTGATCTCCCGGCGCGCAGGGAACCCCGCCGACCCGGCGCGGACAGCAGCGTGTACAGAGGTCGCTCCTGACCTCCGGGTAGGCTCCCCGGGTGAGCACCACCCGACACGGCGCCCTCTACGGCGTGGCGGCGTACACCCTCTGGGGGCTGTTCCCGCTCTACTGGCCGCTGCTCGAGCCGGCGGGGGCGGTCGAGATCCTCGCCCACCGCATCGTGTGGTCGCTCGTGGTCGTGGTGGTCCTGCTGTCGCTGGGCGGGCGACTCGCCGCCCTGCGCCGGCTCGGCCGCCGCGCGTACGTGCTGCTCTCCGTGGCAGCCGTCGTCATCACCGTCAACTGGGGGACCTACATCTGGGGCGTCAACAACGAGCATGTCGTGGAGACCAGCCTCGGCTACTTCGTCAACCCCCTGGTCACGGTGCTCATGGGCGTCGTGGTCCTGGGCGAGCGCCTACGTCCGGCCCAGTGGGGCGCAGTCGCCCTGGCCTCGGTGGCCGTGATCGTCCTCACGCTCGACTACGGCCGGCCACCATGGATCGCCCTCACGCTGGCCTTCTCCTTCGCCACGTACGGGCTGCTGAAGAAGAAGGCCGGGGTCGGAGCCGCCGAGAGCCTCGCGGTCGAGACCGGCGTCCTGGTCCTCCCGGCGGCGGCGTACCTGCTCTGGCTCGGCGCACGAGGGGCCGGGACCTTCGGCACGCAGGGCCTGGGGCATGCCGTGCTGCTGGCGGGTGCCGGCCTGGTGACCGCGGTGCCGCTGCTGTTCTTCAGCGCCGCGGCGACCCGGGTGCCACTGACGACGCTCGGCCTCCTGCAGTACCTGGCCCCCACCTTCCAGTTCGCGATCGGGGTCTTCCTGTACGGGGAACCGCTGCCGCCCGTACGGCTGGTGGGTTTCGTGCTCGTGTGGGCGGCTCTCGCGGTCTTCACCGTCGAGGTGCTCGAGCACCGGCGCCGCCAGATCCGGCTCGCCGTCCAGGCTGCTGCCACCTGACCGGGGACTCAGACCGGATCGGACGAGTCACCCGAATTCATCCGCTGCTGACCCTTTACATGGATTACAGCCAGATCTAGCGTCCTGGGATGACGAGTCGCCGCCGCCTCCTCGACGTCCTCGGCCCGGTCCGCCACGGGTCGCGAAGCCTGGCCACGTGTCGCGTGAAGTGCGACAACGCCTGTGACCACCCCGCGCCCAACCCCACCGACAACCCGCGCTTCGCCGACATCGCCGAGCGTGCCCTGAGCCGTCGTGCCGTGCTGGCCGGTGCCGGGGCCGGCGCCGCGGCGGTGGTCGTCGGGCGACCACTGGCCGCGGGAGCGGCCGCGCGAACGGTGGCCGTGGACCCTGGGGCGGCGCTCACCTTCACACCGGTCGAGCCGACCGTCGTGGACGACGTGGTCGTGGCCGACGGCTACCAGTCCGCGGTCGTCGCTGTGTGGGGCGATCCGGTCGGCCGTGGTGCACCCGCGTTCGACCCGTACCGCCAGAGTCGCCGCTCCCAGGAGCGGCAGGTCGGTTACAACGCCGACTACCTGATGTTGTTGCCGCTCCCGGGCAACGGTGACAAGGGGTTGCTTGCGGTCAACCACGAGTACACCAACGAGGAGCTGATGTTCCCCGCCGACGGCGGGTACACCTCGGCGGACCGGGCCGCCGTGGCGATGGCCGCGCACGGCATGTCGATCCTCGAGGTGGAGCGCGTCGGTGGCACCGGGGAGTGGCGGCGAGTGACCCGGCCCTCCCGGTTCGACCGGCGGATCACCGCCTACACACCGATGGTGGCGTCGGGGCCGGCTGCCGGCGACCCCCGACTGTCCGGACCCGTCGCCGGCACGCTGAACAACTGCGCCGGTGGAGTGACCCCCTGGGGCACGGTCCTGACCGGCGAAGAGAACTTCAACCAGTACTTCGACGCACCGGCGGGCGTGTCGTCGGAGCACGTCGAGAGCTACCTGCGGTATCAGATCCGCACCACGGGATGGAGCACCCGTCGGTGGAGCGAGGTCGACGAGCGGTTCGACGCCTCACGGTTCCCGAACACCGCCTACACGTTCGGCTGGGTGGTCGAGGTCGACCCGTACGACCCGTCGTCGACGCCGGTCAAGCGCACCATGCTGGGCCGCTTCAAGCACGAGGGCGCCACCGTGAGCTTCACCGCGGACGGCCGGGTCGTGGCATACATGGGAGACGACCAGAACGACGACTACCTCTACAAGTTCGTCTCTCGTGGCACCTTCCGCGACGGCCCCTCGACCGCCGCCCGACGGCACAACATGACCCTGCTCGACCACGGGACCCTCTACGTCGCCGTCTTCTCCGGCGACGGGGGCCCCGAGGGCGACGGTGAGCTGCCGTACGACGGGACGGGTCGCTGGGTCCCGCTGGCGTCGGACACGAGGTCGTACGTCGAGGGGTTCTCCGTCGCGGAGGTGCTGGTCAACACACGGCTGGCCGCCGACCGGGTCGGGGCGACGAAGATGGACCGCCCAGAGGACGTCGAACGCAACCCGGTGACCGGAGCGGTCTACGCCTGTCTGACCAACAACAAGGCTCGTACCGCTCCCAACGCCGCGGCGCCGCTGACCGACGGGCTGATCCGGGAGACGTTCGAGGGTCCACTGGTGCTCGCTCCCGGCAACCGGCACGGGTACGTGCTCGAGCAGTGGGAGGCCGGCAACGACGCGGCTGCCGAGACCTTCGGCTGGAACCTGTTCCTGGTGTGCGGGGACCCCGAGGACCCGCGCACGTGGTTCGGCGGCTTCCCGAAGGATCGGGTGAGCCCGATCTCGGCGCCGGACAACGTCACCTTCGACCCGGCGGGGAACCTCTGGGTGGCGACCGACGCCGGCGAGCTCGGAGCCAACGACGGCATGTTCGCCGTCCCGGTGCAGGGCGCCGATCGTGGCTGGCTTCGGCAGTTCCTCTCGGTCCCCGTGGGCGCCGAGTGCTGCGGTCCCCTCGTCACCGAGGACGGGTCGACCGCCTTCGCCGCACCGCAGCACCCGGGAGAGGCGGAGGGCTCGACGTTCGAGAACCCGACCAGCACGTGGCCGCACACGGACCCGTTCCCACGGCCCGGTGTGATCTGCGTGTGGCGTCCCGACGGACTCCCGATCGGCCGCTGACGGCCGCACCGCCCGACCCACCGTGATCGGCGTGTGCTGACCGTCCCGCCACCCGGCAGCTGCACCGCACGGTGATCTCCCGGCCTCCGCGCGCCCGGCCCACCGTTACCGTCGAGGCGTGAGGAAGCTTCCCGTCTGTCTCGTCGCGGTGCTCGTCGCCCTGGCAGTCGTCGGGTGCGGGAACGAGGACGCCGGGCCGGACGCAGCGGAAGGCCCGGCCGCGCCCGCTCCTGCCACCACGACCGCTCCGGCGCCTGCCGACGACGTGACCTCACCGGAGCCCTCGCCCGGTGACGGTGGCACGCCCGGGGAGGCCTGCGAGTCCTTCGGGGGCACCGATCCGGTGACGTCGGCCGACCCGCTGGCCATGTCCAGCCTCACGGGCGCCTCCATGCGGATCGGTCAGCACGACTGCTACGAGCGCTTCGTCTTCGAGATGGCCGGTACGGGTGAGCCCCCCGGATGGCGCGTCGCCTACGTCGACCCGCTGACAGCCGACGGGTCCGGCGAACCCGTGGAACTTGCCGGTGACGCCACTCTCGAGGTCGTCGTGCGGGTCTGGACCGTGAGCGAGGGCGAGGGCGCTCCTACGGAGATCCCGCCGTTCACCGGGCCGGACGACCTCGTGCCGGCCGGGTACGTAGCACTCCGCGAGGCCCGGAACCTCTACGCCTTCGAGGGGGTTACCCAGATCGGCCTCGGTCTGGACCGGGAGCGGCCGTACCGGGCGAGCTTGCTGGAGGGGCCGCCACGCTTGGTCGTGGACGTGTTCACCGGCGGGTGATCGTCGGATCCGAGCCCGCCGGATGTGGGACCGGCTCAGGCGGTGCGGTCGACCACGCCGTCGCTGAGCGCCTGGAGCGCCCGCTTGGCCGGGCCGTCGGGGAGCGGGTCGAGGGCGGCCCTCGCGTCACCGGCCCACCGCCGCACCTCGGTCCGGGCCTGCTCCATGGCGGGGTGGGCGCGCAGCACGTCGAGCACCTCGGCGTGCGCCGAGTCGTCGGTCACCGGGGCGGCGAGCAGTCGCCGGAGATGGGCGTCGGCCGGGTCCCGGGAACGCAGGGCGTAGTAGACAGGAAGGGTCGGCACGCCCTCGCGCAGGTCGGTCCCGGGCGTCTTGCCGGACTCGGTGGACTCGCTGGCGATGTCGAGCACGTCGTCGGCCAGCTGGAAGGCCACGCCGATCCGCTCGCCGTAGCGCGCCACGACGCCGACCACGTCGGCGCCCGCCCCGGAGAGCATCGCGCCGAAGCGTGCGGAGGTCGCGATGAGTGAACCGGTCTTGTCAGCGAGGACCGACAGGTAGTGCTCGAGCGGGTCCGCACCCGCTGGAGGCCCGACGGTCTCGCGGAGCTGGCCGCGGACGAGCCGCTCGAAGGTCCGCGCCTGCAGCCGGACGCACTCCGGGCCGAGGTCGGCCACGATGTCGGAGGCACGGGCGAAGAGGTAGTCGCCGGTGAGGATGGCGACCGAGTTGTCCCAGCGGGCGTTGGCGCTCGGGGCACCACGGCGCAGTGACGCCTCGTCCATCACGTCGTCGTGGTAGAGCGTGGCCAGGTGGGTGAGCTCGACGACGAGCGCGGCCGGGACGATGCCCTCGGCCCTCGGGTCACCGAAGTGCGACGCCAGCAGCACCAACAGGGGACGGAAGCGCTTGCCACCGGCCTCGATGAGGTGCCGCGAGGCCTCGGTGAGCATCGGCTCCTCCGAGCGCACGGACTCCCGCAGCCGGGCCTCGACCTCGTCCAGCCCCGCTGCCACCGATTCCGCCAGCGCCGGGTCGACGGCGGGGATCCCCAGGCCGGAGGTCGACGGCACGTGGCTCCCGGTGGTCAGCGGACGAAGACCGCGGCCTGCTCGGCCAGCGTCAGCAGCGGACCCGGCAGGATACCCAGGACGATCGTGGCGAGCGCCCCGACGGCGATCGTGGCCGAGGTGAGGACGCTCGGCACCGCGACGCTCGGCCCTTCGGCGGCGGGCTCGGAGAAGAACATGATCACGATGACGCGGACGTAGAAGAACGCGGCGATGGCGCTGGCCACCAGACCGACGACGACCAGGCTCACCGCACCGGCCTCGATCGCGGCCGAGAAGACCGCGAGCTTGCCGATGAAGCCGCTGGTGAGCGGGATCCCGGCGAAGGCGAGCAGGAACAGGGCGAACGTGGCCGCCACCACGGGGGAGCGCTTGCCCAGGCCGGCCCACCTGGCCAGGTGGGTGGCCTCACCCCCGGCGTCGCGGACGAGCGTGACGACGGCGAAGGCCCCGACGGTCGTGAATCCGTAGGCCGCGAGGTAGAAGAGCACGCTGGCCGTGCCCGCGGCGTCGGCCGCGACCATGCCCGTGATGATGAAGCCCGCGTGGGCGATCGACGAGTAGGCCAGCATGCGCTTGACGTCGGTCTGGGTCAGCGCGACGACCGAGCCGAGCAACATCGTCAGGATGGCCACGGCCCACAACATCGGCTGCCAGTCCGTACGCAGCCCACCCAGGGCGACGTAGAACACGCGAAGGAGCGCCCCGAACGCGGCCAGCTTGGTGCACGCGGCCATGAAGCCGGTGACCGGGGTCGGGGCTCCCTGGTAGACGTCGGGGGTCCAGGCGTGGAAGGGCGCGGCACTCACCTTGAAGAGCAGGCCGACAGCGAGTAGCCCTACCCCGGCGAGGAGCAACCCCTCGGCACCGACCCGGGAGGCCAACGCGGAGTCGATCGCGGAGAAGCGCATCGAGCCGGCGTAGCCGTAGACCAGGGTCGAGCCGAAGATGAAGAACGCCGACGAGAAGGCGCCCAGCAGGAAGTACTTCATGGCCGCTTCCTGCGAGAGCAGGCGGCGCCGGCGGGCCATCGCGCACAACACGTAGAGCGGCAGCGAGAGCACCTCGAGCGCGACGAACATGGTGAGCAGGTCGTTGGCCGCGGGGAAGAGGAGCATGCCCCCGATCGCGAACAGGGTCAGGGGGTACACCTCGGTCTGCAGCACGCGCTGCTGCGTGAGCACCCGTTCGTCCTCGCTGCCGGGCAGCGCCGACGCGGCGGGGGCGAAGGCGTCGCCACCGCCCTCGAGCCGTCGCTCGGCGAACGTCAGCAGGCTCACGGCCGAGAGCACCAGGACGGTCCCCTGGATGAAGAGCGCCGGTCCGTCGACGGCCACGGAGCCCTCGACCGCGACGATCTGCGTGCCGGAGAGCCAGACGACGAGGGCGAGGGCGGCGACCACCGCGACGAAGGACAGGCCGAGCTGCACCGGGTACCGCAGCCGCCGCGGGACGAAGGCCTCGACGAGGACCCCGATCACCGCGGCGCCCAGGACCACGAGGATGGGCGAGATCTCGGCCCACTCGATGACGGGCGCGTCCGGTACGTCCTGGGCCAGGATGCCGGCGATCACGGCTGGTTCCCTTCAGCGGCCTGGGCGGGGACGACCGGCTCGGGATCGTCGACCCCGACCTCGGCCAGCGTGGCACCCACGCCGTCGTCGATCACGTCGAGCGCAGTCTGCGGGAAGAACCCCAGGACCAGCAGCAGCGCGAACAGGGGTGCGACCGCGAGCACCTCGCGCCCGCGGAGGTCGGGGAAGGCCGCGGTCTCCGCGCGCGCCGGACCGGTCATGGTGCGCTGGTACACGAGCAGGATGTACAACGCCGCCAGGATGATCCCGACCGTCGCCAGGACTCCGGCCACGCGGTACCGGCTGAAGGTGCCAAGCAGCACGAGGAACTCGCTGACGAAGGTCGCGAGTCCCGGCAGCGCCAGGCCGGACAGGCCGGCGACGAGCAGGGAGCCCGCCAGGACCGGCGCCGGCTGGGCCACGCCGCCGAAGTCCGCCACCAGCCGCGAGCCGCGCCGGGTGATCATGAAGCCCACCACGACGAAGAGCGCGATCGTGGACAGCCCGTGGTTGACCATGTAGAGCGTCGCCCCCGCACCGGCCTGGCTGGTGAGCGCGAAGACCCCCATGACGATGAAGCCGAAGTGCGAGATCGACGTGTACGCGATGAGGCGCTTGAGGTCCGTCTGGCCGATGGCCAGCAGAGCGCCGTACAGGATGCTGATGACGGCGAGCGTCACCACCACCGGGGCGAACGTCCGCGAGGCGTCGGGGAAGAGCGGCAGGACCAGCGCGATCATGCCGTACGTGCCGACCTTGTCCATCACGCCGGACAGGAAGGCGGCGTTGGAGGGGGTCGCCTCCGCGGCGGCGTCGGGCAGCCAGGTGTGGAAGGGCCACAGCGGAGCCTTGATCGCGAAGGCGATCATGAAGCCGACGAACAGCCACGCCTGGGTCGACTCCGGGATGCCGATCCCGACCAGGTCCTGGCGCAGGAAGGTGCCCCGGCCGTCCTCGATCGACTGCACGTACAGCCCGATGACGGCCGCCAGCATGAGCAGCCCACCGAAGAGGTTGTAGAGCAGGAACTTGACCGCTGCGTAGCGGCGCTGCGGGCCGCCGTAGAGCCCGATGAGGAAGTACATCGGGACCAGCATGGCCTCGAACAGGATGTAGAAGAGCAGCACGTCGGTGGCGGCGAACGCGCCGATCGTCATCGACTCGAGCAGCAGGAGCAGCGCGAAGAACCCCTTCGGGCGACGTCCCGAGTCCTCGGCCTCGTGCCACATCGCCACCATGACCACGGGCGTCGCCACCGCGGTCAGGGCCACCAGGGCCAGCGCGACCCCGTCGACGCCCATCGCCCAGGAGAAGCCGAAGGCCCCGACCCACTCGTATCGCTCGGTGAGCTGGAACCGGGGACCACCGACGGAGAACTGCAGCGACGCGCCGATCGTCAGCAGCAGCACCAGCGTGGCCACGCCGACGGCGAGCAGCTTGGCGAGCCGGTCGCGACCGGTCGGGACGAGCGCCACGAGCAGGGCCCCCACCGCCGGCAGGGCGACGAGCGTGGTCAGCCAGGGGAAGGTCACGGCAGCCTCACCAGGAGCATCGCGACGACGACCAGGACGGCACCGGCGAGCATCGACAGCGCGTACGAACGGACGAACCCGGTCTGCCACCTCCGCCATCGGGACGAGAGACCGCCGACGGCCGTGGCGGTGCCGAGGACCGCACCGTCGATGCCGCGGTTGTCGGCGTAGACCAGCGACCGGGTGAGGTACTGGCCGGGCCGCATGAGCAGGGCCTCGTTGGCCGCGTCGGCGAAGAGGTCGTTGCGCGCCGCGACCGTGATGACGTTGCCCCGCGGCACTGCCGTCGGCACCGGGCGGCGGCCGAACAGCTGCCATCCGATCGCAACGCCGATGACCACGACGGCGAGGGTGAGGAGCTGCAGAGCCAGCGGCGGGATCGGGTGCGGGCTCTCCTCGAAGCCGGTGACCGGCTCGAGCCACGGCTCGATGCCCGGGAGCCCGGGCAGGCCGAACTCCAGCAGCACGCCACCGACGACGGAGAGGGCGCCGAGGACGATCAGCGGGACGGTCATGATCCAGGGGGACTCGTGCGGGTGGTCGTCGGCCGCCCAGCGCCGGTCGCTCAGGAAGGTCATGACGAACAGCCGGGTCATGTAGAAGGCCGTCACACCGGCGCCGAGCAGCGCGCACAGGCCGATCACCCAGTTGCGGCCGAAGGCGGCCTCGATGATGAGGTCCTTGGACCAGAAGCCCGCGAAGGGCGGGATCCCGATGATCGCCAGGTAGCCCGCCGCGAAGGTCCAGAACGTGATCGGCATGACCGCGCGCAGCCCGCCGTACGTGCGCATGTCGACGCGGTCCTGCATCCCGTGCATCACCGACCCGGCGCCGAGGAACATGTTGGCCTTGAAGAACCCGTGCGTGAGCAGGTGGAAGATCGCGAACACGTAGCCGGCCGGGCCGAGACCGGCCGCGAGCACCATGTAGCCGATCTGGCTCATCGTGGAGCCGGCGAGCACCTTCTTGATGTCGTCCTTGGCGCACCCGATGATCGCGCCGATGATCAGGGTGATGGTGCCGACGAGGACGACGGCCGTGGCGGCCACCGGGGCGCCCTCGAAGATGACGCCCGAGCGCACGATGAGGTAGACCCCGGCGGTGACCATGGTCGCCGCGTGGATCAGCGCCGAGACGGGGGTCGGGCCCTCCATCGCGTCGAGCAGCCAGGTCTGCAGGGGGAACTGGGCGGACTTGCCGCACGCCCCGAGGAGGAGCAGGAGCCCGATCGCGACCAGCCAGCCCTCCGGCGCGCCCTCCGCCGCCCCGAGGACGCCAGCGAAGGCGGTCGTCCCGAAGACCACGAACATCGACATGATCGCCAGGGACATGCCGAGGTCACCGACCCGGTTCGCCACGAAGGCCTTCTTGGCGGCCACCGCCGCCGACGGCTTGTGCTGCCAGAAGCCGATGAGCAGGTACGAGGCGAGGCCGACGCCCTCCCACCCCACGTACAGGATCAGGTAGTCGTCGGCGAGGACGAGGAGCAGCATGGACGCGACGAAGAGGTTGAGGTAGCCGAAGAACCGGCGGCGGTGCTCGTCGTGCTCCATGTAGCCGATGGAGTAGACGTGGATGAGCGTGCCCACCCCGGTGATGAGCAGCACGAAGGCCATGGACAGCTGGTCCAGCAGCAGGCCCACCTGCACCTGGTAGTCCCCGACCTCGACGAACTGCCAGAGCTGCTGCGAGACCGCGCGCTCCTCGTCACCGCGCCCCAGCAGGGCGAAGTACAGCACGGCTGCGACGACGAACGACGCGAGCGGCATCGCGGTGCCGAGCACGTGGCCCCAGGCGTCCCCCCGCCGCCCCGAGAGGAGCAGCACGGCGGCACCGAGCAGGGGGAAGGCGATGAGCAGCCAGGTCAGGGTGAAGACGCCCTCGGCCGGGGCCACCGCCTCGGCGGCCAGCGCGGCCTCGGCACCGACGGAGCTGACGAGCGCGGTCACGGTCATGTCCTCGGCATCCCCACGGCGTCAGAGCTTGAGCAGGCTGGCGTCGTCGACCGAGGCCGAGCGTCGCGTACGGAAGATCGTCACGATGATCGCCAGCCCTACCACGACCTCGGCGGCGGCCACCACCATGACGAAGAAGGCCGCGATCTGGCCCTCGAGGTTGCCGTGCATCCGGGCGAAGGCGACGAGGGCGAGGTTGGCGGCGTTGAGCATGAGCTCGACGCTCATGAAGGCCACCAGGGCGTTGCGGCGGGTGAGGACACCGACCGCGCCGATGGCGAAGAGCAGCGACGACAGGACCACGTAGGCGTTGACGCTCATCGCTCCCCGCCTCCCCGGGTCTCGTCGTCACCGGTGGGCGCCTCGGGCTCGGCGGCATCAGTCGGCGGGTGCTCGGCAGGCGAATGCTCGTCCCGCGGCCGCTCGTCCCCGTGGGTGAGCTCCTCGACCTGCGCCTCCAGCGCCCGGACGTCGCCGGCGGACTCCTCGGTCGGGCGCGCGACCCCCCTGGCCACCAGGACCGGCGAGACGGACAGCTCGCTGGGGGTCCCGTCCGGGAGCAGGGCGGGGGTGTCGACGGCGTTGTGCCGGGCGTAGACGCCAGGGCTGGGCAGCGGGGCGATCCCCGCGCCTCCCGCGCGGACCCGCTGCTCGGCGCGCTCCCGCTGCGAGCGCTTGGCGGTGAGCCGCTCACGGTGGGTCAGCACCATCGCCCCGACGGCTGCCGTGATGAGCAGTGCCGCGAGGACCTCGAAGGTGAACACCCAGCGGGTGAAGATCTGGTCGGCGATCGCGTAGACGTTGCCCTCCGGCTGCGCCGCGGCCAGGCCGGCGAACTCCGGCAGGAGCGCGCGCGAGGCCACCGCGGCGAGCAGGATCCCGAAGCCGAGGCCGGCGAGGACCGCGGCCAGCCGCTGGCCGGGGATGGTCTCGACCCGGGAGTCGCTGGCGTCGATCCCGACGATCATGATGACGAAGAGGAACACCATCATGATCGCGCCGGTGTAGACCACGACCTGGACGACGCCGAGGAAGGGTGCCTCGAGCACGACGTAGAGCACCGCGAGGCAGACCATCACCACGGCGAGGAACAGGGCCCCGTGCACCGCCCGCCGCGAGAGGACCAGACCGAGCGCGCTGAGCACCGAGATCGGTGCCATGAACCAGAAGACCCAGGCCTCACCGGTGGACCCGCCGGCCGTCGTGGTTGCGACGTCCTGCAGCACCGGGAGCAGCCCGTTCATCGGGCCGCCTCCTCGTCCGGCGCCCGCAGGCCCGCGCCGAGGTAGTAGTCGCGCTCGTCGTCGCCGAGCCGCAGCGGGTGCGGGGGCTCTTCCATGCCCGGCAGCAGCGGGGCGAGCAGGTCCTGCTTCTCGTAGATCAGCGACTCGCGGGTGAAGTCGGCGAGCTCGTACTCGTTGGTCATCGTGAGCGCCCGCGTGGGACAGGCCTCGATGCACAGCCCGCAGAGGATGCAGCGCAGGTAGTTGATCTGGTAGACGCGGCCGTAGCGCTCCCCCGGGGAGTAGCGCTCCTCCTCGGTGTTGGGCGCGCCCTCGACGTAGATGGCGTCGGCCGGGCAGGCCCACGCGCAGAGCTCGCAGCCGACGCACTTCTCCAGGCCGTCGGGATGCCGGTTGAGCTGGTGGCGGCCGTGGAAGCGGGGTGCCACGGGGTGGGGCTCCTCCGGGTACTGCGCGGTCTCGACCTTGCGGAACATGGTCCGGAAGGTGACCCCGAAGCCCGCGACGGAGTCGAGGAACTTAGGCACCGGTGCTCTCCTCGTCGCTCGGGCGTTCGGTCCCCGCCTGCGTCGCGGTGGGTGCCGCGGCGGTGCTGACGGGCGTCGCATCCTGGTCGGCCGCCCAGCCGGTCACGTGTTCGGGCACCTGTCCGGGCATCGGCGGCACAGGGTATCCGGCCGCGAAGGCGTCGAACCCCTCCCCCCGGACAGCGGGCTCCGACGGCTCCGGCGCCTGCGCCCTGCGCGCGGGGAGCATGGCCAGCACGAGCAGCAGGGCGGTGATCCCCGCGCCCCAGTAGATGATCGTCTGCCGGTCGACCCCGCCCGTGGTCACCAGCCGGAGGGCGGCGACCACGAAGATCCAGAGCAGCGAGACGGGGAGGAGCACCTTCCACCCGAGCGCCATGAACTGGTCGTAGCGCAGGCGCGGCAGGGTGCCACGCAGCCAGATGAAGACGTAGAGCAGCAGCAGGACCTTGGCGACGAACCACAGCAGCGGCCACCAGCCGGTGTTGAAGTAGCCGTCGCCGATGGCGCTGATCGGCCACGGCGCCCGCCAGCCGCCGAGGAAGAGCGTCACCGCGATCGCCGAGACGTTGACCATGTTGATGTACTCGGCCAGGAAGAACAGGGCGAACTTCAGCGACGAGTACTCCGTGTGGAACCCGCCAACCAGCTCACCCTCGGCCTCGGGCAGGTCGAAGGGCGCCCGGTTGGTCTCCCCCACCATCGAGATCAGGTAGACGGCGAAGGACGGCAGCAGCGCGACGGCGTACCACAGCGACGTCTGGGCGTCGACGATCTCCGAGGTCGACATCGACCCCGCGTAGAGGAAGACGGCCACGAAGGAGAGCCCCATGGCGAGCTCGTACGAGATCACCTGGGCACTCGATCGCAGGCCGCCGAGCAGCGGGTAGGTGGAGCCGCTGGACCAGCCGCCCAGCACGATCCCGTACACACCGACGGCGGCGACGGCCAGCACGAAGAGGACGGCCACGGGGAAGTCGGTGAGCTGCAGCCTGGTCTCGACGCCGAAGACGGAGACCTCGGGACCGAGCGGGATGACCGCGAAGACGAGGAAGGACGGCACGACGGCGATCACCGGCGCGAGCCAGTAGACCGCCTTGTCGGCGTTCTTGGGGATGACGTCCTCCTTGAGCGCCAGCTTGACGCCGTCGGCCAGGCTCTGGAGCAGCCCGGCCGGTCCCACGCGGTTCGGGCCCACCCGGTGCTGCATGCGGGCAACGACCCGGCGCTCGAACCAGATGTTGAAGAGCGTGAAGACGACCAGCAGGACGAAGATGAAGACGATCTTGATCAGGACCAGCCACCAGGGGTCGTTGCCGAAGCCCTCGATCTGGTCCTGGACGAGCACGGTCCGGCTCACACGGCACCCCCGCGGCTGATCGAGACGACCGAGCCGGCCATGGCGCCGAGGTCGGCGTGCACGCGTGAGCCCGGGGAGTTGCCCGGGAGCCACACGACCCGGTCTGGCATGTCGGTGATGGAGAGGGGCAGCGTGATGGTCCCCTGCCGGCCGGTGACGGTCACCGGGTGACCGTCACCCACGCCGAGGTCCTCGGCCGTGGCCCTGGACAACCGGACCACCGGGCGGCGCGCGGTCCCCGCCAGGTGCGGCTCGCCGTCCTGCAGCCGTCCGGCGTCGAGCAGCATCCGCCAGGACGCCAGCACCGCCTCGCCGCGCTCCGGGTGGGGCGGCTCGACCGCGGACGCAGCAGGAGGAGCGACGCGGGGGCCGTCCCAGCGGCCGAGCTCGCCGAGCTCCGCTCGCGCGGCCTCGACGGTGGGCAGGCCCAGCCGGACACCCATCTCGTCGGCCAGCAGCGTCAGCACGCGGCCGTCGGGCAGCGCCGGGGAGCCCTCGAGCACCGTCGGGAACGAGCGCTCGCGCCCCTCCCAGTCCACGAAGGTCCCGGACTTCTCGACGACGGGCGCCACCGGGAGCACGACGTCGGCCAGGGCGGTGACCTCGCTCTCGCGGATCTCCAGGCTCACCACGAAGCCCGCAGCGGTGAGCGCCTCGCGCGCGGCGGCCGGGTCGGGGAGGTCGGCCACCTCCACGCCGGCGACGACGGCGCCACCCAGCTCCCCCGCTCGCAGCGCCGTCAGGATGCCCGTCGTGTCGCGCCCGGGCAGCGCCGGCAGGGAACCCGAGCCCCACGCGGCGCCGACGTCGACGCGGGCCTCCGCGTCGGAGACGGGCCGACCGCCGGGCAGCAGCGTGGGCAGGGCACCGGCCTCGAGCGCCCCGCGCTCGCCGGCCCGCCGCGGCACCCAGGCCAGCCGGGCACCGGTGTCCCCGGCCAGTCGGACGGCCGCCGAGAGCGCCCCGGGGACGGTGGCCAGTCGCTCGCCGGCCAGGATCACCGACCCGCCGGCCCGCAGCAGTTCGCTGACCTGGCGCACGCGCTCGTCCCCCGCCGCGACGGCGTCGAGGACCTCGGCCTCGGTGCCCGGCGCGGCCGGGACCAGCGTGCCGAGCATCTTGCCCAGGCCGGGCGACGCGAACGGCGCGACGGAGTGCACCGCGGTGCCGTGCTTGCGGGCGGCCTTGCGCAGCCGCAGGAAGACGATCGGTGACTCCTCCTCCGGCTCGAGACCGACGAGCAGGACGCCGGGTGCGGCGTCGAGATCGCCGTACGTGACCCCCAGGCCGGTCCCGACCACGGTCGCGGTGAGGAAGTCGGCCTCCTCGGCGCTGTGCGGCCGGGCGCGGAAGTCCACGTCGTTGGTGCCGAGGGCGACCCTGGCGAACTTCGCGTACGCGTAGGCGTCCTCCACCGGCAGCCTGCCCCCGGCGAGGACCCCGACACCCCCGCCCTCGCGCGCCGCGGTCAGGCCCCGCGCGGCGAGGGTCAGCGCCTCCGGCCAGGACGCGGCCACCAGCTCGCCGGACTCCTCGTCGCGCACCAGCGGGTGGGTGAGTCGGTCACCCAGACCCGCGTACGCGAAGGCGAACCGACCCTTGTCGCAGTTCCACTCCTCGTTGACCTGGGGGTCGTCACCGGCGAGCCTGCGCATGACCTTGCTCCGGCGGTGGTCGGCGCGCAGTGCGCACCCAGATGCGCAGTGCTCGCAGGCCGTCGGGGTGGAGACCAGGTCGAAGGGCCGGGCCCGGAACCGGTAGGCCGCCGACGTCAGGGCACCCACGGGGCAGATCTGGATGGTGTTGCCCGAGAAGTAGCTCTCGAACGGCTCCTTCTCGTAGATGCCGACCTGCTGCAGCGCCCCCCGCTCGAGCAGCTCGATGAAGGGGTCGCCGGCAATCTCCTTGCTGAACCGCGTGCAGCGCGCACACAGCACACAGCGCTCACGGTCCAGCAGGATCTGGGTCGAGATCGCGAGCGGCTTGGGGAAGGTCCGCTTCCTGCCCTCGAAGCGGGACTCCCCTCGGCCGTTGCTCATGGCCTGGTTCTGCAGCGGGCACTCGCCGCCCTTGTCGCAGATCGGGCAGTCGAGCGGGTGGTTGACGAGGAGGAACTCCATCTGCCCCTGCTGCGCCTTGTCGGCGACCGGCGAGGTCATCTGGGTCTTCACCACCATGCCCTCGGCAACCGTCGTCGTGCAGGAGGCCTGCGGCTTGGGCAGCCCGCGGCCGTTGCCGGCGTCGGGGATCTCGACCAGGCACTGGCGGCAGGCCCCGACCGGCTCGAGCAGTGGGTGATCGCAGAAGCGAGGGATCTGCACGCCGATCAGCTCGGCTGCCCGGATGATCAGGGTGCCCTTGGGCACGCTCAGCTGGTAGCCGTCGATGGTGAGGGTGACGAGGTCCTCACGCGGCCGCACCTCTCCGGGGCCGCCGGCGGGGACGTTGGACGTGACCGTCATCAGGTGCTCGCTCCAGCGGTCGGTGCGAAGAGGGTGGACAGGGCCGGGTCGAAGGGGCACCCGCCGGTGCTGAAGTGCTCGACGTACTCGTCCCGGAAGTACTGCAGCGAAGAGGTGATCGGGCTCACCGCGCCGTCGGCCAGCGCACAGAACGACCGGCCGAGGATGTTGTCGCACAGGTCGAGCAGCTTCTCCAGGTCCGCATCGTCGCCCTGCCCCTCTTCGAGCCGGTGCAGGATCTGCACGAGCCACCAGGTGCCCTCGCGGCACGGCGTGCACTTGCCGCACGACTCGTGCTTGTAGAACTCCGTCCAGCGCAGGACCGCACGAACGACGCATGTCGTGTCGTCGAAGATCTGCAGGGCCTTGGTCCCCAGCATGCTGCCCGCGCCCGCGACGCCCTCGTAGTCCAGGGGGACGTCCAGGTGCTCGGCCGTCAGCAGGGGCGTCGACGAGCCGCCCGGCGTCCAGAACTTCAGCTCCCGACCGCCGCGTACCCCGCCGGCCATGTCCAGGAGCTGCCGCAGGGTGATCCCCAGCGGTGCCTCGTACTGACCGGGCCGCTCGACGTGGCCGGAGAGGGAGAAGAGCGTGAAGCCGGGGGACTTCTCCGACCCCATGGTCCGGAACCAGTCGACCCCGTGCGCCACGATCGCGGGGACCGAGGCGATCGACTCGACGTTGTTGATCACCGTGGGGCTCGCGTAGAGCCCGGCGACCGCCGGGAACGGCGGACGCAGCCGCGGCTGTCCTCGGCGGCCCTCCAGGGAGTCGAGCAGGGCCGTCTCCTCGCCGCAGATGTAGGCCCCGGCGCCGGTGTGGACGACCAGATCGAGGTCGTAGCCGGAGCCGAGCACGTCGCGGCCCAGGTAGCCGGCGTCGTAGGCCTCGCGCACGGCGTGCTGGAGCCGCCGGACGACGTGCAGCACCTCACCCCGTACGTAGATGAAGGCGTGGCGGGCGCGGATGGCGTACGACGAGATGATGACGCCCTCGACGAGGGAGTGCGGGTTGGCCATCATCAGCGGGATGTCCTTGCAGGTCCCCGGCTCGGACTCGTCGGCGTTGACCACGAGGTAGTGGGGCTTGTCGTCGCCCTGCGGGATGAAGCCCCACTTCATCCCGGTCGGGAAGCCGGCACCGCCGCGCCCGCGCAGCCCGGAGTCCTTGACCAGGGTGATGACGCCGTCGGGGGGCATGCGCAAGGCCGTGCGCAGGGCGTCGTAGCCGCCGCGGCGCTCGTAGCCCGCGCGGGTGTAGGAGTCGGCGTCGTCCCAGTGCGCCGAGAGGACCGGCGTCAGCGTGGTCACTTCTCCTCCTCGGTCGTCGTGCCCGGCGACTCGCCCGTCGTCGGCCGCGAGTCCCGGGGTGCCTCCCGCGGGTCGCCGGCGGCCTCGTCCCGGTGCCCCGGCTCTGCCTCGTGCGCGGTGTCGCTCTCGGCGGTCGGCACCCCTTCACTCGTCCCGGAGTGCGGCCGACCGGCGGGTGCCGCCGTCACGTCGTCGCCCGTACCCTCCGCCCGTGCACCGGAGTCGGCGGTGGTGCGCGGCTCCTCACCGGGTCCGGCAGGGGCGGTCCAGCCCCGCTCACGCGCCAGCTCGAGGCCGACCAGCGAGGCGGGGCCCGCGGCCGGCCCCTGGGTGGCGCGGCCGTCCGGGTAGCCGGCGAGGATCCGCTCGGCCTCGCGGAAGGTGCACACCCGCGGGCCCCGGGTGGAGCGGACCTCCTGCCCGGCGCGCAGCTGCTCGACCAGCTCCCGTGCGCTCTCCGGCGTCTGGTTGTCGAAGAACTCCCAGTTGACCATGACGACCGGCGCGTAGTCGCAGGCCGCGTTGCACTCCACCCGCTCGATCGAGACGGCGCCGTCCTCGGTCGTCTCGTCGTGCCCGATCCCGAGGTGGTCGCTGAGTTCGGTCCAGATCGCGTCGCCACCCATCACGGCGCACAGCGTGTTGGTGCAGACGCCCACGTGGTAGTCGCCCATCGGCCGTCGCTTGTACATCGTGTAGAAGGTCGCCACCGCGGCGACCTCCGCCTCGGTGAGACCGAGCACGTCAGCGCACAGCTCGATGCCCCCCGGGGTGACGTAGCCCTCGTACGACTGGACGAGGTGCAGCATCGGGAGCAGCGCGGAGCGCGGCTGCGGGTAGCGGGCGACGATCTCGAGCATCTCCTGGCGGATTCGGCCGGGCAGGGCGTGCTCGTCGGTGGTGCCTGTGGCGCCGGTGGTGTCTGCGGTCATGCTTATCGGTCCACTCCACCCATGACGGGGTCGATGCTGGCGACGGCCGCGATGACGTCGGCCACCATCGAGCCCTCCGACATCACCGGAACGGCCTGCAGGTTGTTGAACGACGGGTCGCGGAAGTGGGCCCGCCAGGGACGGGTGCCGCCGTCGGAGACGACGTGGACGCCCAGCTCGCCGCGCGGCGACTCGACCGCGCTGTAGACCTGGCCCGCCGGTACCCGGAAGCCCTCGGTCACCAGCTTGAAGTGGTGGATCAGGGCCTCCATCGACTCGCCCATGATGTGGCGGATGTGGTCCAGCGAGTTGCCCAGGCCGTCCGGCCCGAGGGCCAGCTGGGCGGGCCAGGCGATCTTCTTGTCCGCGATCATCACAGGGCCGGGCTCGAGCCGGTCGAGGCACTGCTCGATGATCCGCAGCGACTCCTTCATCTCCTCGACCCGGATGCGGAAGCGTCCGTAGGCGTCGCAGCTGTCCCAGGTCGGCACCTCGAAGTCGTACGTCTCGTAGCCGCAGTACGGCTGGGCCTTGCGCAGGTCCCAGGGCAGGCCGGTCGAGCGGAGGACCGGGCCGGTCATGCCGAGCGCCATGCACCCGGCCAGGTCGAGGTAGCCGATGCCCACCGTCCGGCCGCGGAAGACAGGGTTCTCGTTGCAGAGCGCCTCGTACTCCGGGATGTGCCGCTTCATCCAGGCCACGTACTCGCGGACCTGCTCGACGGACCCGGGCGGGAGGTCCTGTGCGACGCCGCCCGGACGGATGTAGGCGTGGTTCATCCGCAGGCCGGTGATGAGCTCGAAGACGTCGAGGGTGCGCTCGCGCTCGCGGAAGCCGATGGTCATGACAGTCAGCGCGCCCAGCTCCATGCCCCCGGTCGCGATCGCGACGAGATGGGAGGAGATCCGGTTGAGCTCCATCATGAGGACGCGGATGACCGTGGCGCGGGTCGGGATCTCGTCGGTGACACCGAGCAGGCGCTCGATCCCCAGGACGTAGGCGGCCTCGTTGAAGAACGGCGACAGGTAGTCCATGCGGGTGCAGAACGTGACCCCCTGGGTCCACGTCCGGTACTCCATGTTCTTCTCGATGCCGGTGTGCAGGTAGCCGATGCCGCACCGGGCCTCGTTGACCGTCTCGCCGTCGAGCTCGAGGATGAGCCGGAGCACGCCGTGCGTCGACGGGTGCTGCGGGCCCATGTTGACCACGACCCGCTCCTGGCCCGCCGCCGCCGCGTCGACCACGTCGTCCCAGTCCTGACCGGTGACGGTGTAGACGGGGCCCTCGGTCGTCTCACGGACGCCGGCGTACGGGTCCTCCTGGGAGGGGTCCGGCTCGGCCGTGGTGAAGGTGACGTCGCTGTCGTCGCGCGTGGTCATCAGTGGTAGGCCCTCCGCTCGTCGGGCGGCGGGATCGTGGCGCCCTTGTACTCCACCGGGATCCCGCCCAGCGGGTAGTCCTTTCGCTGCGGGTGGCCCGGCCAGTCGTCGGGCATCTCGATCCTGGTCAGCGCGGGGTGGTCGTCGAAGACGATCCCGAAGAAGTCGTAGGTCTCGCGCTCGTGCCAGTTGTTCGCCGGGTACACGTCGCAGATCGACGGCACGTGCGGGTCCCCGTCGGGGCAGGTGACCTCGATGCGGAGCCTGCGGTTGTGGGTGATCGAGAGGAACGGGTACACGGCGTGCAGCTCACGGCCGTCGTCGTCGGGGTAGTGCACCCCGCTGACGCCCAGGCACATCTCGAACCGCAGTGCCGGATCGTCGCGCAGCGGCCCCACGACGTCGCGCAGCCGCTCGCGCGTGACGAAGAGGGTGAGCTCGTCACGGTCGACGAGCACCCGCTCGACGGCGGTGTCGAGGCTCTGCCCCGCCGTCTCGAGCGCCGCACCCAGGGCGTCGACGACCTCGTCGAAGTAGCCGCCGTACGGCCGCGAGCTGGAGCCGGCGAGCTTGACCGGGTTGGTCTCGCGCCGGACCAGCCGGCCGTAGCCGGACGTGTCGCCCGAGCCCTCGGCGCCGAACATGCCCCGGCGGTGCGCGTGCGCCGGTGGCAGCGGCGGGGTGGGCGGAGCGACCTCGGGGAGCCGCTCGCCGCCGGCCACCTTGTCCTCGTCGCTCAACGGAGCAGGCCCTTCATCTCGTGCGTGGGGGTCGCGGTGAGGGCCAGCTCCTCACGCTCGGCGTCGCTGCGCTCGCGGTCGACGCCAAGGGGCGTGTGCTGGATCTTGTCGTGCAGCTTGAGGATCGCGTCCATGAGCATCTCCGGTCGCGGGGGGCAGCCGGGCAGGTAGATGTCGACCGGGACGACGTGGTCCACGCCCTGGACGATCGCGTAGTTGTTGAACATGCCGCCGCTGGAGGCGCAGACGCCCATCGACAGCACCCACTTGGGCTCGGCCATCTGGTCGTAGATCTGGCGCAGGACGGGGGCCATCTTCTGGCTCACCCGGCCGGCCACGATCATCAGGTCGGCCTGGCGGGGCGAGGCCCGGAAGACCTCCATGCCGAACCGCCCCAGATCGTGCCGCGGCCCGCCGGACGCCATCATCTCGATCGCACAGCAGGCGAGGCCGAAGGTCGCCGGCCAGAACGAGCTCTTGCGGAAGTAGCCGGCCAGGCCCTCGACGGTCGAGAGCAGGACCCCGCTCGGAAGCTTCTCCTCGATGCCCATGGTGCTCGGTCCTCCGTCAGTCCCAGTCCAGCCCGCCGCGCCGCCACTCGAAGACGTACGGCACGGTGATCAGCACGAGGAACAGCATCATCGCGACGAACCCGAAGGTGCCCAGCGCGTCGAACCGGACCGCCCACGGGTAGAGGAAGATGATCTCGATGTCGAAGATGATGAAGGTCATCGCGGTGAGGTAGTACTTGATCGGGAAGCGCCCCCCACCGACCGGCTGCGGTGTCGGCTGGATGCCGCACTCGTAGGAGTCGAGCTTGGCGCGGTTGTAGCGCTTGGGCCCGGCGAGAGTGCCCGCGATGATCGAGAACGCCGCGAAGCCCGCCGCGAGCGCGGCCAGTCCGATGATCGGGACGTAGGGGTTCACGCCTCCACGCTCCTCTCGCCCGCCGTCGTCCCGGACCGCACCCAGGGAGGCCCTGCGGGCGGCGCGGGCATGCGGTGGCCCATCCTAGTGACGTAGATCACGGGGCTGCCTCCGGGACCGGGTGGATGTCGCGGGGTGTCGGGCGGTGCTCGTGAACGCGTTCACGAGAGCTACCGACGGTCAGTCTAGGGACCGTCACGGCGCCGCACGACCGGGGGGACAGCCCGCCTGACCTGCGGATTACGTGCGGGAGGCGTTGCGGAAATGACACCTCCCGGGGCGGCGGTCCGGACCCCCACCGAGGGCGGCCGGACCGCGCGGTGCAGCGCCACGACTCCCCCGCTGAGGTCACGCCACGCCACCTCCACCCACCCGGCCGCGGCGATCCGCCCCGCCAGGCCGCCCTGGTCGGGCCAGGCACGGATCGACTCGGCCAGGTAGACGTAGGCATCCGGGCTGCTGGACACCGCCCGGGCAACCCGCGGCAGCGCCCGCATCAGGTACTCCGCGTACACCTTCCGGAACGGACCCCAGGTGGGGTGGCTGAACTCGCACACCACCAGGCGCCCACCCGGCCGGGTGACCCTGAGCAGCTCGGACAACCCCGCATCGGGGTCGTGGAGGTTGCGCAGTCCGAACGAGAGGGTCGCCGCGTCGAAGGCGGCGTCGGCGAAGGGGAGCCGGAGGGCATCGCCGGCCACGAAGGGCAGCTGCGCGCGGTGCCGCTTGCCCTCCTCGAGCATGCCGAGGGAGAAGTCGCAGGGCACGACCGTGGCGCCGTCCCAGGCGAAGGGCTCACTGGACGTGCCGGTGCCCGCCGCCAGGTCGAGGACCCGCTCTCCCGGCCGCGCGTCGACCGCCCGCCGGACCGCCCGGCGCCAGGCCCGGTCCTGACCGAGCGACAGCACGTCGTTGGTGAGGTCGTAGCGCCGCGCCACCCCGTCGAACATCGCCGCCACCTCGCGGGGCTGCTTGTCGAGGGAGGCGCGGGTCATCCGGCCAGCCTGCCACGGGTGCGTCGGGATGGGCCGCGCGGTCCGCGGTGGGTCAGGATCGAGTGCGGGGTTCCGCAACTCCGGCATGTGTCGAGACCTGCTCGAGCCCAGATCGTTTGCGCCGCCGACCCGATCACCGGCGCCCCAGCACCTCACGCTGCCGTTCCATCCGGGAGCGGACTCGGCGGAGCAGCGCCTGGGGATGGACGAAGACGTCGTCGGCGACGATGCGCATGACGTACCAGCCGTGCTCCTGGAGCACCTCGTCGCGGCGGACGTCCTCCCGCCACCGTCTGCGGTTCGTCCGGTGGTCGTCACCCTCGTACTGCAGAGCCAGGCGCAACTCCGGGTAGGCGAGGTCGGGCCGGCCGATCCACTCGCCCCACTCGTCGTAGACGTCGAGACCGGTCTCGGGGCAGGGCAGGCCGCCGAGGACGAGCACGAGCCTCGTCCTCGTCTCCATCGGCGAGTCCACGCGTGGACGTAGAAGCGGGCGCGCCTTGCGGGCCAGCATCACGCCAGGTCTGCCGTCGCAGTGCCCCAAGTGAGCCGCGATGTCCTCGACCGCGCACCAGCGGTGGCGCAGGAGGGCGTCACCGAGGACCACGACCTGGACCAGTCCCTCCCGCCCCTGGGGACACTCCTTCGCCACACCGAGGAACATCTCCGGTACCCCGACCAATCGGCGACCTCCCCATGGGACCGCGTCCGCCGTCGAGGTGTCACGGTGCGGGCACAGCCCCGGTCGCCGATCCGGCCGCGTGGCTCCGGCGGGCAGCCCGACGTGGATGCTCCCGTCGTCCTCCACCGGCAGCCCTCGCAGCAGTGCAGCCGTCCGCCCGCAGAGCACCGCCTGCGCGGGACACAGCAGCAGAGCCGCGTCCGCCCGGAGCTCGACCGAGTCCGGGACCTGTGCCGCGACGTGGATCCCCCTGAAGAGCTGGCGGTAGCCCGGGCCGGCGAGCCTCCCGCGCGTGACCCCGAGGGCCGGGGCGTCCCGGGTGCGAAAGGGTCGGGAGTCGTTCTGGAGCACCCGTGCGAGCCTGCCGAAACCGCCGTGGCCGGCGCTGCACCTGTCCACAGGCGATCGAGCGCGGGGTTTCGCATCGACCCGCCGTCGGCGTGCATGCCAAACTCCGCGCTCGATTCGGATATGCCAGCGCCTTCTGCACGAAGACGTCCCGCTCGGCGGGCGGCAGGCCCTCGAGGCCGAAGCCCGCGAAGACGGTCCGCTCCGTCGCGACGGTCGCACCCTCGTCGAACGCCAGCTGGGTCCGCACCCAGTCGTTGGCGTTGCCGGCCGTGCCGTCCGGCGGGCCAGCCACCTCCCAGCGCCGAGCCCGTCCTCGAACGATGTGCTCTCGACCACCGCCCCGTCGACGACCACGCTCGCGTCGTCGAGGAGGACGCCGAGGTCCTGCACCGCCCAGTCGCTGGCGTACGAGATGGAGACCTCCACCTGCTCGCCCGCGTACTGGGACAGGTCGACGACCCACTCCTTCCAGCCGCCGGACTGCCCGGTGGCGGCGTACCACTCACCGCCGGTCTCCTCGTTGGAGCCGGAGCAGTCCGCACCCTGGTAGGGCTCGAGCTGCGGGTGCACCGAGTGCCACCCCTCGGGGCAGCTGTCGCGCGTGTCGGACGAGGTCTTGCCGTTCGCGTCCGGCAGCGCGGTCCAGTCGTCCTGACCGACCGTGTGCGCCTCGACGAACATGTGGTTCCGGTCAAGCTCCGTCTGGTGCGAGGCCCAGAACCGCAGCTCGGCCGTCGATTGGTCCGAGACCTCCGTCAGGTCGATCGTCTTGGTGAGGCGCTTGTACGCGACGTCCGCCTGCTGGCTGTAGACGAACCACCAGCCCGTACGTGGGTCGAACGGCGAAGCGCCGGGCCGGGCCCAGTCGACGACCGCCTGCGAGGCGAACTGCGGGAAGTCGTCGATCGGCAGGAAGCTCGACGTCGTCACCAGCGACGCAGTGTGCTCCTGGTTCTCCGCCGAGCCGGGGCCGTTGAGATCCCCCGTGAAGCCCTCGAACGGAGCCCCTTCGGTGCCGACGACGTCGTAGGGGTTCAGGTCTTGCGTCCGACCCGCCGTCGGAGACGTAGGTGAACGTCCCGAGCCAGTACTGCAGGAAGTCGCTGGCCGGCGCACCATCTCCGGGGTGATCCACTCCCGCGCGTACTGCGCGCCCAGGTAGAGCACGGCGGGCTTTCGGCCGTCCGGCTCCCGGCCGGCGTTCTTGGACACCTTGAGGGCCAGCAGATCCTGGCCGTTGGCTGCAGCGGTCTCGCGGAGCTCGTCCTCGATGCCGCCGGCCTCGCTCCACGACCGGAAGCCCTGGTAGCCCTCCTCCGCCTGGGCGGCGGCGACCTCGGAGGCATTCTTGCCGCCGATCGTCTTGACCTCGAGCTCCACGCCCTGCGACGCCAGCTTGTCGGCCTGCCGGTGGTTCATCACCACCTCGACCGCCATTCTTGCCGTCCTGGCCCTTGCCGGTGCTGACGTCCTCGTGGTCGAGCCCCACTCCGTGGATCGCCTCGAGGTCGGCCGCGTCGACCTGGCCGACGTAGACCTCGAGGGAGGGCTGCTTCCCGGAGCCCGGTTGGGCACCGGCAGGTAGCCCGGTCGGAGCAGACCGCCGCCGAGGGTGGGCGCGAAGGGTCTCACATGTCAAGACCTGTCACTCTGTGTAGTCCGTGCGTCGGAACCGCGACGGCGTCGCCCGCACTGTGGCGAAGGCCGCACGCCCCCGAGCGGCCGCGGGCTCTCGCGCCACCTACGCTGGTCGGTCGTGACGACTCAGGCGCCCGCGGCCGGGGCTGCCCCCCTGGTCGTGCGGACGGTGGCGGTCCCGGACCCCGGTCCGCTGCTCGGCCTCCTGCCCGACTCGCGCGGCCTGGCCTGGCTGCGCCGCGGCGAGGGCCTGGTCGGCTGGGGCCACGCCGCCCGGGTCCGAGTCGGCGGACCCGATCGGTTCGCGGCTGCCGAGGACTGGTGGTCCGCCCTCGTCCGGACCGCGGTGGTCCGCGACGAGGTGGAGCAGCCGGGTTCCGGGCCGGTGGCCTTCGGGTCCTTCACCTTCGGTGACGAGCCGGGTGGGTCCCCGCTGGTCGTCCCGGAGGTCGTGGTTGGGCACCGGGCCGGCAGGTGGTGGGTGACCACCGCGACCGTGGGCGG
This sequence comes from Jiangellales bacterium, assembly GCA_035761805.1. Lineage (GTDB taxonomy): Bacteria > Actinomycetota > Actinomycetes > Jiangellales > Jiangellaceae > DASTQL01. Next base: position 3,585 of record DASTQL010000038.1, on the reverse strand, counting down.
GGTGATCCCCCCGGTGGCCGAGCTGCCAGGCGTGACTCCGGTGCGGCGGCCCTCCGGCGTCGTCTTCGCCGACGGCGCCAGGTCGGGCGCCGAGTGGTCGACGGTGGTCGCCACGGCGCTCGACCGGATCGCCGCCGGTGAGGTCGAGAAGGTGGTGCTCGCCCGGGACCTGGTCGCCGAGTCGGCCGAGCCCGTGGACCTCCGCTGGCCGCTGGCCCGCCTGGCCGAGACCTACCCCGGCTGCTGGACCTTCGCCGTCGACGGGCTGCTCGGCGCCACGCCGGAGATGCTGGTCCGGCTGGACCTCGGACTCGTCACCTCCCGGGTACTGGCCGGCACCATCCGCCGTACCGGGGACGACGCGCACGACCTGGTCAACGCCGCCTCGCTGGCGCGCTCGAGCAAGGACCTCGAGGAGCACGAGTACGCCGTGCGGTCGGTGGCCGACGCCCTGGCTCCGCACTGCACCGGCATGAACGTCCCCGAGACCCCGTTCGTGCTGCACCTGCCCAACGTCATGCACCTCGCGACCGACGTCACCGGCGTGGTGGGGGACGGGTGGACGTCGCTGCGGCTGGCGGCGTCCCTGCACCCGACGGCGGCCGTGTGCGGGACCCCTACCGAGGCGGCCCGCCGGGTCATCGCCGACGTCGAGGGCCTCGACCGCGGCCGCTACGCGGGGCCGGTCGGCTGGATGGACGCCCGGGGCGACGGCGAGTGGGGGATCGCGCTGCGCTGCGCCGAGGTGGACCCGGCCGACGGGAGGCGGCTGCGGCTCTTCGCGGGGTGCGGCATCGTCGCCGGCTCTGACCCGGAGGCCGAGCTCGCCGAGAGCGCGGCCAAGCTGGTCCCGATGCGGGACGCGCTGACGGGCTGAGCCGCCGCCACGAGATCACCGTGTCGAGTAGATCCTGCGCAGCGGCAGCCAGGTGACACGGCGATCACGATCCCGGGAGCTGGGGGCCGGCTCGAGATCACCGTGTCGGGCACGTCCCGCGCAGCGGCACGAGCCGCACACGGTGATCATGCCGGATCGGCGCCCAGCGCCGCCGCGGTGGCAGAGCGCAGCCGCGCGTGCAGGTCCCGGTGGGCGGAGCGGTCCACCCGTACCTCGACCACGCGCACCCCCTCGGGCCGCCCCAGCTCGGCCACCAGCCCGGCCAGGTCGGCCACCCGGACGTGCCCGGTGCCGGTCGCCAGGCACAGGGCGGCCAGGTCCACCCCGTGCGGGGTGCCGAAGACCCGCTCGAAGGCGCCGGCGTGCTCGGGCGCACCCTGCTCCAGCAACGTGAAGATCCCACCCCCGTCGTCGTTGACCACGACGACCGTGAGGTCCGGCCGCGGCTCCCCCGGTCCCACGACCAGGCCGTTCGCGTCGTGCAGGAAGGTCAGATCACCCATCAGCGCGTACGTCGGTCCGGGCCGGGCCAACGCCACGCCGACCGCCGTCGACACCGTCCCGTCGATGCCCGAGACACCGCGGTTCCCGTACGGGCTCACGCCGGTCCGGGGCCTCGCGGCCAGGTGCAGGTCCCGCACCGGCTGGGAAGCGCCCACGACCAGCGAGGCACCGTCCGGCAGGCCCGCCAGCACCGACCTGGCGACGCCGGGTCCGGTCGGACCGCCGTGAGCGTCGAGCACCTCGCCGACGGCCCGCAGCGCCGCCTCACCGGCCGACACCCAGGCGGCGAGCCAGGCGTCCGGCGCCCGGGCGCCCCCCGAGAGCATGAGCCCCGGCACGACCCGCGCGACCGAGCGCCCAGGGTCGGGGTAGCGTGCCCCGGCCACGGCCCAGACCTCGATCGACTCGGCCGCCAGCACCCGCAGGACCGTCCTGGACAGCGTCGGCCGACCCGTCACCACCACGCGTCCGGGCCGGTGGTCGGCCACCCAGTCACCCACCCCGAGCACCAGCGGCGCGGCTGGCACCGCGACCGGAGGGACGAAGGAACCGCTCACCGGCTCGGCCAGCACCGGCCACCCGAGGTCGGCACCCAGCCGGGCCCCGACGCCCTCGTCCCCGGCGCCCGCCACCACGACGGTCGGCCGGTCGGCGTCGTCCACCTCGACGCCTCCCGGCGTGACGGTGTCGCCCACCGACACCCAGGGCTCCCCTTCCGCCCGACCGTCCAGCGGCTCCGGCCAGCCGGGCGATCCTGGGCCGTCTGGCAGCAAGGGCTCACGCAACGGCAGATTCAGGTGAACCGGCCCGGGGCCCCCGCCGAGGGCTCCGCGGGCTGCGACGAGGGCCCGTCCCACCAGCGCCCGCCAGTAGGCCACCTGCCCCGGCCGCTCCTCCGGGACCCCCACGTCGTGGGAGAAGCGCACGGCGGAGCCGTACAACCCGACCTGGTCCACCGCCTGGTTGGCGCCTGTCTCACGCAGCTCCGGCGGCCGGTCCGCCGTCAGGACGACCAGGGGAACCCCGCCGTACGAGGCCTCCAGCACCGCGGGGTGGGCGTTGGACGCCGCCGTCCCACTCGTGGTCAGCACGGCCACCGGCCGGCCCGACGCCCTGGCCAGTCCCAGTGCAAGGAACGCCGCCGACCTCTCGTCGACCCGGACGTGCAAGCGGAGCGACGAAGCCGCATCCGCGGCGTGGAGGGCGATCGCCACCGGGGCCGACCGCGACCCCGGGGCGAGCACCGCCTCCCGTACCCCCCCGCGGACGAGCTCGTCGACGAGCACGGTCGCGACGGCGGTCGACGGGTTCACCGGAGGGCCTCCACCCGGGTGATCCTCTCGTGCCACCAGCGCCGCGCCGCGTCCGATGCCGCTGCCCCCCGCACCAGGCCGCAGTCGGGTTCCGGCCGACGTACGTGGAGCACGCCGTCGACCGGCCGGAGGGGGTCGGCCACCACGTCACGCTCCAGCAGTCCCACGGTGCCGAGGCCGCACGCGTACGGCAGCTCGGGCAGCGCTGCGGCGAGCGCGAGGCCCGCGGCGATCCCCACCGAGGTCTCCAGGGCCGAGGACACGACCACCGGCAGGCCCACCTGGTCGGCGAGCCGCAGGCAGGCTCGGACCCCGCCCAGCGGCTGCACCTTGAGCACGACGAGGTCGGCCGCGCCCAGCCGGGCCACCCGCACCGGGTCCTCCGCCCGCCGGACCGACTCGTCCGCCGCGATCGGCACGTCCACCCGGCGACGTACGGTCGCGAGCTCCTCGACCGACGAGCACGGTTGCTCCACGTACTCCAGCCCACCCGCCGCCCGGTCGTACCACCGGATCCGCGAGACGGCGCCGTCGACGTCCCACGCACCGTTCGCGTCGATGCGCACGCGGCCGACGGCGCCGACGGCGTCCCGGACGGCAGCGAGACGTTCGAGGTCCTCGCCCATCGGGCGGCCCGGCTCGGCGACCTTGACCTTGACGGTCGTGCACCCCTGGTACCGCGCCAGGACCCCCGCGACCTCGGCCGCCGGCACGGCGGGGACGGTCGCGTTGACCGGCACCGCGGACCGTACGGGTCGTGGCCAGCCGGTGTCCGCCGCCTCGCGCGCCGCCCGCCACCAGGGAAGGGCCTCGCCGTCGCCGTACTCGCGGAAGGGCGAGAACTCGCCCCCCCCCCCCCCCCCCCCCCCC
>DASTQL010000037.1:0-24204 GCA_035761805.1 Jiangellales bacterium | reverse complement strand
AGGTCGAGGAGGTGCTCGAGACCCACGGTCAGCCCCGGTCGCGCCGGGACCTCGCGGACCGCGAGCAGGAGTCCGGGCATGAAGGAGGTGCGGTCGAAGGAGTCGTGGCGGAGCGTGAGGAGCTCCCCGACCGATCCCAGGAGGACCTCCTGGTGCGCGACGAGGCCGGGCAGGCGCACCGCATGGACGTGGACCCCGTCGATCGAGGCCCCGCGGGCCCCGTACGGGTCGTCGGTGGTGGCGTCCGGGGCAGGGCCCGATCCGGCCCGGGCACGAGTGGCCGCCACGCGCTCGGCCGTCCGCAGGGCGGTGCCCGAGGGAGCGTCCGCCTTGCCGGCGTGGTGCAGCTCGACGATCTCGACGGACTCGTAGAAGCGCGCCGCCTGCTCGGCGAAGCGCATCATCAGGACGGCACCCACGGAGAAGTTGGGCACGACGACGACGCCCACGTCCGGTGACTGGCCGAGCCACCGTCGCACCTCGTCGAGGCGTTCGGAGGTGAATCCGCTGGTGCCGACCACGGCGTGCACCCCGTGCTCGACGCACCACCGCAGGTTTCCCATCACGGCGTCGGGCCGGGTGAGCTCCACGGCCACCTGCGCGCCCGCCTCGACCAGCCGCTCCAGGGGGTCGCCCCGGCCCACCGCGGCGACCAGCTGGAGGTCGGGTGCCTCCTCGATCGCGCGGCAGGCCTGCGACCCCATCCGTCCCGAGGCCCCCACCACCCCCACCCGCGTCGTCACGCCCCGAGTCTGCCGCACGGCCGAGGCGGCCGGTCATCCGACGTCCGGGAGCACCGCCAGCAGGGCGCCGGCGATGGCCGCGTGCCCGCTCGGGTTGGGGTGGATGTCCGGCGCCGGTGAGCACATCGACGTGTAGGCACAGGTGCGCTCGACGACGAGGGCGGGATCCAGGCCCCCGAAGGCGTCGGAGACAGGTGCGACCGGGACGTCGTACTCGGCGTACACGTCGGCCAGGGTGTCGTTGAGGTGCTGCAGCACGTCGAGGGCGGCCGCTACCTGGGAGGGGTCGTCCTGCAGCTGGGGTGGCACCGGGAGGTAGTAGTCCGTTCCCACCACGGGCACGTCGGGGTCGGCGGTCCGGATCCGCTCGAGCACCGTCGCGAGGTTGGCCCGCACCGCGTCGAGTGTCCCTTCCACGCACGCCTCGTCTCGCGCGAGCGCACAGCCGAGACCGTCATTGGCGCCGATGTCGATCGTGACCAGCCGGACCTCACCCGAGCGCAAGGCCTCCTCGGCGCGCTCCAGCTGTCCACCCGGTGTGAGCATCGACGACGTCGTCTCGCCGCTGACGCCGAAGGACAGCAGGTCGACGTCGGGCAGCTCTTCGCGGAGCCCGGCGTGGACCAGGTCCACGTAGCCCTCGCCGGCGGGCGCCCCGACACCCGCGGCGAGCGAGTCGCCGAGCGCGAGGTAGGTCGGGGACTCGGACGGGGGCGGCGCCGGCGACGACGGGGTCCCGGGTCCGGGTGCCGCGGCCCGCTCCGCCGAGCAGGCCGTGGCGACCGAGACCAGAGCCGCCAGGGCGAGTGTCCGGCCCCGCACGCTCAGGACGCCAGGGCGCGGACGAAGCGCCCGGCGTCGTCGAAGGGGCCGATGACCGCGAGGGACTGCGGTCGACCGAGCAGGTCGGCGGCCACCTCGCGGACGTCGTCCAGGGTGACCGCGTCGATCCGCTGCAGCAGTTGTCCCACACCGGGGAGCTCCCCGTAGACCAGGTCGGCCTTGGCGATCCGGCTCATCCGGGAGCCGGTGTCCTCGAGTCCGAGCACGAGGGCGCCACGCAGCTGCCCCTTGCCGCGGGCCAGCTCCTCCTCGGTGATCCCCCGGGCGGCCACGGCCGCCAACTCGTCGCGGCACACCTCGAGCACCTCGTCCACCTTGCGCGGCAGGCACCCGACATAGATCCCGAGCAGCCCCGTGTCGGCGTACTGCGAGGCGTAGGAGTAGACGCTGTACGCCAACCCTCGCTTCTCCCGCACCTCCTGGAAGAGGCGAGACGACATGCCGCCGCCGAGAGCGCCGTTGAGCACGCCCAGGGCGAAGCGCCGCGGGTCGGTGCGCGCCACGGCGGGGACGCCGAGGACGAGATTGGCCTGCTCGGTGCGCCGCTCCAGCAGGTGCGCCCCACCGTACGAGCGGGGCTCGCGGCCACCGATCCGAGGGGCGGCGGGTGGGTCGTCGCCGTCGAGGAACCCGGCCGGCCCGAACGCCTCCCGGACGAGGCGGACCACGCGCGTGTGGTCGAGGCTCCCGGCAGCGGCCACGACGATGCGCGGCGCTCGGTAGCGGCGCCGGTAGTAGCCGTGCAGGGACAGCCGGGACAGCGCACCCACGGACTCGACCGTCCCGAGGATGGGCCGCCCGAGCGGCGAGTCGCCCCACAGCCGCCCGGCGAAGACGTCGTGCACGGTGTCGCCCGGGTCGTCGTCGTGCATCGCGATCTCCTCGAGCACGACGTCACGCTCGGCGTCCACGTCGCGCCCGGCCACCAGGGACGAGGTGACCATGTCGGAGACGACGTCGACCGCGAGCGGGAGGTCGGTGTCGAGCACGCGGGCGAAATAGCAGGTGTACTCCTTGGCGGTGAACGCGTTCATCTCGCCGCCGACCGCGTCGATCGCCGCGGAGATCTCCAGCGCCCCCCGCCGTCGCGTGCCTTTGAAGAGCAGGTGCTCGAGGTAGTGCGTGGCCCCCGAGAGCGTCGGCGACTCGTCCCGCGAGCCGACGCCGACCCAGATGCCGAAGGCCACCGACCGCACTCCGGGCACGGCCTCGGTGACCACGCGGAGACCGCCCGGCAGGACGGTGCGGCGGGTCAGCGTGCCGTCGTCCTCACGCAGGAGGGTGCGCGTCGTCCCGGGACGCTGCTCGGGCAGGGTCCCGGGACGGGCACGGGCGGTCACTGGTCCTCGGACCCCCCGGCCGGCTCGGCGGTCTCGACGACGGGCGTGAGCGACAGCTTGCCCCGGTCGTCGATCTCGGTGATCTCGACCTGGACCTTCTGGCCGACGCTCACCACGTCGTCCACGCTCTCGACCCGCCTGCCACCGGCCAGGGCGCGCAGCTTCGAGATGTGCACGAGCCCGTCCTTGCCGGGGAGCAGGGAGACGAACGCCCCGAAGCTGGTCGTCTTGACGACCGTGCCGAGGTAGCGCTCGCCCACCTCCGGCATGGTCGGGTTGGCGATGGCGTTGATCTGGGCGCGGGCCGCCTCGGCCTTGGCACCGTCGTCCGCACCGATGTAGATGGTGCCGTCGTCCTCGATGCTGATCTGCGCCCCTGTCTCGTCCTGGATCTGGTTGATGATCTTGCCCTTGGGACCGATCACGGCACCGATCTGGTCCACCGGGACCTTGACACTGATGATCCGCGGCGCGTACGGGCTCATCTCGTCGGGGGCGTCGATCGCCTCGGTCATCACGTCGAGGATGTGCAGGCGGGCGTCCTTGGCCTGCGTGAGCGCGGCGGCCAGGACGGAGGCCGGGATCCCGTCGAGCTTGGTGTCGAGCTGGATCGCGGTGACGAACTCGCGGGTGCCGGCGACCTTGAAGTCCATGTCGCCGAAGGCGTCCTCGGCGCCGAGGATGTCGGTCAGGGCGGCGTAGGACGTCTCCCCGTCGACGGTGTCGGAGATGAGCCCCATGGCGATGCCCGCCACCGGCGCCTTGAGGGGGACACCGGCGTTGAGCAGCGACATGGTGGAGGCGCACACCGACCCCATCGAGGTCGAGCCGTTGGACCCCAGCGCCTCCGAGACCTGCCGGATCGCGTACGGGAACTCCTCACGGGTCGGGAGCACGGGGACCAGGGCCCGCTCGGCGAGCGCGCCGTGCCCGATCTCTCGGCGCTTGGGCGAGCCCACGCGGCCCGTCTCCCCGGTGGAGTAGGGCGGGACGTTGTAGTTGTGCATGTAGCGCTTGCGCGCCTCGGGCGAGAGCGTGTCCAGCTGCTGCTCCATGCGCAGCATGTTCAGCGTCGTGACGCCGAGGATCTGGGTCTCGCCCCGCTCGAAGAGCGCGGAGCCGTGCACCCTGGGCACCACCTCGACCTCGGCGGCCAGCGGACGGATGTCACGCAGGCCGCGGCCGTCGATGCGGACGCCGTCCCTCAGCACGCGCTGCCGGATGAGGCGCTTGGTCAGCGTCTTGACCGCAGCCCCGATCTCCTTCTCACGACCCTCGAACTGCGGGGACACGGACTCGACGGCGGCGGCCTTGACCCGGTCGAGCCCGGACTCGCGCTCCTGCTTGTCGGCGACGGTGAGGGCCGTCGCCAGGTCGGTCTCGACCGCCTTGGCCACCGCCTCGAGCACGTCTTCTCCGTGGTCGAGGTAGCGGGGGAACTCGCGGGTCGCCTTGGCGGCGTTCGCGGCCAGCGCCGACTGCGCCTCGCACAGGACCTTGACGAAGGCCTTGGCGGCCTCGAGGCCCTCGGCGACGACCTCCTCCGTCGGGGCCTGCCGGCCCTCCTCGTTGACCAGGCGCCAGGCCGACTGGGTCGCCTCCGCCTCCACCATCATGATCGCCACGTCGCCGTCGGGGAGCACCCGACCCGCCACGACCATGTCGAAGACCGCGTCCTCGATCTGCTCGTGGGTGGGGAAGCCGACCCACTGGCCGTCGACCAGGGCGACCCGGGTCGCGCCGATCGGGCCGCTGAACGGCAGTCCGGACAGCTGGGTCGAGGCGGACGCGGCGTTGATCGCCACGACGTCGTAGAGGTCCTGGGGGTGCAGCGCGAGCACCGTGATGACGACCTGGACCTCGTTGCGCAGCCCGGACGCGAAGGACGGGCGCAGCGGCCGGTCGGTGAGTCGGCAGGTGAGGATCGCGTCCTCCGAGGGCCGGCCCTCGCGTCGGAAGAACGAGCCGGGGATGCGCCCGGCGGCGTACATGCGCTCCTCGACGTCGACCGTCAGGGGGAAGAAGTCGAAGTGCTCTTTCGGCTGCTTGGACGCCGTCGTCGCCGACAGGAGCATCGTCTCCTCGTCGAGGTACGCCGTGACCGCGCCGGCGGCCTGGCGCGCGAGGCGGCCGGTCTCGAAGCGGACCGTGCGCTTGCCGAACCGGCCGTTGTCGATCACGGCCTCGGTGGAATGGACCTGGGTGTCTGGACCCGTCACGGGTCGCCCTCCTCGTGGTGGGGAGCGGCGTGGTGCGCGGGTCCGGCCAGGGACGGTGCCGGTCTTCGATGGAAGCCCTCGGCGGGAGCGGGTCCTGGTCCGGGGGCCACTACCGAGGACCGGCGTCGAGGTGCCGGGCGAGGCGGGTCAGGCCGCTCGGGTGGTCGGGTGTGCAGTTGTCGTGCGGAACGTGGTCAGCGGCGCAGGCCGAGCCGCTCGATCAGCTCGCGGTACCGGGTGATCTCGGTCCTGGCGAGGTAGTTGAGCAGGCGTCGGCGCTGGCCGACCAGCAGCAGCAGCCCGCGGCGGCTGTGGTGGTCGTGCTTGTGCTGCTTGAGGTGCTCGGTGAGGTGGTTGATCCGGTGGGTGAGCAGCGCCACCTGGACCTCGGGGGACCCGGTGTCGCCCTCGCTGCGGGCGTGGTCGGACAGGATCTGCTTCTTGGTCGCAGCGTCGATCGACACTCGTACTCCCTCGGGAACTCGTTGCGCGGTGCGCCCGGGCACGTCCACCGGGGCTCTCTCTCCTCCGCGGCCGTCACACGGCACCCACCAGAGTACCAGCGGGACCGGACCGATTCGTAATCCGACGGTTCCCGGTGCAGGTCAGAGCGCCCGAGCGCGCTGGTCGGCCCCCATCTCGCCGTACGGGTAGTCGCCGACGGGCGGCGCGCTCACCTCGTCCAGGCGAGCGGCCTCGGCCGCCTCCAGGTGGGTGCCGACGGCCGCGAGATTCTGCCGGAGCTGGGCGGTGGTACGGGCCCCCAGGATCACCGACGTCACGGCGGGACGGTCGTGCACCCAGGCCAGCGCCACCACGGCCATCGACGTCCCGCGATCCTCGGCGACCTCCCGGACGGCGTCGACGACGGCCCAGGTGCGGGGGGAGCCGGAGCGCCTGCCCCAACCCTCCATGCCCCGCTCGGGGTCCTCACCGAGCCGCGTGGCGCCGGCCGGACGCTGCTCCCGGACGTACTTGCCGGTGAGCCAGCCACCGCCCAGGGGCGACCAGGGAAGCAGGCCGAGGCCCTCGGACAGGCACGCCGGCACGATCTCGAGCTCGATCTCCCGGACCAACAGGTTGTACTGCGGCTGGAGCGTCACGGGGACGCTCCAGCCCCGGAACGCGGCGACGTCCACGGCCTTCTGCAGCTGCCACGCAGTGACGTTCGACAGGCCCACGTAGCCGATGAGTCCCGCCGCGACGGCGTCGTCGAGGAACCGGAGCGTCTCCTCCAGCGGCGTGATCGGGTCCCACGCGTGCACCTGGTAGAGGTCGACGTGCTCCACGCCCAGCCGGCGGAGCGACGCCTCGAGGGCCCGCCGCAGGTGCCGCCGGGACAGCCCGGCGTCGTTGCGGTCCGGGCCGGTCGCGAACCGGCCCTTCGTCGCGAGCACCACCCGGTCGCTGACGTCGGCCGGGCGGGCGGAGAGCCAGCGCCCCACGATCTCCTCGCTCGCCCCGGCCGCGTAGACGTCGGCGACGTCGACCAGCGTCCCACCCGCCTCGACGAAGGCGTCCAGCTGGTCGTGGCTGCCCGCCTCGTCGGTCTCCGCGCCGAAGGTCATCGTGCCCAGCGCGTAGGTGGACACGGCGCAACCGCTGCGCCCCAGCGTTCGGTACTCCACCGGGCCTCCTCGGCTCAGCGCGCCAGCAGGGCGCGCGCCCGCTCGACGTCCCGGCGCATGTGGTCGACCAGGGCGTCCACGTCGTCGAAGCGTTCCATGGCACGGATCCGCTCGACCAGCTCGACCGCCACCGGGACGCCGTACAGGTCGAGGTCGTCGCGGTCCAGGACGTACGCCTCGACCCGGCGCTGCGTCCCGCCGAAGGTGGGGTTGGTCCCCACCGAGACGGCGGCCGGGAGCCGCTGCCCGCGTGGGTCGTCCAGGCGCACCAGCCACCCCGCGTAGACGCCGTCGGCGGGGGCGAGCATCCCGTCGTCCACGGGGACGTTGGCGGTCGGGTAGCCGAGGCCCCGACCCCTCCGGTCGCCCTCCACGACGACGCCCTCGACGCGGAACAGGTGACCGAGTGCCTCCGCCGCCCGGACGACGTCGCCGGAGGCCACGTGCTCCCGGACGTACGTCGAGGACCAGCGGGGACCGTGGGTGCCGTCGCCGAGCAGTCCGACCGCGTCGACCTCGAAGCCGTGGCACCCACCCAGCTCGGTCAGCAGCGCCAGGTCGCCGGCGGCCTTGTGGCCGAAGCGGAAGTCGGCGCCCACCACGACGACCCGGGCCCGCAGGGCCTCGACGAGCACCTCGCGGACGAAGTCCTCCGCCACCTGCTGCGAGCGGTCGAGGGTGAAGGGCAGGACCAGCACCTCGTCGGCACCCGCCTGCCCCAGCAACCTGGCCCGGTGGTCGACCGACGCGACGAGGGGCGGAGCGCTCCCCGGCCGTACGACGGTCAGGGGGTGCGGGTCGAAGGTGAGCACCACGAGCGGCAGCCCGGCGGCTCGGGCCCGGTCCGCGGCATGGCGCACCACGGCCCGGTGCCCTCGGTGCACGCCGTCGAAGACCCCGATGGTGACGACGCTGCCCCGTCGGCCGGCCGCGGCCTGCGCGGCCGCCTCCAGCGAGCGCCAAACCTCCACCCTGGTCCTCCCAACAGGAACGTCCGCCGGCACAGCCTGCCAGACACGCGCACGGGCGCGGCCGGGTCAGTCCGTCCCGAAGACGGCCAGCGGCTTGGCCCGCGGCCCCCGGTCCTCCACGAGGGCCAGGAAGTCCCCGCCCGGCCCGAAGACGGCGACCGGGCCCTCCCCCAGCCCCGTACGGGGGATCGCCATGCCGTGCCGCAGGCGACGGGCGGTCTCCTCGTCGACCTCGTGGCGGGGGAACGCCGCCGCGGCCGCGTCGGCCAGCGGCAGGATGGTGAGCTCGTCGGCCAGCTCCTCCAGGGTGTGGGCGACGGCCAGGTCGTAGGGGCCCACGCGGGTGCGCCGCAGGGCGGTGAGGTGGCCGCCCACCCCCAGGGCTGCGCCGAGGTCACGGGCCAGCGCCCGCACGTACGTGCCCGACGAGCAGTCGACCTCGACGTCGAGGTCCACGTACGGACCCCCGTCCCGGTGGAGCGTGACGACCTCGAACCGGTGCACCGTGACCGGCCGGGCGGCCAGCTCGACCGCCTCCCCGTCGCGCACCCGCTCGTGGGCCCGACGGCCCTCGACCTTGAGGGCGGACACCCGGCTCGGGACCTGCAGGATCTCGCCGGTGAGGGCGGCGACCTCCGCGGCGATCGCACTGTCCGGGACGGCGGAGGCGTCGGCGGTGGAGACCACCTCCCCCTGGGTGTCGTCGCTGACGGTGGACGCCCCGAGCCGGATCCGGGCGTCGTAGGCCTTCTCCGTGAGCGCGAGGTGGCCGAGCAGCCTGGTGGCGCGCTCGACGCCCAGGACGAGCACACCCGTCGCCATCGGGTCGAGGGTCCCCGCGTGACCCACCCGGCGCGTTCCCGCCAGGCGACGGACCCGGGCGACCACGTCGTGCGAGGTCAGGCCGGAGGGCTTGTCGACGACGACGACGCCGTCGGGGGCCGGGCTCACGCCGACCGGCCGCCCTCGAGGTCGTCCTCCTCGTGGTCCTCGTCGACGACGGTCGTGCGGTAGGGGTCCGGGTCCCCGGCGAAGGCCGCCCCGGCGGCTCCACGGGCCAGCTCGGCGTCCGACTCCCGGGCGCGGCGAAGGAGGTCCTCGATCTGGCGGGCGTTGTCCGGGACGGCATCGGCCACGAACGCGAGCGTGGGGGTGAAGCGCACCCCGGTCTGGCGACCGACCTCGGACCGCAGCAGTCCCTTGACGCTCTCCAGTGCCGCGGCGGTGTCGGCGCGCTCGGTGTCGTCGCCGTAGACGGTGTAGAAGACCGTCGCCTCCCGGAGGTCCCCGGTGACGCGCGTGTCGGTCACGGTCACGAAGCCCAGGCGCGGGTCCTTGACCCGCCGCTCGAGCGTCTCGGCGACGACCACCTTGATCCGGTCGGCGAGCCTGCGGGCCCGTGCGTGGTCGGCCACGTCGTCCTCCTCGGTCGTGGTCAGTCGTCGGTGCCAGCAAGCAGCTGGCGGCGGGCGGCGAGCAGCTCGAGCTCGGGGCGACGGGCGACGAGGTGCTCCACCGCGTCGAGCACCTCCTCGCAGTGCGCCGCGTTGGCGGCCACCACGGCCACCCCGATCTCCGCCCGCCGGTGTAGGTCCAGGTGGCCGACCTCCGCCGCCGACACCGGGAAGCGGCGGCGGAGCTCGGCGACCACCGGCCGCACGACGGCGCGCTTCCCCTTGAGGGAGTGCACGTCGCCGAGCAGCAGGTCCAGGGTCAGGGTGGCGGTGAACAAGCCCGGTCAGACCCTGGGCTTCTCGCGCATCTCGTAGGTCTCGATGACGTCGCCGACCTGGATGTCGTTGAACGAGCCGAGGCCGACACCGCACTCGAAGCCCTCGCGGACCTCGGTGGCGTCGTCCTTGAACCGTCGCAGCGACTCCACGGCCAGGTTGTCGGAGACCACGATGCCGTCGCGCAGTAGACGGGCCTTGGCGTTGCGGCGGATGACGCCCCCGGTGACCATGCAGCCCGCGATGTTGCCGAACTTGCTGGACCGGAAGACCTCGCGGATCTCCGCGGTGCCGAGCTGGATCTCTTCGAACTCCGGCTTGAGCATCCCCTTGAGTGCCGCCTCGATCTCCTCGATCGCCTGGTAGATGACCGAGTAGTAGCGGATCTCGACACCCTCGCGGTCGGCGAGCTCGCTGTTCTTGCCCTCCGGCCGGACGTTGAAGCCGATGATGATCGCGTCCGAGGCCGCCGCCAGCATGATGTCACTCTGCGTGATCGCGCCGACCCCCCGGCCGATGATCCGCAGCGAGACCTCCTCGCCGACGTCCAGCTTGAGCAGCGCGTCCTCCAACGCCTCGACCGAGCCGGAGACGTCGCCCTTGAGGATGAGGTTGAGCGTCTCGACCTTGGCCTCGGTGAGCCAGCCCTCGAGCGTGACCCGCTTGCGGGCGCGGGCGTTGGCCGCGGCACGCTCCATGGCCTCGCGCTTCTCGGCGATCTGCCGGGCGGTCCGGTCGTCGTCGGCGACGAGGAACTTGTCGCCGGCGGACGGTACGCCGGTGAGCCCGAGCACCTGGACCGGACGCGACGGCGCCGCCGCGGTGACCGGCTCGCCGAACTCGTCGAGCATGGCGCGGACGCGGCCGTAGGACTGGCCGGTGACGATGGCGTCGCCGGGGCGCAGGGTGCCGCGCTGCACGAGCACCGTGGCCACCGGGCCGCGTCCCTTGTCGAGGTGGCCCTCGATCGCCACGCCGCGCGCCGGCATGTCCGGGTCGGCCCGCAGGTCGAGTGCGGCGTCCGCGGTCAGCAGCACCGCCTCGAGCAGGCTGTCGATGCCCGTGCGCCTGAGCGCCGAGACGTCGACGAACATCGTGTCGCCGCCGTACTCCTCGGCCACCAGACCGTACTCGGTGAGCTGCTGGCGGATCTTGGCCGGGTTGGCACCCTCCTTGTCGACCTTGTTGACGGCGACCACGATCGGGACACCGGCGGCCTGGGCGTGGTTGAGCGCCTCGGTGGTCTGCGGCATCACGCCGTCGTCGGCGGCCACCACGAGGATCGCGATATCGGTCACCTCCGCGCCGCGGGCACGCATGGCCGTGAAGGCCTCGTGGCCGGGCGTGTCGATGACGGTGAGCGCGCGGTCCTGGCCCTCGTGGTCGACGTGCACCTGGTAGGCCCCGATGTGCTGGGTGATGCCACCGGCCTCGGCAGCCACGACGTTGGCGTTGCGGATGGCGTCCAGCAGCTTGGTCTTGCCGTGGTCGACGTGACCCATGACGGTGACCACGGGGGGCCGGGGCACGGCGTCGGCGTCGTCCTCGGCGTCGAAGTCGATGTGGAAGGACTCCAGCAGCTCGCGGTCCTCGTCCTCCGGCGACACGACCTCGACCTGGTAGCCGAGCTCCTCGCCCAGCAGCTTGAAGGTGTCGGCGTCCACGGACTGCGTCGCCGTCACCATCTCGCCGAGGTGGAAGAGGACCTGGACCAGGCCCGCCGCCTCGGTGTCGATGCGCTCCGCGAAGTCGGACAGCGACGCCCCGCGGGGGAGCCGGACGACCTGTCCGTTGCCGCGCGGGATCCGCACGCCCCCGATCGAGGGCGCCTGCATGTTGTCGAACTCCTGGCGCTTCTGCCGCTTGCTCTTGCGGCCGCGACGGGTCGGGCCGCCCGGGCGCCCGAAGGCACCTGCGGTGCCACCACGCCCGCGTCCGCCACCGCCGCCGGGCCGGCCGGCGAAGCCGCCGCCGAAGCCACCGCCGGCCCCCGGACGACCGGCGAAGCCGCCGCCACGACCTCCGCCGGGGCCGCCACGGCCACCCTGCCCGGGGCGCCCACCGCCGGGGGCGCCGCGGCCCGGCGCACCGGTAGGGGAGGGCGGGGGCAGCTTGGGCATCATCCCCGGGTTCGGACGCGGACCACCCGGGCCGGCGCCGCCGCCGGGCCGCGGGGGCATGGCCCCCGGGCTGGGGCGGGCACCCGGCGCACCCGAACGGGGCGGGCGCCCCATGCCGGTGCTCGCCCCCGACGTGTACGGGTTGTTGCCCGGCCGCGGACCGGACGGGCGCGCCGGGCGTCCCATGCCGGTCGAGTCGGTGCTGCTGAAGGGGTTGTTGCCCGGCCGGGGCTGACCCGGTCGCGCGCCCGGCGTGGGCTTCGCCGGCGCACCGGCGGACGCGGCCGGGGCCTGCGGGCGCGCCGGCGGGGCCCCGGGGGCGCTCGGTCGGGGTGCGGGACGCGGGGCCGCCGCCGGGGGCAGAGGGGCCGGCTCGGCCGGAGCCGGCACACCGGTTGCCGGCGGCTCGGGTGCCGGGGCGACGGGGGCGGGCGGCACGGGGGCCGCCGCGGGGGTCGGGGGCGCGGCCGGCGCCGCGGGAGCCGCCGATTTCGCGGCAACGGGAGCCTTGCGTGCCGACGGGGCGGGGGCGCCGGAGTCGGCCAGCGCCTCCCGAAGCTTGCGGACGACCGGCGCCTCGATGGTCGAGGAGGCCGATCGGACGAACTCGCCGAGCTCGTTGAGCTTGGTCAGCACGACCTTGCTCTCGACTCCCAGCTCCTTGGCGAGCTCGTAAACCCGGACCTTAGCCACTGCTCTCCTTCTCGGTCCGGGCCCCCGTGGGCACAGACCGGTTAGTGCTCGGACATGCTCATCGTGCGCATCTCATCGATCGCCCGCGGGGGTCACGTCCCGCCTCCTCTCTTCGTCCTGCCCTCGTCGCCGCCGGCCTCGACCCACCGCCTCAGCGCCGTGGTGTCGAGCGGGCCCGGCAGGCGCAGGGCCCGCGGGAACGCCCGACGGCGCTCGGCGAGGTCGAGGCACCTCGGATCGGGGTGGAGGTACGCGCCCCGCCCGGGGAGCCGGCCGCGCGGGTCGGGGACGAGGTCGGGACCTCGACGGCCCGCCTCCTCACCGGCCGCGACGACACGCAGCAGTTCGGACTTGCCCGCACGCTCACGACACCCCACACAGGTGCGCAGGGGCATGGGCGCGCGACGTTGCACCGGTCAGTCTACCTGCTCCGGCTCACTCGCCGACCGGACCGGCCGGGGCCGTGTCGGACCGGATGTCGATCCGCCACCCGGTGAGCCGCGCGGCGAGC
This sequence comes from Jiangellales bacterium, assembly GCA_035761805.1. Taxonomy (GTDB): domain Bacteria; phylum Actinomycetota; class Actinomycetes; order Jiangellales; family Jiangellaceae; genus DASTQL01. Next base: position 11,406 of record DASTQL010000037.1, on the reverse strand, counting down.
CGGGCGTTCTGCCCCTCTTTGCCGATCGCCAGCGAGAGCTGGTAGTCGGGCACGACGACGCGCGCCGAGCGTGCCTCGGCATCGACGACCTCCACCCGCTGCACCCGGGCGGGGGACAGCGCGTGCGCGACGAGCTCGGCCGGGTCGTCGGACCAGTCGACGATGTCGATCTTCTCACCGTGGAGCTCGTGCATCACGGCCCGGACCCGGGCACCCATCGGACCGATGCAGGCCCCCTTGGCGTTGACCCCGGGCCGGTGCGAACGCACCGCGATCTTGCTGCGGTGACCGGCCTCGCGGGCGATCCCGACGATCTCGACCGTCCCGTCGGCGATCTCGGGGACCTCGAGCGCGAACAGCTTGCGGACGAGGTTGGGATGGGTCCGGGACAGCGTGATGACCGGCCCACGCATGCCCTTGCGCACCTGGACGACGTAGCACTTGATCCGGGTGCCGTGCTCGTAGCGCTCACCCGGGACCTGCTCCTGCGGGGGCAGCACGGCCTCGGCCTTGCCGAGGTCGACGTAGACCATGCGAGCGTCGTGCCCCTGCTGGATGGTGCCGGAGAGGACGTCTCCCTCCCGGCCGAGGAACTCGCCGAAGGTGATGTCGTCCTCGGCGTCGCGCAGCCGCTGCAGGATGACCTGCTTGGCGGTGGTCGCCGCGATCCGGCCGAAGCCCGCCGGGGTGTCGTCCCACTCCCGGACGACGGCGCCCGCCTCGTCGAGCTCCTGCGCCCAGACGGTGACGTGCCCGGTACGGCGGTCCAGCTCGACCCGGGCATGGGCGTGAGCACCCTCCGTGCGCTGGTAGGCGATCAGCAGAGCCTGCTCCAGGGCCTCGACCACGAGGTCGAAGGAGATCTCCTTCTCGCGCTCCAGCGCGCGCAGGACCGTGAGGTCGATGTCCACGAGTCACCCCTCCCCGTCGACGTCGCCGACCCCGCGGCGGAACTCCACCTGGACCCGGGCCTTGCCGACGTCGGCATACGCCAGGCGTCGCGGGCGGCCGTCGACGTCGACGTCCGCGCCGTCGTCGTCGGCGCCCACCACCCGCCCGGTCACCTCGCCGCCGGACGCGAGGACGACGCGCACCAGTCGACCGGTGTTGCGGCGCCAGTGCCGCGGCAGGGTCAGCGGTCGGGAGACACCAGGTGAGCTGACCTCGAGGGTGTACGGGGCGTCGCCCATCACGTCGCCGCCGTCGAGCGCGTCAGAGACCGCACGGGACAAGTCGGCACACTCGTCGAGGCCGACTCCGCCGTCCCGGTCGACGACGAGGAGGATGCGCCGCCGGCGTCCCGTGGGGGAGACCTCCAGGGCCTCGAGCTCCAGCCCCGCCGCCGAGCAGAGCGGCTCGCAGACGCTGCGGAGCAGGTCGGGGGACGCCGTCATCGGTCCTCCTCGCTGTCCAGTTGTCCTCGAGCGACGTATCGGGGTCCCGACCCCGGCGGCCGCCCCTGGCGGGATCGCCGCCCACCCTAGCGGGGGCGCGGGCTACCGTGCTCCGGTGCCCGGCCAGCCGCCTGCTCCCTCCCGGCGCTCCGCCCTGGTCGGCGGGTTCGCAGGCCTGGTCGGCCTGGTCGGTACCGGGCTGGGCACCACGGCCTGCAGCCGTGGCGGCGGGGCGCCGGCCCCCTCGGACCCGCCGTCACCGGCGCCGGTGCCGGACCCCGACGCCGGCGTACGCGAGTCGGCGCGCCGGGCCGAGGAGGCCCTGGTCGCGCTGCACGCCGCGACCGTGGCGCGCCACCCCGGCCTGAATTCGGCGTTGGCGCCGGCGACGGGGCACCACCGGGTCCACCTGGACGCCCTCGCGGGCACCACCGCCCCCCGGCCGGCCGTCACCGCGACGGGGCCGACGACGACACCGCCACCGGGGGTTCCCGACGACCAGGCGGCGGCCCTGGCCGCGGTGCGGGAGGCCGAGGCGGACGCGGCGGCCGAGCGACTGCTCGACTGCCTCGCCAGCACGGACCAGGGACTGGCCGCAGTGCTCGCATCGATAGGGGCGGCGGAGGCGGCACACGCCGCACTTCTCGCCGGTGGGGCATGAGCGAGGTAGCAGCCCTGCAGGCGGCACTGGCCGGGGAGCACGCCTGCGTCTACGGCTACGGCGTGGTCGGTGGTGTGCTGACCGGTGACGAGGAGGAGCCGGCCCGCGCGGCCTTCGACACCCATCGCCGGCGCCGGGACGACCTGGCCCGGCTGCTGCGCGACTCGGGGGCCGAGCCGGTTGCCGCACTGCCCGGCTACGCGCTGCCGCTGCCGGTGCGCACCGCCGCCGAGGCCCGCGAGCTGGCCGGCTTGCTCGAGGCCCGGCAGGCGGTGCTGCTCGCGGAGCTGGTCGCCGCGGCCGGCTCGTCCGCACTGCGTGAGACGGCCGCCCGCTCGCTGGCGGACGCCGCGGTGCGAGGGGCCTCCTGGTCCGGTGCCGTCACCGCGCTCCCGGGTCTGGACCCGGCCCCGTGAGCGGCTAGCCGCGACGACGGCGTCGGACCAGGCGCCAGACCACCCACAGCAGGAGCAGCCCGACCAGCACGGGAGCCACCCGCTTGGCCACGGGGACCCCGGCCGTCCCCAGCAGGTCGATCGGCTCGGCCTCCGGAGCCGGCTCGGCCGCGGTGATCGGCTCGGCAGCGGGCGCGAGGACGGGTTCGCCGCCCGCCGCGCCCAGCTGCTCGGCCAGGCAGGCGGAGAACCGGTCGATGATCCGCGACCCGACGTCGGCCATGACGCTGCGGCCGAACTGCGCGGGGCGGCCGGTGACGGCGAGGTCGGTCAGCGCCGTCACCCGCGTCCCGCCCTCGGTGGGCTCGAGATGCGCCCGGACCGTCATGGTCGCCGTACCCGCGCCCCGCTTCTCCTTGCCGCGCGCGTCGATGACGACCCGGTGCGCCGCGTCGTCGCGCTCGAGGAAGCGCGCCGTACCGCCGTACGTGACCTGGATCGGCCCGACCTTGACCGTCACCGAGCCGTGGAACTCCTCGCCGTCCACCGACTCGAGCCGCGCACCCGGCATGCAGGGTGCGACCCGTCGGACGTCGAGCAGCACCGGCCACGCCTCCTCCGGGGTGACCGGGACCACGAACGAGTGCTCGAGCTCCATCAGGCTCCCACCGCCGCGACGAGGGCACGCCGCGTCAGCACGCGGGAGAGGTGCTGGCGGTAGTCCGGCTGCGCGTTCAGGTCGGCCGGCGGGTCGGTGCCCTCGGGGGCGTGCTCGGCCGCGGCGGTGAGTGCGGCGACGGTCGCCTCGGCCCCGGCTGCGGCCGCCTCGACGGCCGCCGCCCGGACAGGCGTCGTGCCCATGTTGGTCAGCGCGACCCTCACCTCGGCGACCCGTCCGTCGTCGCGGCGCACCAGGGCCGCCACGCCCACGACCGCCCACGCCTGGGCGACGCGTTGGAACTTCTCGTAGCGGTGACCCCACCCCGGTCCCGGCTTGGGCAGCCGCACCGAGACGAGCAGCTCGTCCGGGCCAAGGTCGGTCTGCAGGTAGTCCTGGAAGAAGTGCGCCGCGGGGACCTGCCGGCGGCCGGCCGGCCCGGCCACCTCCATCACCGCACCAAGGGCGAGGGCCACCGCCGGGAGGTCGCCGGCGGGGTCAGCGTGGGCCAGCGCACCGCCGAAGGTGCCGCGGTGGCGGACCGCCGGGTCGGCGACCGTGGCGGTCGCCTCGGCCACCAGCGGGAGGTGCTCGCGGACGAGAGGGTCCGTCATCACGTCGTGGTGCGGCGTGGCCGCGCCCACCACGAGGGCGTCGCCGTCGTCGCGTACGCCCCGGAGCTCGGCGAGCCGGCCCACGTCGACGAGGACGGAGGGGTAGGCCAGCCGCAGGCGCAGCAAGGGGATCAGCGACTGGCCCCCGGCCAGGACCTTGGCCTCGTCACCGTGCTCGGTGAGGGCGCCGACGGCCTCGTCGATCGAGCCCGGCCGTACGTAGTCGAAAGCCGCGGGGATCACTGCGTACCTCCCTGGATCGCGCGCCACACGCGTTCGGGCGTGCAGGGCATGCGCACGTCGGTCACGCCGTACGGGCGGAGGGCGTCGACGACCGCGTTGACCACGGCCGGGGTCGACGCGATGGCACCCGTCTCCCCCACCCCCTTGACGCCCAGCGGGTTGGTCGTGGCCGGGGTCTCCGTGCGGTCGACGGTCCAGGAGGGGACGTCGGCGGAGGACGGGACCGTGTAGTCGACGAGCGTGGAGGTGAGCAGGTTGCCGTCGTCGTCGTAGAAGGCCTCCTCGAACAGCGCCTGCGCCACGCCCTGGGTGATGCCACCGTGGACCTGGCCCTCGACCACCAGCGGGTTCACCACCGTGCCCACGTCGTCGACGGCGACGTAGGACCGGATCCGGACGAAGCCGGTCTCCGTGTCCACCTCGACGGCACACAGATGGGTACCGTGCGGGAAGGAGAAGGTCTCGGGGTCGAGGACGGCGGTGGCCGCCAGGAACGGCTCGACCCCCTCGGGCAGGTCGTGGGCGACGAACGCCGCACCGGCGACCTCCTGGATCGTCCTGCCCTCACCCGGGGTGCCCCGCACCCGGAAGGTCCCCGCCTCGAACTCCACGTCCCTGGGGTCCGCCTCGAGCAGGTGCGCGGCGACGGCGCGGGCCTGCTCGACCACCTTCTCCGCGGCCCGCACGATGGCCACGCCGCCCACCGCCAGCGACCGCGAGCCGTAGGTGTCCAGGCCCATGGGGGCGCGCGACGTGTCCCCGTACACGACTTCCACCGACTCGTACGGGACCCCCAGAGCGTCGGCGGCGACCTGCGCGAACGTCGTGCCGTGTCCCTGACCGTGCGGGGAGGTCCCCACGACCACCTCGACCTGACCGGTCAGGGTCACCCGGACAGTGGCGGCCTCCCAACCGCCCGCCACGTAGCCCTCGCGACCCAGCCACCTGGAGGGGGCCAGGCCGCACATCTCGGTGTACGTGGAGATCCCGATGCCCAGCTGGACGGGGTCGCCGCTCTCCCGCCGCCTCGCCTGCTCGGCCCGCAGCTCGTCGTAGCCGAACAGGTCCGTGGCCTTGTCGGTCGCCGCCTCGTAGTTGCCGCTGTCGTACTCGAGCCCGCAGACGCTGGTGTACGGGAACTGGTCGTGCGGGATCCAGTTTCGCCGGCGCAGCTCGAGGGGCTCGATGCCGAGCTCGGCGGCAAGCTCGTCCATGATCCGCTCGATCACGAAGGTGGCCTCCGGGCGACCCGCCCCGCGGTAGGCGTCGGTGGGGGTCTTGGTGGTGAAGACGCCGCGGCAGGTCAGCGTGTGGGCCTCGAACCGGTAGATGCCGGGGTACATGTAGCGGCCGAGGAGCGGGATGCTCGGCGTCAGCAGCTGCAGGTAGGCGCCCATGTCGGTCGTCAGGTCGACCTTGAGCCCCCGGACCCGGCCGTCGCGCGTTGCGCTGATCTCGACGTCCTGGATCAGGTCCCGCCCGTGGATGGTGGCCTGGCAGTTCTCGCTGCGGCTCTCCGTCCAGGCCACCGGCCGGCCCAGCCGGGTGGCGAGCACCGGGACGATGACCTCCTCCGCGTACACGTCGAGCTTGGACCCGAAGCCGCCGCCCACGTCCGGCGCGATGACCCGCACCTTGTGCTCCGGCCAGCCGGCGTTGAGGGCGACGAAGATCCGGACGAAGTGCGGCACCTGGGTCGAGGACCAGATCGTCACCTCACCCGTCGACGGCGTGGCCGAGGCCACGACGGCCCGGGGTTCCATCGGGGTTGGGATCAGCCGCTGGTTGACGTAGCGCCGGCGCACGACGACGACGTCGTCGCCGGTCGTCGTGGCGGCGTAGTCCCCGTGGTCCTCGCGCCAGGTGAAGCACAGGTTGCCGGGGACCTCGTCGTGCACCAGGGCGGAGCCCTCGGCGAGGGCCGCCTCCATGTCGATGACAGCCGGCAGCGGCTCGTACTCGACGTCGATCGCCTCCAGGGCGTCGGCCGCGGCGTCGCGGGAGGTCGCGACCACCACCGCGACGCCGTCGCCGACGTGCCGGGCCTTGTCGGTGGCGAGCGGGAGATGGGGCGGGGACTTCATGTCGGGGGAGACGGTCCAGGCGGTGGGCAGGCTGGACCAGGCCCCGGCCAGGTCGGCCCCGCTGAAGGCCGCGACCACGCCCGGGCGTTCCAGGGCGGCCGAGACGTCGACGGAGACGATGCGCGCGTGTGCCATCGGGCTGCGCAGGATGGCGGCGTGGAGCATCCGCGGCAGGCGGATGTTGTCCGTCCAGCTGGTCTGCCCGGTGAGCAGGCGGGCGTCCTCGCGGCGGGGCTGGGGCAGGCCGACCCAGCGGGTCGGGGCGGCCTGGGTGGCGGTCATGCCTGCCCTCCCACGGGACTCGCGTCCGAGCGCATGGTCCGCGCGGCGGCGAGCACCGCCCGGACGATGTTGTGGTAGCCGGTGCACCGGCAGAGGTTGCCCTCCAGGGCCTCACGGACCTGCTGCTCGTCGGGGTCGGGGTTCGTCGAGAGCAGGTCGACCGAGGCCATGACCATGCCCGGCGTGCAGTAGCCGCACTGGAGCCCGTGGTTCTCGTGGAACGCCTCCTGGACCGGGTGGAAGCGGCCGTCCGTGGCGAGTCCCTCGATCGTGGTGACGTCGCTGCCGTCCACCTGGACCGCAAGCACCGAGCAGCTCTTGACGCTGGCACCGTCGACCAGGACGGTGCAGGCCCCGCAGTTGGAGGTGTCGCACCCGACTGGGGTGCCGACCCTGCCCGCCAGGTCGCGGAGGAAGTGCACCAGCAACAGCCGGGGCTCCACCTCGTGCTCCTGGACGGTGCCGTCGACGGTGACTCGGACCCGGGGCATGCGCACTCCCTCCACGAGGCGGGGACGCCGGTGTCCCGGGAGTGCCCGCCGGGGATCTCCCCGCACCGGCCGAGCGCCACAGTAGCGGCCCCGTTGTGCATGTCACACCCCGCCGACCTGCTGATCGGCACGACCACCTACGCCACGGTCGGCCCGCCGATGTAGCCGCCCGCACGGCTGATCTCGAGCAGCCGGGCGACAGCGCCCTCCACGGGGACGTCCTCGCGCTCACCGGTGCGGCGGTCGCGGACCTCGACCACACCGTCGGCGAGCCGCTTGCCCACGGTCACGATCGTCGGCATCCCGAGCAGCTCGGCATCGGTGAACTTCACGCCGGGGCTGACCCTGCGACGGTCGTCTTGGAGGACGCGGACCCCGGCGGTCTCGAGCTCCCCGGCGAGCCGGTCGGCGACCTGGAACACCTGCTCGTCCTTGCCGGTCGCGACGAGGTGGACGTCTGCGGGGGCGACCTCCCGTGGCCACACGATGCCCAGCTCGTCGTGGGAGTTCTCGACGATCGCGGCGACGGCGCGCGAGACCCCGATGCCGTAGGACCCCATGGTCACCGTGACCAGCTTGCCCTTCTCGTCCAGCACCTGGAGGCCGAGGGCCTCGGCGTACTTGCGGCCGAGCTGGAAGATGTGTCCCATCTCGATGCCGCGGGCGGTCTCCAGCGGGCTCCCGCACACGGGGCACGGGTCGCCGTCGCGCACCTCGGCGGCCTCGATGACCCCGTCGGCGGTGAAGTCCCGCCCGGCCACGAGGTCGATCACGTGGTTGCCGGTCACGTCGGCGCCGGTGACCCAGCGGGTGCCCTCGACGACCCGCGGGTCCAGCAGGTAGCGGATGCCCGACGGGCCCTTCTCCCCCAGCGCGCCAGGACCGATGTAGCCCTTGGCGAGCAACGGGTGCGCGGCGAAGTCGGCGTCGGTGAAGGCGTCGAGCTCGCCGGGGTGCACCTGCGCCTCGAGCCGCTTGAGGTCGACCTCACGGTCACCCGGCACGCCGACCGCCAGGGGTTCGCGCCTCCCGTCGGGGTGCACGACGACGACGAGCACGTTCTTGAGGGTGTCGGCCGCCGTCCACGCCCGGTCCTCGCGCGGGAACCGCTCGTTGAGGTGGTCGACCAGCGTCTCGATGGTCGGGGTGTCGGGCGTGTCCTCGGCGTGCGCCGAGGGCACGTCCTCGTACGGGACGGGGTCGGGTGCGCGCACCTGTACGGCCTCGACGTTGGCGGCGTAGTCGCACGCCGTGCAGCGCACGAAGGTGTCCTCGCCGGACGCGGCCGGGACGAGGAACTCCTCGCTGGCCGAACCGCCCATCGCCCCGGACATCGCCGCCACGATGACGTACTGCATGCCCAGCCGGTCGAAGGTCGCGATGTAGGCGTCCCGGTGCCGCAGGTACGAGCGCTCCAGCCCCGCATCGTCGACGTCGAAGGAGTACGAGTCCTTCATCACGAACTCGCGTCCGCGGAGCAGGCCGGCGCGCGGCCGTGCCTCGTCTCGGTACTTGGTCTGGATCTGGTAGATGCACAGCGGTAGGTCCTTGTACGAGGAGTACAGGTCCTTCACCAGCAGCGTGAACATCTCCTCGTGCGTTGGGCCGAGGAGGTAGTCGGCGCCGCGGCGGTCCTTGAGCCGGAAGAGGTTGTCCCCGTACTCGGTCCAGCGGCCGGTCTCCTCGTACGGCTCACGGGGCAGCAGCGCCGGGAAGTGCACCTCCTGGAAGCCCGCCCGGTCCATCTCCTCGCGGACGACCCGCTCGACGTTGCGGTAGACCAGGTAGCCCAGCGGGAGCCAGGAGTAGATGCCGGGGGCCGCGCGCCGCACGTACCCCGCCCGGACCAGCAGCCGATGGCTGGGCACCTCGGCGTCGGCCGGGTCCTCGCGCAGCGTACGCAGGAACAGGCTCGACATGCGCAGGATCACGGTGGAGCTCCTCGGCGGGGGCGGACGTGCGCGGCGAGGATATCCGGGTCAGGGGGTGGTGATCGGGCGCAGCCCCGCGGCGGCGCCGCCCCTGCTCTCCACGACCTCGGTGGTGCGGTCCCAGGCGGTCCGCAGCCGTTGCTCACCAGCGGTGCCGTGGTCTCCGGCGACCAACGCCTGTCCCACGTCCAGCACCCGGACCGGGAACGCGTCGGTGACGAGCAGCGGCGCGTACGCGGCCGCTGTCGCGGCGAAGCTCCCGTCCGGCTGCTCGGTGAGTTCCACCCGTACGAGGAGACCCTCCGACTGCGCCTCGCCCGGTGTCCGGTGGGCGGCCATCAGGTTGCCCAGGCCGTAGACGACCCACTCGCCGTCGACCTGCTCGACCGGCTGCACGACATGGGCGTGGTGGCCGAGCAGGAGGTCCACGTCCGGAGACGCGATCAGGCGCGGGGCCAGGTCGATCTGCTCGGCGTTCGGCTCGTGGACGTACTCGGTGCCCCAGTGCATCGCGACCACGACGACCTCCGCCCCGGCTGCGCGAGTGGCGGCGGCGTCGGCCAGGATCCGCTCCTCGTCGATGACGTTGCTGCGCCACTCCTCGCCGTCCGGGTAGGGAACGCCGTTGAACCCGTACGTGAAGGACAGCAGGCCGACGGTGACACTGCCGTGCTCCGTCTCGACCTCGACCAGCCGCGGCTCGGCGGCCTCCTCGGGGGACCGGGCACTGCCGGCGTGGGCGAGCCCGGCCGTGTCCAGGGCGCCCAGGGTGCGATCGACGCCGTCGGCCCCGGCGTCGAAGGTGTGGTTGGAGGCGGTGGTGCAGGCGTCGTAGCCGGTGGTGACCAGTCCGTCCAGGACCTGGGGAGGGCCCGAGAACGACGGGTAGCCGCGGTAGGGACCACCTTGGGGCGCCAGCGGCACCTCGAGGTGACAGACGGCCAGGTCGGCCGCCTCGACGACCGGCCGGATGGGCTCGAGCATGGGCGCGAAGTCCATGTCCCCGGCACCCGTTGCCGCTGCGTCCTCGCCGGCCTGGGTCCAGAGGCGCTCGTGGAGCAGCACGTCGCCAGTGGCCACGATGCTCAACGTCCGCGGCTGCGGCGTTGCTGTCGCTGTCGCCCCTTGGGCGGGCCCATCGGTCGTCGCCTCTGGCGCTCCGCCTGACGAGCAGGCGGCGGCCAGGACGACGGCCACCGCGGCAGCGGCGAACGGGAGCGGGCGACGTCGGTCCACCCGACCAGTGTGCGTGACGGAACCATCCGGACGGCGCACGGGCGCTCAGCCGGCGGGTTGGTGGGCGTGTTCGGGGGGCCGGTGGTCTGGGAGGGGCCGCCTCGTCGGCGGGTGCGCTGGACCAGCCGGTGCAGCCGGGCCCGGACCAGGGCGGTGAGGTCCGGGTCGCCCAGTGGGGGCAGCGGCACGGTGGTGTAGGACCGGCCCAGTGGGCTGGTCTGGGTCAGCGCCCCGCTGTCGGGGTGCAGCCGGTGGCACCGGACGCCGCAGGTCTTCGCGTCGTGGTGCGGCTGGTGCAGCGGCACGGTGTTGCCGGCCCCGGTGGGCCCGGCCGGCCACGGGGTGTCGTGGTCGAGCTGCAGGTCGTGCCGGGCGGTGCAGCCGCGGGCGGCGCACACCCCGCCGGCGCGGGCCGGCACGAAGGCGCGCACCGCCGCGGTGGGCCGGTAGGCGCGGATCGGCGCGGTGAGCAGGTGCCCGTCGGCCGGGTCGGTGAGCAGCCGCCGCGACGCGGCCGCGGCCAGCTCGCGGGCCACCGACGCGGGCACCGGGCCCGACCCGGCCAGCTCCCCGGGCGCGTCGTCCAACCCGAGCAGGGTGGGCAGGGCCACCGTGACCTGCGCGGTCACCCCCACGCTCACCCGCGGCCGCCGCACCCGCACCCGGCACCGGCCGCGGCGGGGCCGGCGGCGACGATGCCGGGATCCCCGCCGGTGGCCGGCTCCGGCCCGGCGTCCCCGTTCCGGGCGCCGCGGCCCACACCGGGCCGGAGGTCCCCACCCGCCCCGCCCACCGGCCACCGAGCCCCGGGATGACCGCGCCCACGTCGTCGTCGTGGTCGGGGGGTGGCCAGGCCGGGTGGGTGATGGCCGGCTGGCCGGTGATCAGCCAGACCAGGGCGTCGAAGCGGGCCTGCTCCAGGGTCAGCCCGGGCGGGGCGTGCGGGTCGGCGCAGATGGCCCGGGCCAGCGAGTGCACCCCGCGTTCGCAGACCGCGACCCGTTCGGCCGGGCCGGTCATGCCCAGGCTGCCCGCCTCCCCGGCCGCGTCCGGGCGGTGGTGCCCCACCCGCCGGTCCCGCCGCGCGTGCCCCTGCCGCCGCTGCGCCGCGTCGGGGTCCAGGGCGGCCACCATCCGGCCCAACAGCCGGCCCGCCTGCGGGCGGGTCAACCCGCCGGGCAGCACCCCGTGCGCGGCCAGGAACCGGTCCACCGCCTCCACCCGCAGCCCCGGGTCGTCCAGCCCGCCCACCCTGTCCAGCACCAGGTGCAGCAGCGGCAGATCGCACTCGCCGGCCCGGGCCGCCTCCCCCAGCGCGGGCAGCCCGCCCAGCCGGGCGGCGAAGGCCAACCGGTTGGCCGCCGACCGCTGCGAACAGCCCAACGCGGCCATCAACTCGAACACCACCGCGGCATGC
>DASTQL010000036.1:0-2468 GCA_035761805.1 Jiangellales bacterium | reverse complement strand
GTCGAAGCTCTGTGCCTGGGCCGCCAAGAGCAGGGCGCGATCCCAGCGGTTCTCGCTCAGCGCGGCCGCCTGCAGCGCTCGTACGTCGGCACGGTTTCGCTGGTTGACGAACATCACCCCGGCCACGACGGCGAGGGCGAGCACGGCGGCGAGGCCGACAGCGAGGCCGCGAAGGCGCCGGATGGAGCGCCGGCGGCGCAGGGCCTCGGCCTCGCCGGCTTCCCGGCTGGCGTTCAGGAACTGATGTTCGAGGTCGGTGAGATCGTCGGGGTGGTGATGCTGCCAGTCCAGGGCGGCGGCAAGGCGCGGGCCCCGGTAGAGCTCGGCCTGGTCGCGGTCACGGGACTCCCAGTCGGTGGCCACTGGGGCGAGGTGTCGGCGGAGCCGGCGTCCGGCCTCGTCGTCGTCGAGCCAGGCGCGCAGCCGCGGCCATTCCCGCAGCACGGCTTCGTGGGCGACCTCGACGTGGGTGTCGGAGACAGTGAGCAGCCGCCGCGCCGCGAGCGTATCCAGCACTCTCTGGGCATCGGCGGCGCCGTCCGGGGCGACCTCCGCGATCGGCACCCGGCGACGTACCGGATCGCCACCCTCACCAGGATCGGCGAGGCGCAGCAGCGTCCGCCGGGCAACCGTCTGCTGGTCGGGAGTGAGCTGCTGGTAGGCGGTCTCGGCGAGCCTCGCGACGGCCGCACGCACCCCGCCGATCTCGTGGTAGGCCGCCAGCGTCAACCGGCGGCCCTGCCGTCGCTCCCACACCGACAGCAACGCCGTCGACATGAGCGGCAACCCACCCGGCTCTCCCACCACGTCGGCGGCAACGGTGTCAGCGAACCCGGGCTCGAGCTCCAGCCCGGCGGCGGCAGCCGGCAGCTCGATCGCCTGCAGCAGCTCGTCCGGCGTCATCTCCCCGACCAGGACCGTGTTGGCGGCGAGCAGCTCGGAGATGCTGCGGTGCGCGGCAGCCTGCGGATAGTAGTCCGAGCGCACCGCGACCACGACGCTCGTCGCATCGTCGGCAGCCACGGTGTCCAGCCAGTCGGCGTACCCGGCCCGCTGGCTCGGGGACAGTGCCGTGAACACCTCCTCGAACTGGTCCACGACCAGCACCGTGCGGCGATCTTCGTCGGCAACGTGCAGGTCCGGAACCGGCTGGGTCGGTGTGGTCACGACGACGGACCACCGCTGGCTGCCGGGCAGCATCCCCTCGCGGATTGCCGCGACCAATCCGGCCCGGACCACCGAGGACTTGCCGCTTCCCGACGCGCCGACCACCGCCAGCAGCCGCGCATCCACCAGCCGTGCCACCAGCCTGGCGACCAGGCGCTCCCGGCCGAAGAAGTACGGGGCGTCGTCGACGTCGAAGAACGCCAGACCCTTGTACGGGCAGAGCACCCGCGGCGTGTCGACCGGGTCGTGCGCCGCGCGCAGCAGCCGGATCCGCTGCAGGTCCAGCACCCCGCCGGCGATCCGCTCCTGCGACGCCGACAGCCGCCGACGGGGTGCGGAGATGCCTGCTGCCGCTTCCTCCACCTGGGCGGCCGCGAGCGTCTCGCCGTACCGGCTGGCCGCCGCATGCACCTGCAAGGGGACACCGCCGGCCGTGGTCACGGCGTCAAGGGCGTCCTCGGCCGCTTCCGACGGAACGTACAACGCCACCACCTGGGCCACCTCGAGCGGCTGGAGCGGTGGCACCTCCAACCGGTCGCGGAACATCCCTGACAACGCCGCGGTCTCCCCCGACGTCAAGCCCTCCCACACGCACGTCCCCACGACGAGCAGTGGCGGCCGGGCCGCGACCACCCGCTCCGCCAAGTCCGCCAGCTCCGCTGTCGACGCCCGCTGGAGATCGTCCAGGAGGAGCGCCAGTGGGACACCGTCATGGCCGGGCCAGGCGGCGCTCGCGCCGACCTGGACCCGACCGCCGCGCGCCTGGACCTCCCGAGCCAGCTCGGCTAGCAGCCGCGTCTTGCCGATCCCGTGCCGGCCGGTCACCAGGACGCGTTCCACCGCGCCCGCGACCGCCCGCTCGTACGCCTCGACCAGCCCCGCGAGCTCGGCCTGCCGCCCCACGAACGTCGGCCCGACCGGGGCCAGCGCCGGTGACAGCCCCTCGACGGCCCTGTCGGCGGCCAGCAGGAGCGGGTCCTGGGCCAGCACCTGCGCCTCCACCGCCCGCAGCTCCGGCCCCGGCTCGACACCCAGCTCCTCGACCAGTGCGGCCCGGGCCCGCCGGAAGGAACTCAAGGCCTCGGCCTGTCGGCCGGACCGGTAGAGCGCGGTCATCAGCTGGGCCCACAACCGCTCCCGCCACGGGTGCCGGCCGACCAGTGCCTCGAGCTCCCCCACGAGTCCTGGGCCTGCACCGAGTGCCAGCTCGGCCGCGACCCGATCCTCCAGCGCCGTCAGTCGCAGCTCCTCGAGCGCGATGCGCTCCGCCATCGCGAACGGCGCGTCGAACTCGGCGTACG
>DASTQL010000035.1:0-4449 GCA_035761805.1 Jiangellales bacterium | reverse complement strand
GATGCACCAGTGACCACGCCGAGCGAGGGCCGCCGGGCGCAGGGTGGCACCCGCCACGGTGCCGGCCCCGCGCCCCGCAGCGCGGCGGACTTCTCCGCGGGCGTCGGCCGGCGCCGCTGACCCCCGCGAGGGGGCCGCCGGAGCCGACGCTCCGGCGATCACGAGACGGCGCGGAGCCCGGCTCACTCGGTGCGTAGGGCCACGACCGGGTCGAGCCGGCCGGCCCGGCGGGCGGGCGCGACCCCGAAGAACACCCCGACCCCCACCGAGACGGCGAAGGCGAGCACCGGCGACCACCACACGACCGAGGCCGGGAGGGGGGAGTAGCGCTCGACCAGCAGCGCCGTACCCACGCCGAGCCCGATCCCCAGGACCCCGCCGATGGTGGTGAGCAGTACGGCCTCGGTGAGGAACTGCAGCAGCACGTCGCGTTGCCGGGCACCCAGTGCCTTGCGCAGCCCGATCTCCCGGGTCCGCTCCTGGACGCTCACGAGCATGATGTTCGAGACGCCGACGCCGCCGACGAGCAAGGAGATCCCGGCGATCGCGGCGAGGATCAGGGTCAGTAGATTGAGGATGCGCCCGACCGTGCCGAGGATCTGGGTCTGCGTCACCGCCGAGAAGGTCTGCCCCTCGTACCTGGCCTCGAGCGTGTCGACGATCCGCTCCTGGAGGTCCTCGATCCCCTCGGTCGACGGCGCCTTGACGGCGAGGGCGTCCACCCGCCGTACGTCGAAGAGCCGCTGGGCGGTCGTGACAGGGACGTGCACCTCCAGGTTGCGGTCGACGCCGAAGGTCGTGCCCTGGTCCGCGAAGACCCCGATCACCCGGAACCGCACCCCGTTCACGGTGACCTGCCTGCCCAGCGGCTCCACCCCTGGGAACAGCGTCCGCGCGACCGTCGAACCCAGCACCGCGACCCGGCGCCGGGTGTCCACGTCCGTACCCCGGAAGTACTCGCCCCGGGCGACCTCGCGGTCGAAGACGAGCGGGGTGTTCTCGTTGGTGCCGCTGACGGTGGCGAAGACCTCGCCGCTCCCGGCCCGGACGGAAGCACCCGAGGACACGAGGACTGCGACCGACTGACGGTTGCCGGTGACCCGCCCGAGCAGGTCGACGTCGTCGAGCTGGAGCGGGCTGGTGGCGGGTGCGGCGCCGATCGCGGAGACCTCACCCGGCACGACGAAGATCAGGTTCGCCCCGAGCCCGGCGACCTCCGACTCCACCTCCTCGCGCGCGCCCTGGCCGATGGCGACGAGCACGACGACGGCCCAGACCCCGATGATCACGCCGATCATCGTCAGCAGGCTGCGCAAGCGGTTGGCTCGCAGCGCGTCCAGCGCCACGCGGAAGGCCTCAGCCGCCCTCACGACGGCGGCCCGCTGTCGTGCTCGATCAGCCCGTCACGGACCGCGACCTGCCGGCGGGCGTGTGCGGCCACACTGGCCTCGTGCGTCACCAGCACCACGGCGACGCCCAGCTCCACGTTGAGCCGCTCGATGATGCCCATGACGTCCTCGCTCGTCCCGGTGTCGAGGTTGCCCGTGGGCTCGTCGGCGAGGAGCACCCGTGGGCCGCCGACCAGGGCCCGGGCGATGGCGACCCGCTGCTGCTCGCCACCGGAGAGCTGGCTCGGCCGATGCTGGAGCCGGTGTCCCAGCCCCACCGCCTCGAGGGCCTCGCGCGCCATCCGCTTGCGTTCCGGCCGCCGGACCCCGCGGTAGACGAGCGGGAGTGCGACGTTGTCCACCGCAGTGGTGCGCTGGAGCAGCTGGAAGGACTGGAAGACGAAGCCGATCGTCCGGTTGCGAAGGCGGGCCAGCTCGGTGTCCGACAGCCTCGACACGTCGTGGCCGCCGACGCGGACGGTCCCCTCCGTGGGCCGGTCGAGGCAGCCGAGGACGTTCATCAGCGTGGACTTCCCCGACCCGGACGGGCCGATGATCGCCACCAGCTCGCCGGGGTCGATCCGCAGGTCGACGCCACGCAGCGCGTGCACCGACACCCCGTCCATCCGGTACGTCCGGGTGACGCCGATCGCCTCGAAGGCGGGGGCGGCCGCGCTCACGGCTCCAGCGACTGTCCGTCGCTCACCCGGTCCGCGCCCTCCACCACCACGCGCTCCCCCACCTGGAGACCCTCCGTGACCTCGACGGTGGTCTCGCCCTGGGCTCCCAGCCGGACGAAGCGCTGTCGGACGACGTCGTCCACGACCACCCACACCGCGTCCCGCTCGCCCTCCCGGATCACGGCCGACACCGGTACGGCGACGACGTCGGTTGCCTCGCGGACCCGGAGGTCCACCACGGCGCTCATCCCAGGAAGCGGTGTGGGCGCAGGGTCACCGTCGTCCGTTCTGCCGCCCTCGAGACCCAGCCGGACGACGTAGGACACGCCCCCCGCCGTACCGGAGGTCGGGGCGACGTCCACGCTCGCCACGGTCGCCTCGTAGGTGGCGCCGGGCAGGGCGTCCAGCTCCACGATCGCGGGAACGCCCGGGGTGACGAGCAGGACGTCGGTCTCGTCCACCTGGGCGGCGAGGGAGAGGGTGGACACGTCGGTGACGGTGACGACGGTCTGGCCCGTGGCCACCGGGGCGCCGACGGTCAGCGTGGTGACCGGGCCCTGGCCGCCGGCGCTCGACGACCCGGCGGCCCCGAGCGCCTCCTCCGCGGCACCCGCCAGCTCCGGCGGGAGTCCGGGCAGCGACGCGCCGCCACCGCTCGAGGCCCCGGCGGTACCCAACGAGACGATGCCCGAGACGGGTGACACGACGACCAGCGCGTCGACGGTGCGCTGGGCGACGCCGACCGCGGCCTCGGTCTGCACCCGCTGCGCCTGGGACAGGCTGCCCAAGGCGTCGGCGAGGCTGCCGAGCCCGGCGTTGAACCGCTGGACCGCGCGCTCGGCGTCGGCCCGGAGGGCGGCGTAGTCCGCCTCGGCCCGGGCTAGTGCCGCGAGCGCCTGTGCCCGGGCGGCCTCGTCCGGGATCTGCGCGGCCGCTGCCCGCGCGGCCTCCATGGACGCCGCGGCCCGCTGATCGGCGCGGGCGGCCGCCTCGGAGGGGGCCAGGCCCGGGACGTCGACCTGCGCCGAGGCCGCCGCCTGGGCGTCGGCCTCGAGGGCAGCGGCGAGGGTCTGCTCCGCTTCCGGCGAGTCGATCCGCAGGACGACCTGGCCGGCGTCGGCCTGCTCGCCGTCGGGGACCAGGATCTCGGCCACCGTCCCGTCGGCCGCCGCCGTCACCGTGGCGGTCGCCCGGGCCGTCACGGTGGCCGGCGCCTCGACGACCTCGACGACCGTGCCCCGGGTGACCTCGGCGACCTGCACCTGCGGTTCCTCGTCCGCCGAGCACCCCGCGACGAGCAGCGCCGGCACGGTCGCGGCGACCACACCGGCGCGCACCGGCGAGATCCACCGGCTCGGCACCGGCTCATCGTAGGTTTGGCCAGGCGTACCGTCTCGACGGCGTGACCTCACGGTGACCCGAGGTCCGTCCGTCAGCGGGGAAGGGAGGCGGCGGTGCGGCGACTCCGCGGGACCTTCGGCCACCCGGCGCGGATCATCCCTGCCGGCTTCCTCGGGATCATCACGATCGGGACGGTGCTCCTCTCGCTGCCCATCTCGAGCAGGCCCGAGGGTGGACCGCCCTTGCTCGTCGCTGCCTTCACGTCGGTCTCGGCGACGTGCGTGACCGGGCTGATCGTGGTGGACACGCCCTCGTACTGGACCCCCTTCGGCCAGGGGGTGATCCTCGCCCTGATCCAGGTCGGGGGCTTCGGGATCATGACGGGCGCGTCGCTGCTGGGGCTGCTGGTCGCCCGCCGGCTCGGCCTGGCCACCCGGCTGCGGACGCAGCACGAGACCCGCACCCTCGAGCTGGGGGACGTGCGCCAGGTCGTCGTCCGGGTAGCGGCGCTGATCGTGGTCTGCGAGGCCGTGCTCACGGCCGTTCTCGCAGTGCGGTTCCTGACGGACTACGACTACCCCCCGCGGGCGGCCTTGTGGCACGGCTTCTTCCACGCCGTGTCGGCGTTCAACAACGCCGGCTTCGCGTTGTACAGCAACAACCTGGTTCGCTTCGTCGCAGACTGGTGGATCTGCCTGCCCATCTGCATGGCCGTGGTGGTGGGCGGCATCGGCTTCCCCGTGGTCCTCGAGCTCCGCCGGGCCTGGAGGCGGCCACGCTCGTGGACCATCCACACCAAGCTCACCGTGGGGATGACCCTCCTGCTGCTGATCGTGGGCTTCGGCGCGTTCATGGTCTTCGAAGGCCAGAACAGGGCGACGCTCGGCCAGCTC
The DNA here is from genome assembly GCA_035761805.1 of Jiangellales bacterium. Lineage (GTDB taxonomy): Bacteria > Actinomycetota > Actinomycetes > Jiangellales > Jiangellaceae > DASTQL01. The sequence continues at coordinate 147 of DASTQL010000035.1, read as the reverse complement.
GACGGCGCCGACCGCATCCTCGCCGCGATCACCCAGGCGGTGATGCCGCGGACGGCAGGCTTCAACACCGTCGAGATCGGGTTCCTGCGGGCGGAGACGCTGGCGGTGTCGGACGCCCTGATGTTCATCGGCGGTGGGAGCGCGGGC
>DASTQL010000034.1:0-31493 GCA_035761805.1 Jiangellales bacterium | reverse complement strand
CGTCCACCACCACCGCACCCTGGCGATACACGCCCCCCGCTGAGCCCGCGCCTGACCACACGCCCAGGTAGCCCTCCAGCACCCGCTCCGCCGCCGCGTCGTCGCAATGCCGCGGCGCCGTCCCCCAGGTGTCCAGATCGGCCAGCTCCGTCTGCCGCGAGATCCCTCCCGCGCCCACCTCCAACACGACCGCGAAGTGACGGGGCCGCTCCTGCGGATGCCGCGTGAGCGAGCGGGAGGGTGACACGACCGTCCCGTCCATGAACGGGTGCCGCGGCGGCCCGGCGAGCGTCACCAGCGTGCCTCCGGCACTGACGTAGACGCCCTGGGGCTCGACCTCGTCGATCGTGGCAGCCGGCCGGGTGACTCCTCCGTACGGACGGAGACCGGCGGCCGGGTCGAACTCGAGCCCGGACTGCGGGCGCAGGTCGAGCCGCGCACCCGGCGCGTAGAAAGCGGCAGCAGTGCTGTCGTAGCCGGTGGCGGTGCCGTTCACCAGCAGGTACTGGGCGACCCACTCCTCCGCCCTGGATCCCCAGGGCTCGTCGGACCGGCTGGCCAGCACCCCCGCCGACAGCGGCACCGCCAGCAGCAGAACCACCGCCCCCACCAACCACCGTCGGCCCCGCCCTCGGGCGCCCCCACCCGCCATCACCGACCTCCAGATCCACCTCGACCATAGGCGCCGGCTGCTCTTCCGTCAGCAGTGGATCGTCACAGGCCCGAAGGGCCGCCGCCTGCGACGCTTTCAGGCTTCGGGACGTACGCGAACCAGCCGCCCGGCCCCGGGTCGCCCCGACCTGGGGCCTCGTCGTCGCGCGACCCGAGCAACCGACGGGTGAGCGCCTCCTGAGCCTCCATCAGCTCCTCGAGGGCGGCATGGACGTCCACAGCCTCGGTCGACGATGCCCCGCGTTCGGCCGAGAACAGCGTGGCGCGCCGGGCCAACTCCTTGACGAACGACGCCGGGACGCCGGCGCTGCGTGCCACGACCCGCTCGACATCGGCTGGGGTCAGCTCGACGTCATCCATGTACAGGGACAGGAGACGGGCCCGGCCCTCCGCATCCGGGAGGGGAAGCTCTACGGCGAGGTCGACCCTTCCGGGGCGCTGCGCCAGAGCCGTCTCGAGCAGGTCCACGCGGTTCGTGGTCAGCAGGAACGTCACATCGGAGTCCGGTGCGAGCCCGTCCATCTCGTCGAGCACGGTGAACAGCAGCGGGTTGGCGAAGGGGGCGTAGGAGCGGTCTTCGGCGACGAGGTCGCAGTCCTCGAGGACGACCAAAGCCGGCTGAAGCGTCCGCGCAAGGGCGCAGGCCTCGCCGACGAACCGGATGGAAGGACCGGTGAGCACGACGACCGTGACAGCACGGAGCAGGCCGACGAGGTATCGGACCGTGTGCGTCTTGCCCGTTCCTGGGGGACCGTAGAGCAGGACGCCGCGCTTGAGGTGGCGGCCCTCGGCTACGAGTCGGCCGCGGTGTCTGGCCACGCCCAGAACCTGACGCTCGACCCGTTCGAGGACTCCGCCGGGCAGCACGACGTCGTCACGCGCCACGTCGGGACGCGGATGGAAGCGAACCGGCCCGATCCCCGGCTCGACGTCGCTCGGCTCGAAGGAGAGGACCTGGCCACGAAGGACGTTGCGAGCAGCTCTCTCGTCCCTGAGCCGGGAGAGCCAGTGATGTGCGTCCTCCGCCGTTGCCGCGAGGACCTCGAGGCTCGGCGGTCGCCCCATCTCTGGCGAGGCACCGCGGAGCAGGACGGCCAGCCGTCGCTCACCGTCGAGGACCAAGTAGAGCCCGAATCGGACGCAGGCGACCTCATCGTCGACGCCGACGGGAACAGCGACGTAGTCGACCGCCCCCGCCCAGAAGGCCCGATGCCGTTGGGAGGCGACGAGCAGCTCGGACAACGAGTGGTGTTCGCGGCCCATCCCGGCCACGCCGAGCAACTGACTCCCGGTGCCTGATCGGTCCACCAGCACGTCGAGCGCTACCTGCACGGTGGGGTGCTCGAAATGCGCGAACCGCTCGGACACGACGGGTAGGCCGGTCGGATCCGCGTCCACGAAGTCCTGGACGATGTCGGCCAGCGACCTGGCACCGGCAGGCGTCGTGTCGGCGACCCGGACGACCTCGTCGAGGAAGCGGTGGAAGGTGCGGCCGAACTCGGCCACGTCACGCTGGTCCACGGCGGGGCCCTCCCCGGTACTGGTCGGGAGCCAGGTCCCAAGCACCGTACCGGGGCGGCGAACCGGCCGGATCAGGCTCGGCCGTAGACCGACTCCACGAAGGTCGCGAGCTGGTCCTCGCTCAGGTGCCGAGGCAGGTCGGCCTCGCTGATCATTCCCACCAGCCGGTGGTCGTCGATCACCGGCATCCGCGTGACCCGGTGCTCGGTCATCGAGCGCAGCACGTCGCCCGCGTCGGCATCGGCGGCAACCACGAATGGCCGGCCGGGAAGCTCCCCGCGCACTACGCCAGCATCCGTCGGGTCCGTGCGCGCCAGTCCTCGAGCAGGTCGGCGTAATCGCGTGCAAAATCCTCGAGGCGGGCCCGTCCGCGGGGATCGGTGGCCGTGAGGTCGTAGGTCACCTCAACGGTCGTCTCACCGGAACCGTCAGCGAGGCAGCGCACCTGGACCAGGCCGGCCGTACCGTCGGCAGAGACTCGCGCATAGGCGACCCGGTCGTCGTCACGGACGACCGTGACCCAGGTCGTCGGGGCCCCGGCGGCCGTCGTCCACACGGCGCCGACCTCGTCGGTCGCCGCGGAGTGGTACACGGGAACCCAACCGTCGACCCAGCGCCGCTCCCCCTCGGGGGTGAACAACGGAAGGGCCGTGGCCGGGTGGCAGGGCAGCACGAAGGACCCGGACATCGTCACGCGGGACGTCATCGCCGTGCTCTCCTACGGATGCAGCGTCCAGGTCTGACCGAACCCCTCAACCCGACCGGTCGCCGAGCGCCACCGAACCTGCGAGCCGGGCCTCCTCGTCCCTGACCCACAGACCGAGCAGTCCCCTGAAGTGCGCGAGGAACTGCTCGTGCTCGTGGCTCGGGTACGTCGCCACAACCGTGTCGACCAGCAGCCGGTCGAAGTCCGGGCCGGAGACCCAGTCGAGGACGAGCTCGTCGAGGTGCCGCAGCCGGGAGTCGCAGAAGTCGTGGTAGCGGTCCACCTCGAAGTGCTCGTCGGCCAGCCGACGGTAGGCCGCCAGCTTCTCCTCGTACGAGAGATCGTCCCGCTCGGACACCTCGACGTACGGGCGCTGGTCGAAGTCCAGCCGGGGCGCCCGATCGGTCACCAGGCAGAAGACCGACCACCTGAGCAGCGCCTTCATCGCCCACGGGAAGTAGTAGTGCAGCGAGGTCACGGAGACGTCCGGGCAGGCGTTGGCGTAGTCGATGGGATGGACGTCTGGGCCCTTGACCAGCATCTCGCAGGAGTTGAACTCCCAGCGGAAGAACGCGTTGACCAGGCGGCTGATGGTCTCCGACTCGTGCCCTGCCTCCGGGGGCAGGAAGTCGTGCGCGACCTCGTACCGGTCATGCATCGGCTCGTCGGGCCGGAACTTCATCACCATCGTCTCGGCCCCGATGGACAGCGCTCGCGCGAAGACGTCGTAGCCGGCGACGGCCTGCTGGAGGTGCATGAGCATCTCGCCGGACTCGTCGTAGGCCCGGTGCAGGTCGTCGCGGTCCCGGATCATCGAGACGCCGCGCCACGCCCCGCCGTCGTACGGCTTCATGAACATCGGGTAGCCGAGCCGATCGGCGATCGCGTCCAGGTCGAACGAGCGGTTGTACTTCTCCGCCGTGTAGGCGTATCTGGCGTTGTCGACGGGGTTCTTGTACGGCACCAGGACCGTGTCGGGCACCTTGAGCCCGAGCCGCATCATGGCGCAGTAGGCGGCGTGCTTCTCCATGGACTGGAAGGTGAACGGGCTGTTGAGCAGGTAGACGTCGTCCATGAGGGCGACCTTCTTGAGCCACTCGCGCGGGTGGTAGTACCAGTACGCGAGCCGGTCGATGACCAAGCCGTAGCGGGGCTTGGCTCGGAGATCGAAGGGCTCGATCGTGATGCGCTCCACGTCGAGCGCATGCTCGGACCCCGACGAGTCGGTGACCGGGCCGAGTCGTCGGGCCAGCTCCTCGAACGCTCTCGGCCAGTCCTCCTCGGTACCCAGCAAGAGCCCGACGACGTGCCGCACCTGCTCGTCCACGAGGTCTCCCTCCGCCCGACGACTCGGTGCGGCGACGCTAGCAGGGGGCCCGGACGCTAGTCGCCGGGCGCCGCCCTCGTCGTGGAGTGGATGTCCATGACGGCCCGCAGGAGCTCGATCGCCTCGTCGTAGGGGCGCTGGAAGGAGTTTCGGCCCATGATCGTCCCGAACCCTCCGCCGAGCGCGGTCTGACGGTTCTCCTCGAGGAGCGCGGCGGTCTCCTTCGCCGCGCCGCCGGAGAAGATGACGATCCGCCGGCCGTCGAAGGCCGACTGCACGACGTGCCGTACCCGGGCGGCCAGCGTGTCGAGCGGGACCCCCGCCTTCTCGAGGGCCGCTCGCGCGGCGTCGCTCTCGATCCGCTCGGTCGGTGGCTTCACCTTGACCACGTGGGCGCCGAGCTGGCAGGCGATCTGCGCGGCGTAGGCGACCACGTCGACGGCGGTCTGCCCCTCCCTGCTCAGCCCCGACCCCCGCGGGTAGGACCAGACGACCACGACCAGGCCCGCCGCCTTGGCGTCCGCGGCCAGCGCCCGCACCTCCTCGTACATGGTGTTCCGCCCCGCGGAACCGGGGTAGATCGTGAACCCGACGGCGGCGCAGCCGAGCCGGAGGGCGTCCTCGACGCCAGCCGTCACGGCGGGGACGGGGTCGGCTCCGGTGTAGAGGGAGTCGCTGTTGTTGCACTTGAGGATGAGCGGCAGCTCGCCCGCGTACTCGGCGGCGCCGGACTGGATCGACCCCAGGGGCGCGGCGTGCGCGCTGCACCCGGCGTCGATCGCGAGCCGGAAGTGGTAGCGGGGGTCGTAGCCGGGTGGGTTCGGCGCGAAGGACCGGCCCGGACCGTGCTCGAAACCCTGGTCGACAGGGAGCACGACGAGCTTGCCGGTCCCGCCGGTACGTCCGTGCATGAGCAGACGGTGGAGGTTCGCGAGCGTCCCGGGGGACTCGCCCGCGTACCAGGACATGATCTCGCGGACCCGCCTCGTCGTCGTCATGACACTCACCCCGCACCAGGAGGACCTACCCCTCCAGCCTGCCGCCGGGCGGGCCCGGGCACAGGGGCCGTTCGGCCCGACCTCAGCAGAAGCGCGGCAGGTGGTGGGCGAGCTGGGCCCGCCAAGAGGGCCAGTCGTGCGGCGTGTCGTAGCCCCAGACGTCCAGCTCGTGCCGGATCCCCTTCTCCCGGAGCAGCTCGGCCATCCGCAGTGTCGACGGCAGCGCCCCCGTGGGGTCGACCTCCCAGGCCCCCTGGCCCACGACGAGGAGGACGGACACGCGGCCGCGCAGCCAGTCCAGGTGGTCGCCGTGCAGGTTGGGCACGTAGTCCATGGGATTGTTGAAGTAGGCGGCGTCACCGCGCTCGCCCCAGGGCTTCCAGGCCGACGGGTCGTAGTTGCCGGACAGGCCGACGGCCAGCGGGAAGAGGTCTGCGCGACGGAGCGTGAAGTTGAGCGCGTGGTAGGCGCCCAGGCTGCAGCCCGTCGTGATCGTGTCCACGGGCCGGCCGCCGCAGTCGTCGCGGATGTAGGACTGCACCTGGTCGAGGATCCACGACTCGTACGCGCCGTGCCGGCGGGCCCGCTCCTCCACCGGCACGCTGCTGTCGGACCAGCTCGCGGCGTCGTACGAGTCGACGCAGTAGAGCTTGACGCGGCCGGCCTCGAGCAGGTCGGCAACGGCGCCGACCATGCCGTTGTTCTCGAAGTCCCAGGCGCGTCCCTGTTCGGACGGGAAGACGAGCACCGGCCGGCCCCAATGGCCGTAGCTGATCACCGTGCCGCCGGCCCCGATCGCGGGCGACCAGATCTCCCGGGACTCGCGCCTCATGGGTGCGAAGGCTACGCGGTGCCCCAGGTCCGGTGAGGAGGTCGCTCAGGTGCGGGTCGAAAGAGTCGCGCCAGGCGGTGAAGTTGTGCACGTCCGGCACCTCGGCGTAGGTGACGTGGTAGCCGTGGTGGCGCATCCAGCGCACATGAGCCGGTTGTTGTGGACGTTCTCCTCGATCACCCCGCAGGTCAGCGCCACCTGCGGCAGCGAGGGTGGCGGCGCGGCGTCGAGCACGGTCCGGACGAAACGGTGGATGCGCCCGAGGTGGGGGTCCCGAACTCCTCGTCCTGGACGAGCCGACCAATGGGCTCGACCCGGCGGGCACGGCCGAGATGCGGACGCTGATCGTCGAGCTGGCGGGGCAGGGCCACACCGTGCTGCTGTCGAGCCACCTGCTCGGTGAGGTCCAGGAGATCCGCGATCGGGTGGGCGTCATCGCCCATGGCCGGCTGCTCGCCGAGAACACCGTGGCGGAGTTGCGCGGCGCGAGCGGTGTCTTCGTCCGCGGCGAGCCGGTGGACCATGCGCTGGCGGTCGCCATGCACGCGGCCGGGGACGAAGGCGTGCGCCTGCTCGACGGGGGCATGCACGTGGATCTCGTCGCCGACCGGGCGCCGGAGCTGGCGCGAGAGCTCGTGTCACCGGGTGTGGACATCCAGGAGATCCGCCCCTCGGAGCGCTCGCTCGAGGACGTCTTCTTCGAGCTGACCGATGGGAGCGGTTGGACGGCGAGTGAGGAGAACCAGTCGTGACGGTGACAGGGTTGGAGCCCCTGAAGACAGTGGAGCGGCCGACCGGCGCGCGGGCTCTGTGGGCCAGCGTCCGAGCCGAGATGCTGCGGCTGCGCATGTGGCCGGCGGTGTGGGTGCTGGCCGGTGTCTGGCTCGCACTGAACCTGACCTTTGCCTATGTGTTCGACTACATCGCGTACACGACCGGCTCGGGCAGCTTCGGCGGCGCGCAGGCGACCGATGCCCTGCTGGCCACCTGCTGCCGGACGCGGTACCGCGGACCTTCACCGGGGGACTGCCGATGTTCGGCGGGGCGATCATGATGATCCTGGGCGCCCTGGTTGCGGGTAGCGGCTTCGGCTTAGGGGACGTGAAGACGGTCCTGACTCAGGGCCCGGGTCGGCGGGTCGCGTTTGGAGGCACGCTCGTGGCCCTGGCGATCGTCGTCGTGGCGATCCGGATCGGCCAGCCCGCACTCGACTCCGGTGCCTCGACGCTGATCTCCACCGCGGAATCGCAGACTCTCGTCTGGCCTGATGCCGGTGAGCTCGCCACGTCGGTGGGTGGCGGCCTGCCGATCAGCACCATGTGGGCGGGCCGCCGGTGTGCTGATCGGCGTGCTGACTCGCAGTCCAGCGCTGGCGGTGGGCCTCGGGCTGGTGTGGTCGCTGGTGGTCGAGAACCTGCTGCGCGGCGTGGCGGAGTTGATCGACGGGCTGGAGCACGTGACGAACGTCCTGCCCGGCACCGCGGCCGGCTCGATGGCCGGGGCGCTGGGTGCTTCGGCCGAGTCCGGCGGTGACGGCGCGCCGGGCGTGCTGACCGTGCTGAGCGGGGGGAGTCCGCGCTGCTGCTGGCTGCCTACGTCGTGGTGTTCCTGATGGCGGCCGCCCTGACGATGCGCCGCCGTGATCTGGCCTGAGTGGGCGCTTCGGGTGCTCCTCGAGCGTCGGTGTCGTGCCCGTGCCGCGGCAAGTGGGCACCGGACCGGGTGCATTCACCTGGCTCGGCACCCACTTACGCGGCTGCCGTGATCCTTTGCGGGTCAGAAGAGGGCGCTGGCGAGGGTGACCCGGGCCTTGGCGACCCGAGGGTCGCCCTGGCCCACCACGCCGAAGAGCTCGAGCAGCCGGCTACGTGCCCGGTCCCGGTCGTCGCCGCTGGTCCGGCGCACCACGTCGACCAGGCGCGCGAACGCGTCCTCGGGACGGCCGGCGAGCACGTCCAGGTCGGCCACGAGGAGGGCGGCGTCGACGTCGTCGGGTGAGCTGTCGGCGCGAGCCCGGGCCGGGCCCTCGTCCAGCCCCTCGGTCCGGCGCATCAGGTCCACCTGGGCCAGCCCCAGCCGGGCCTCCTCGTCCGCCGGCGCCTCGGTGAGCAGCCCCTGGTAGGCGGCCGCCGCCGCATCGAGGTCACCGCGCTCGATGGCGTCGTAGGCGGCGTCGTAGCGGGGGTCGTGCGCGGGCGCGGCCGGCTCCGTCGTGGTCCCGGGGTCCTCCCCGCCGGGCTCGGCCACCCCGGTCACGCCGTTCGCAGCGGCCACCTGGAGGAGCTGGTCGACGTACTGGCGCACCTGCGCCTCGGGCAGTGCGCCCTGGAACAGCGGGACCGCCTGCCCCTTGATCACGCCCAGCACGGTCGGGATGGACTGGATCTGCGCCGCCGCCGCCAGCTGTTGGTTGGCGTCGACGTCGACCTTGGCCAGGACGAACCGGCCCGCGTACTCCTCGGCCAGCCGCTCGAGGGCCGGGCTGAGCTGCTTGCACGGCGCGCACCACTCGGCCCAGAAGTCGACGACGACAGGGACGGTCAACGACCGCTCGAGCACCTCGGCCTGGAACGTCGCCTCGGTGACGTCGACGACCAGGCCGCCGGTGGCGCCAGCGGACGCACCCCTGGACGGCGGCTGGGAGCCGCGCTGGGTCAAGGCCGCGAGGTCCACCGCGCCGTACGTGCTGAAGCTCGGCTGCGTCATGGCCCGATTGTGACCCCCGCCGGCCGGGACCTGCCACGCGGCCCCGGTGTCTGCCAGAATCCGCGCGCATGGGGGCGAACCGCCGGACCCCGAACACGTGGAGCGCGTGCGGCTGCTCGTGCTGAGCGACCTGCTGATGGCGCTCTGGCAGGCGCTGATCGTCGTGGTCGTGCTGGTCATCGGCCCGGCCATCGGCGGTCTCGTCGCCGTCCTGGCGTCCCCGGCGTGGGTCTTCGTGGCCAACGGTGTGTCGTTCCTCGTCAGCGCGGTCCTCGTGGCCTCCATCCGAGCACGGAGCCGGCCGACCGACGTCACGGGCGAGGGGCCCTCGCCCAGCTGCGAACCGGTGCCCGGGCGCTCGTCTCCGGAGGCGGACCGCTCGCCCTGACCGGCCTCTACGCCCTCGACTCGGTGCTGTACGGGGCGTCGCCTTGGGCATGGAGGTCGTCCGCGGGGCGGGCGCGGTCGTCGAGGTCCCTGGCGGTCGTCTGTCTCCAGCGCACCTGGCGCCGCGACTGATCTCCCGAGCCTTCGGGATGCTCTTCGCCGTCGGGATGCTGGCCAGGTCCCAGGGCGCCCTCGCTCCCGGAGGTGCGCGACGCCTGGTCGGTGAGATCGGACTCCTCGCGGAAGTGCCACGCACCGCGACCGTCACGGCGGTCGAGCCGAGCCGTCTGCTGCGGGTGGACGGCCACGAGTTCGTCGACTCCTTGAGCGTCACCCCGGCCGCCCCACCCTGCTCGCCGGCGCGCCCGACCGGCTCGCCCGGACCCACCCCTCCACCCGGGCATCCCCGGCTCGCAGGGCAGCCGCGGCCAGGCCTGATCACCGGTACGGGAGGACGGGACCGATCAGACCGGCGCCGCGCCCTCGCCCACCACCACGGTCCACGGCCGGACCCGCCACGACCGGACGATCCCCTCGACGACGTACGGGTCGCGGCGGGCGAAGTCCTCGACCACCGACGGGTCGTCCACCCGCCAGACGAAGACCGCGCGGTCGACGGGCTCCGCCAGCGCCCCCGCCAGCAGGAGGTCGCCGCGGACGTAGGCCTCGCGGGCCAGCCCCAGGTGCTGCTGCCGCAGCGGCGCCCGCCGCTCGACGTAGTCGTCGACGAGGTCGTACTCCAGCAGCCAGTACGCCATCAGAACCTCGCGGGTTCGGTGTAGACGCCCCACTCCTCGCGCAGGGCGTCGCAGATCTCCCCGAGGGTCGCCTCGGCCCGCGCGGCGTCGAGCATGGGCTCGACGACGTTGCCCTCGCCCCGGGCCACCTCGACCATCCGGGCGAGAGCGGAGCGGACGGCGGTCTCGTCACGGGCCTCGCGCCGGTCGGCGAGCACGCGCCGCTGCTCGACCTCGACCTCGTGGGAGACCCGCAGGATGTCCAGCTCACCGGTGACCGTGTCGGTGTGGCAGTTGACGCCGACGACGCGCTTGTCGCCCTTCTCGACGTGCTGCTGGTAGCGGAAGGCGCTCTCGGCGATCTCGGCCATGAACCACCCGTCCTCGATGCCGCGGAGGATTCCCGCGGTCATCGGACCGTAGGCCCCGACCCAGCGCTGCTCGGGCTCCCCCATCGCGCGGATCCGGTCGAACACCGCCTCGGCCTCGGCCTCCATCCGGTCGGTGAGCTCCTCGACGTACCAGGAGCCGCCCAGCGGGTCGGCGACGTTGGCCACGCCGGTCTCCTCGAGCAGCACCTGCTGCGTGCGCAGGGCGATCTCGGCGGCCTGCTCGGTCGGCAGCGCGAGCACCTCGTCCAGCGCGTTGGTGTGGAGCGAGTTGGTGCCACCGAGGACGGCGGCGAGCGCCTCGACGGCCGTCCGCACGACGTTGTTGTGGGGCTGTTGGCCGGTCAGCGACACCCCCGCCGTCTGGGTGTGGAAGCGCAGCCACTGCGCCTTGTCGGTGCGAGCGCCGTACATGTCACGCATCCAGCGGGCCCAGATCCGGCGGGCGGCCCGGAACTTCGCGATCTCCTCGAAGAAGTCGACATGGCTGTCGAAGAAGAAGGACAGGCCGGGGGCGAAGACGTCGACGTCCAGCCCGCGCGAGAGCCCGAGCTCGACGTAGCCGAAGCCGTCCGCCAGGGTGAACGCGAGCTCCTGTGCGGCCGTGGCCCCGGCCTCGCGGATGTGGTAGCCGGACACCGAGAGCGGCTTGTAGGCCGGGACTCGCTCCGCGCAGTACTCCATCAGGTCGCCGATGAGGCGCAGGTGCGGCTCGGGCCCGAAGAGCCACTCCTTCTGGGCGATGTACTCCTTGAAGATGTCGGTCTGCAGGGTGCCGTTGAGACGCCCGGGCTCCCCGCCCTGGCGCTCGGCGGCGACGACGTACATGCAGAAGACCGGCACGGCCGGTCCGCTGATCGTCATCGACGTGGTCACCTCGCCGAGCGGGATGCCGGCGAAGAGCGTCTCCATGTCCGCTGCCGAGTCGACGGCCACGCCGCAGTGACCGACCTCGCCGAGGGCACGAGGGTCGTCGGAGTCGAGGCCCATCAGGGTCGGCATGTCGAAGGCCACCGACAGCCCGCCGCCACCGGACGCGAGGATCATCTTGTAGCGCTCGTTGGTCTGGTCGGCGTTGCCGAAGCCGGCGAACTGGCGGATCGTCCAGGGCCGCCCGCGGTAGCCCGTGGCGTAGAGCCCGCGGGTGAACGGGTACTCCCCCGGCCAGCCGATCCGCTCGAAGCGGGGGTCGTCGACGCCCTCGCGCGGCCCGTAGACCGGGTCGACCTCCGTCCCGGACAGGGTGGTGAAGTCCGCGGTTCGCAGGCGCGAGGCCGCGTAGCGCTCCTGCCAGCGGCGGCGGCCCGCCTCGATCTCGGTGGCGTCCACGGTGACCTCCTCGGCTCACCCCCGACGATACTAGGACGTCCTACTAATTGTCGACTCGGCCGAAGTCCCCGGCCGCGACGCGCACCTCCCGCAGCAGTGCCGTCAGTACCTCCCGCTGCGGTGTGTCGAGCGCCGCGAGTCCGAACTCGGCCGCCATCAGGTCCTTCGTGACCACCTGCACCACCGCCCGCCCGGAGTCGGTGATCCGCGCGAGCGTGCCGCGCCCGTCACGCGGGTTGGGTTCCCGGTGGACGTAGCCGGCCTGCTCGAGCCGTTGGATCGTGTTCGTGACGCTCGTCGGGTGCACCATCAACCGCTGGCCGATCCGCGCCATCGGCAGCGCTCCCGTCCGGCTGAACGAGAGGAGCACCAACGCCTCGTACCGGGCGAAGGTCAGGTCGTACGGACGGCAGACCGCGTCGAGGCGCGCGAGCAGGAGCTGGTGAACGCGCATCACCGAGGTCGCGGCGGCCATCGCCTCGGCGGGGCCGAAGCGATCACGCCAGGTTCCGGCGGCCCGTTCGATCGGATCGAAGGGCAGGTTCAGTGGCTGCGACACGGCTCAGTGGGGCCGCCGCCGGGCACTCGGCCGGCGGCGGGGCGGGTGGTCGGCGTGCCGTCGGTGGCCGACGCCCGAGGGGGCCGAGGCGTCGGCCCGTGCGTTGCCCTCGCGGCGGAGCCGGTGGATCTCGCGGGCGAGGTCCTCGGGTCGCGGGACGAAGCGGATCTCCCGGAGTCCCTGCAGCTGGGCTGCGTTCTCCAGGACGAGGTGTCCGGACTTGAACGGACGCAGCCACCACGGCCGGTCGACTGTGATGTCCAGCACCCGGCCGATCTCCATCTCCGCCTCGTGGAGGGACTCGACCCCCCAGACGCGGAACACCCGGGAGTCGGTGATGACGAACCGGTCCCGGGCGACCGCGAGGATCCGGTAGAAGCCGTACCCGATGAACACGGCCGTGATGGCGCCGGCGAACCAGACGGCCTGGACGGACACGAAGGGCACCCAGCGCACGAGCAGGAACAGCCCCAGGAGCAGTGACACGACTCCCCAGAAGTAGTAGACGCCGGAGTGCATCACCTCCCAGCGCTTGTCCTCCCCCGGCAGGAGTTTGGCCTGCACGCGCCCGTGCCCGAACCACCGGCGGACCCGCCGTACGCCGATGAAGACCAGGCCGTCCTCGGCGACCCGGTCCAGCCAGCTGACCATTCGGTCGGTCGCGGCTTCGGTGAGGGAGCGTGGTCCACGCGGCACAGCGGCCCCGTCAGAAGAGCTCGGAGAAGAACGTGATGATCGAGTTGAACGCGGAGACGATGGCCGCCGCTGCGGCACTGACCGCGTCGGCGGCGGCCTGGGGCTGCGTGATGAGGTAGTAGGCGAGGAAGGCGATCGCCAGCGCGGCTAGCACCTTCTTCACGACGACGGTCCTCCGATCACAGCGCGGGATGCTGTCACTGTCGTTTCTACACCGTGCAGTATGCGCGACGAGGAGGGCGCGCCGCACCTGCCCCACCAGTCACAACGCGGCGATGATCTCGTCGGCGGCCGTGTAGGGGTCCGTCTCGCCTGCCACCAGTCGCGCGGCCAGCCGGTCGAGCCGGGCGTCGCCGTGCAGGTCGCCGAAGCGCTCGCGCAGGGCGGTGACCGCGATCGCCTCGATCTCGTCGCGTGCTCGCCGGAGCCGGCGCCTGTCGATCTCGCCGGAGCGCTGCATCCAGCTGCGGTGCCGGTCGACGGCGTCCACGACGTCGTCGACCCCCTCCGCCCTGGAAGCGACGGTCTTGACGATGGGGGGGCGCCAGGAGCCGGGAGGACGCTCCCCCAGGCTGATCGTGCCGCGCAGGTCACGGGCCACCTGGTCGGCGCCGTCGCGGTCGGCCTTGTTGACCACGAACACGTCCCCGACCTCGAGGATGCCGGCCTTCGCCGCCTGGATGCCGTCGCCCAGGCCGGGGGCGAGCAGGACCAGGGTGGTGTCGGCCAAGGCGGCGACCTCCACCTCGGACTGCCCCACTCCCACGGTCTCGACCAGCACGACCTGGCAGCCTGCAGCGTCGAGGACCCGGAGCGCCTGCGGGGTGCTCCAGGCCAGCCCGCCGAGGTGGCCGCGGGTCGCCATGGACCGGATGTAGACCTCGCGGTCGGTGGCGTGCTCCTGCATGCGCACCCGGTCACCGAGCAGGGCACCGCCGGAGAACGGCGAGGACGGGTCCACGGCGAGCACACCCACCCGCAGCCCACGTCGCCGGTACGCGGTGACCAGCGCGCTGGTGGTGGTCGACTTGCCAACCCCCGGCGAGCCCGTCACGCCGACGACCACGGCGTCACCGGTGTGCGGTGCCAGCTCGGCCATGACCGGCCGCAACAGCGGCGAGGCGTCCTCGACGAGGGACACCAGCCGGGCCACGGCCCGCGCGTCCCCGCCCCGGGCCCGCTCGACCAGCTCCGGGACCGACGGCACGCGGCGAGTCGTGGCCTGCGTCAACGCCTCAGGCCCCCGGCACGCGGAGGACGAGCGCGTCGCCCTGCCCCCCGCCCCCGCACAGGGCCGCCGCACCGGTGCCGCCACCGCGGCGACGCAGCTCGAGTGCGAGGTGCAGGGCGAGCCGGGCCCCCGACATGCCGATGGGGTGCCCTACCGCGATCGCGCCCCCGTTGACGTTGACCCGGTCCTCGGCGATCCCGAGGTCGCGGACCGACTTCACCGCCACGCTGGCGAACGCCTCGTTGATCTCGACCAGGTCGAGCGTCGTGGGGTCGATCCCCTCACGCTCGCAGGCCCGGACGATCGCCCGGGAGGGCTGCGACTGCAGGGTGGAGTCGGGACCGGCGACGACCCCGTGTGCGCCGATCTCGGCCAGCCAGCGCAGGCCGAGCTCCTCGGCCCTGGCCCGGCTCGTGACCACGACCGCGGCCGCCCCGTCGGAGATCTGCGACGAGGAGCCGGCCGTGATGGTGCCGCCCTTCGCGAAGGCCGGGCGGAGGCGGGCCAGGGACTCGACGGTCGTGTCGGGCCGGATCCCCTCGTCCTCGCGGAAGACCACCGGGTCGCCCTTGCGCTGCGGGATCTCCACCGGGACGACCTCGTCGTCGTACAGGCCGTTCTTCCACGCCTCGGCCGCGCGCTGGTGCGACCGGGCGGAGAAGGCGTCCTGGTCCTCCCGGGAGATCCCCAGCTCGGCGTTGCACGCCTCGGTGAGGGATCCCATGGCCTGCGTCGTGAAGACGTCCCAGAGCCCGTCGTAGGCCATGTGGTCGAGCATCGTGACGTCGCCGTACTTGAACCCCTCGCGCGAGCCGGTCAGCAGGTGCGGTGCGTTGGTCATCGACTCCATGCCCCCGGCGACCACCAGGTCGAACTCACCCGCCCGGATGAGTTGGTCGGCCAACGCGATGGCGTCGAGGCCGGACAGGCAGACCTTGTTGACCGTCAGGGCGGGCACGGTCATCGGGATGCCGGCCTTGACGGCCGCCTGGCGGGCGGTGATCTGGCCGGCGCCGGCCTGGAGGACCTGACCCATGATCACGTAGTCGACCTGGTCCGGGGCCACGCCGGACCTGTCCAGGGCACCCTTGATCGCGATGCCGCCGAGGTCGGTCGCGGCGAAGCCCTTGAGCGATCCGAGCAGCCGTCCCATCGGGGTCCGGGCTCCGGCGACGATGACGGACGGGGCGCTGCCGGCCATGGCACTACCTCCCGGAGAGTCGGTCCAGCCACCTTACGACCCGCCGCCGGACCGGTGCGGGATGGCCTGGCTCACATCCCCGTACGGGACGAGCGGTCGACGCCCACGGCCGTACGCTGGCAGGTATGGCCGACCTCTTCACCGCCATCGACCACGTGGGCGTCGCCGTGCCCGACCTCGAGCTCGCCGTCGCGTGGTACCAGGAGCACTTCGGGATGGAGGTCGTGCACGAGGAGGTCAACGAGGAGCAGGGGGTCCGGGAGGCCATGCTCCGGGTGGGTGACTCCGGCTCCTGCGTCCAGCTGCTCGCCCCCTTGTCCGCCGACTCGCCGATCGGCCGGTTCCTCGACCGTCACGGCCCGGGCATCCAGCAGGTGGCCTACCGCGTCGACGACGTCACCGCCGTGAGCGCCGTCCTGCGAGAGCGGGGCCTGCGCCTGCTCTACGAGGAGCCCCGGCGGGGGACGGCTGGGTCGCGGGTCAACTTCGTCCACCCGAAGGACGCCGGCGGCGTCCTCGTCGAGATCGTCCAACCGGCCGCGGCCGGACACTGACGCACCCGGTCAGGGCCGACGCAGGGCGAGCGCACGCCTGCCGTCGACGACCGTGGTCCGCAGCATCCGCAGGAATGCGACGGTCACGAGCAGAGCCCCGACCATCTCCAGCGTCTCCTCGACCGCGGTGATGCCGAAGTAGATCCGCCCCACGCCGCGCGTGTTGTCCACGTAGCTCCCGACAGCCTCCACCGCGACGGCTCCGGTCCCGAAGAGCAGGACCCCGGCCAGGAACATGCTGCGGACGTCACGGGGGAGCGACCGGGCCCACCAGAGGGCCAGGGCCAGCGCCACCAGACCCAGCACCGAGCCGAGGAGGAGCCACGCGTAGAGCGGGATCGTGTGCATGGCTCCGCCGGACAGCTGGAGGCTCGGCCCACGCAGCCGCTCGTGGAGGCGAGCCAGCTCGTCGACCCCCAGGAAGACCGTCAGGAGTGCGACCACGACCCACGACCAGCGCCTCGGCCGGGACCCTCCGTCGGCGAGGGTCGCACACAGGGCGGCCACCGCGCCTGCGGCGAGGATCAGCAGCGCGTTCCAGGCGGTCGGGACGTTGTTCTCGCGGTTGACGTCGAAGGCGACGAGCCATCCCGGGACGTCGCGCACGTACATGTCGACGTACTTGAGGGCCTGGTCGACGACGGCCAGGAGGGCCGTGACGGCGAGGACGGCCAGCACGGCCCGACGAGTCGGAACGGACTCCCAGCGACGGGGTGGCTGGTCGACGTCGTCCGGTGCGCGGACGTCCACCCAGGGTTCACCGTCGCGCCGCACCGTGGCCATGGCCGCCCATGCTACGGACGGTCCCGACCTGTCGCGGCACCGGTCCGTCGCGCCGAGACGTCGGCCACATCCGGTCGCGGGCGTCTTCTCGGCGAGGCTACTGGCGAGTAGGGTCCTGCCATCCCGCGTCGACCACCGGGAGGCCCACCGTGAAGGACATCCTCGAGGCGATCCTGGCGGGAGACACCGCGCCGGAGGAGTTCGCCGCCCTGCCCGTGCCGCAGTCCTACCGCGCGGTGACGGTGCGCAAGGACGAGGTCGACGTCTTCGACGGCCTCGCCACGGCCGACAAGGACCCCCGCCGGTCCCTCCACGTCGACGAGGTGCCGACGCCCGAGCTGGGTCCGGGAGAGGCCCTGGTCGCGGTCATGGCCAGTGCCGTCAACTACAACACCGTCTGGACCTCGATCTTCGAGCCGGTCCCCACCTTCGGGTTCCTCGAGCGCTACGGGCGCTCCTCGCCGATGGGCAGGCGCCACGACCTGCCGTACCACGTCGTGGGCTCGGACCTGTCCGGCGTGGTCCTGCGGGCGGGGCCCGGGGTGCACGCCTGGAAGCCCGGCGACGAGGTGGTCGCGCACTGTCTGTCCGTGGAGCTGGAGCGGCCCGAGGGGCACAACGACACGATGCTCGACCCGGAGCAGCGGATCTGGGGGTTCGAGACCAACTTCGGCGGGCTCGCCGAGATGGCCTTGGTCAAGGCGAACCAGCTCATGCCCAAGCCCGCCCACCTCAGCTGGGAGGAGGCCGCCTGTCCCGGGCTGGTCAACTCCACCGCGTACCGCCAGCTCATCTCACGCAACGGCGCCGGGCTCAAGCTCGGCGACGTCGTGCTCGTCTGGGGTGCCTCGGGCGGGCTGGGGTCGTACGCGACGCAGATGGCGCTGGCCGCGGGGGCGACGCCCGTGTGCGTGGTCTCCAGCACGGAGAAGGTGGAGATCTGCCGCCGGATGGGGGCCGAGCTCGTCATCGACCGCCGGGCCGAGGGGTTCCGGTTCTGGAAGGACGAGACCACCCAGGACACCAAGGAGTGGCGGCGCCTGGGAGCGCGCATCCGCGAGCTCACGGGCGGTCGAGACGTCGACATCGTCTTCGAGCACCCGGGTCGCGAGACCTTCGGCGCCAGCGTCTACGTGGCCCGGCGCGGCGGCACCATCGTCACCTGTGCTTCCACGTCCGGCTTCTGGCACGAGTACGACAACCGCTACCTCTGGATGAACCTCAAGCGCATCATCGGGTCGCACTTCGCCAACTACCGCGAGGCCTGGGAGGCCAACGACCTCATCGCACGCGGGTTGATCCACCCGACGCTGTCGAGGACCTATCCGCTGGAGCAGACCGGCCAGGCCGCCTACGACGTACACCGGAATCTGCACCAGGGGAAGGTAGGAGTACTGTGCCTCTCGCCCCAGGAGGGGCTCGGCGTGCGCGACGAGGCGATGCGCGGGCGGCACCTGGGGTCGATCAGCAGGTTCCGCAACGTGTGACGGGGTCACTGCGGCTCCGGCACACGCCCGAGAGAGAGCCCAGGATGGACGACGCACCCGACCGCCTACCCTCCCCCCTCGACGGCCCGTTGTCGGTGTTCGACGAGTCACCGACCGGCCCCTTCACCATCGCCATGCGTGGCTACGACCGGATCCAGGTCGAGCGCCACATCCGCCACATGGAGGCTGCCCTGGCGCGCGAGGAGCAGCGCGCCGGCGCCCTCGAGCAACAGATCGTCCGCCTGCGCACCGAGCTCGCCGGTGCCCACACCCAGCTCCGTGAGGTGGACCGGCCCTCGTACAGCGGCCTGGGCGCCCGCATCGAGCAGCTGCTCCGGCTGGCCGAGGAGCAGTCGTCCGACGTCATGGCCCAGGCCGAGGCCGAGGCCGCGGAGATCCGCCGTGAGGCGCGTCGCGACGCCGGGGAGCTGCGCTCGGCCGCGGAACGCGACGCGCACGAGCTGCGAGCCGCCGCCCGGCGGGACGCCGAGCAGGAGCGCGCTGCCTCCACCGAGGTCGCCCAGCAGCTGCGGGGCGACGCCGAGCGGGAGGCCGGCGACCTCGTGGAGTCGGCACGCCGCGAGGCGGCCGCGCTGCGAGCGACCGTGGAGCACGAGACCACGGAGAAGCGGACCACGGTGGAACGCGAGGCCGCCCGCCAGCGGGCCGAGCTCGAGCTGGCCCTCGCCGCCCGCCGCGAGGAAGCCGAGCGGCAGGACGCCGAGCGCCACGAGGCGGCCGTCCTCGAGACCCAGCACCTCGTCGCCGACGCCGAGGCCAGGGCCAAGTCGGCCGAGGAGCGTGCTGCGGCGGCCTCGGCCAGAGCCGAGGAGATCCGTCGCGAGACCGACGAGCAGACCCGTAGCGCCCTGGCGGCCGCACGCCGGACCGCCGAACGGGCTGTGGCAGAGGCGGAGTCCCAGGCCGCCAAGATCCTCGCGACGGCCCGCGCCGAGGCCGAGGAGTCCACGGGAGCCGCCCAGCGCGAGGTGGACGACTTGACCCGGCAGCGGGACAGCATCTCCAGCCACCTGAGCCAGCTGCGGTCGCTGCTCGGCGTGGTCCCCGCGGTGGCGGCAGGGCAGGCCATGCCGGACCAGCCCGTCCCGGCACCGGCCCCCCCGCGGGCGCCGGACCCGCGGCCCGCCCAGGCACAGGAGCCCGACGTCGTCGAGGGCGAACTCGTGGAGGAACCGGCCCGCCGCTGAGTGGTGGTGGTCCCCGTCCCCCACGCGGACGGGGACCACCGCCCGGTCAGGCGTGCCGGAGGACGTCGCGGAGGGCGCCCGTGGTTGGCTCGGGCGCCTCGACCGTGGTCAGGTGACCGGCCCGGGGGATCACGTGGACGACGGCACCGCGTGGGAAGGCCGCGGCCATGGCCAGGGCCTCCTCGTGCGGCGACAGCGTGTCCTCCTCCCCCACCACGCAGAAGGCCGGCTGCGACGTCGCCGCCAGCGTGGCGGTCGAGTCCGGGCGGGCGGCCATCGCGCGCTGGGCCCAGGCCACGCCGTCGGGCCGGGCCGCGTCCAGCCAGCCGGTCACGCGATCGACGACGTCCGGCCGCTCGCGCCGGGTCGTCTCGCCGAGCAGCGTGTCGAGCATCGGAAGCAGCGCCCTCGGGCCCTGGTCCAGGACGGCCGCCGCGACCCGCAGCCGGTTCTCGCGGGCCGCCGGCGGGTCGGCCCCCGCCTTGGTGTCCATGAGCACGACGCCCGACACCCGCTCCGGGTGCCGGCGCAGGAACGCCATCACCACGTAGCCGCCCATCGACAGGCCGCCGAGGAGGACCCGCTCGAGTCCGAGCCGGTCGAGCAGGGCGGCCACGTCGTCGGCCATGCGGTCGAGGGACGGCTCGTCGTCGCCCGTGGGGCTCTCCCCGAAGCCGCGCAGGTCCGGCAGGACGATCCTCGCGCGGTCGGCCAGTCCGCGCGCCTGCTCGTCGAAGACCACGCGCGACAGCGGGAAGGCGTGCAGCAGGACGACGGGCCGGCCCTCACCATGCTCGGCGTACGCGAGGTCGACCACGCTCATGGGCGACGCACCCCCTTCTCGGCGGCGGGGTGCGGCACGTCGGCGAAGGCGGCGGTCGTCCGGTCTGCGTAGGCGGTGGTGTCCGCCGTCTCGACCCGCCCCTCCCAGGTCGTCGGCAGCGGTCCAGCGCCAGGCGCGACCCGTGCGACCACCTCGTCGAGGACCCGTTCGGCGTCGCCCACCCACAGGTGCTTGGCCCCCTCCACGGCCACGACCTCGGCCTGGGGGACCCGCGCGAAGCGCCGTACGGCCTCCGGCGGGCGCAGGTAGTCGTCGTGCTCGGGCACGAGCGCGACCAGCGGCTTGCCCGAGTCCGCCCAGGCGTCCAGGTCCTCGTCCCGCGCGTAGCGCAACGGCGGCGACAGGAGGACCGCCCCGTGCACCAGGGGGTCGAGACCGTACATGAGGGCCAGGTCGGTCCCGAACGACCAGCCGAGCAGCCACACGTTCGGCAGATCGTGGAACTCGGCGTACTCGAGGGCCGCGGCGACGTCGTACCGCTCACCCCGCGCCTGGTCGAACTCGCCCTCGCTGCGGCCCTGCACGCTGGCCGTCCCGCGGGTGTTGAGCCGCACCACGGCGATGCCGGCGAGCGCGGGCAGCCGCCAGGCGGCCTTGCGGAAGACGTGGCTGTCCATCATCCCGCCGTGGGTGGGAAGCGGGTGCAGGCCGACCAGCGTCGCCACCGGGTCGCGGTCCAGCGGCCGGGCCACCTCCGCGACCAGCTCCAGGCCGTCGGCGGTGTGCAGGGTGATCGGCTCCCGGTGGGCGGGGAGCACGGTGTTGGCGCGGATCGGTTGGCTGCTCATCCCGGCCGAGACTACTCACCGGGTGGGCGGCCGGGCTCAGCCTCAGCCCGGCCGGCGGCGGTCGCGGGCCCGCCAGCACGCGGCGTGCCAGTGCCGGCGCTCCCCGAGGCCTCCTCCGGCGAGGGTCCCGCCCTCGACGGGCCACGCCACGACATGCGGCGTGACCGGCGGGATGGTCTGCTCGCACCCGGGGCAGCGGTAGCGCTTGCCCGACGCGGCCCCGGTGACCCTGCGCACCACCCAGTCGCCGTCCGGCCAGCGCTCGACGTCGTCGTGACCACCGGTGGGCGCGCGCCCTGACCCCGCGCGCCGAGGCGGCCGGCGACGGGACACCGCCGTCAGCCGCCGTTGTAGTCGCGGAAGCCGCGCCCGGTCTTGCGGCCGAGGTAGCCCGCGGTCACCAGGTGCTCGAGCAGGGGAGCCGGGGCGAACCCGGGCTCCCGGAACTCCAGGTAGAGCGTGCGCTCGATCGCCAGCGACACGTCCAGCCCGACGACGTCGAGCAGCTCGAACGGCCCCATCGGCAGCCGGCAGCCCAGCCGCATGGCGGTGTCGATGTCGTCGGTGCTCGCGTAGTGGGCCTGCAGCATCTTCACCGCGTCGTTGAGGTACGGGAAGAGCAGGGCGTTGACGATGAAGCCCGCCCGGTCGCCGCACTCCACCGGGTGCTTGCCCATCGCCCGGGCGACCGAGCGCACCGTCGCGACGGCGTCGTCGGCGGTGGAGACGGTGTGGACGACCTCCACGAGCTTCATGACCGGCGCAGGGTTGAAGAAGTGCATCCCGACGACGTCGCCGGGGCGCTCGGTGGCCGCCGCACACTCGACGACCGGCAGCGAGGAGGTCGTGGTGGCCAGCACCGCACCCGGCTTGCAGATCTCGTCCAGGGTCTCGAACAGCGCCTGCTTGACCGACAGCTCCTCGATGACCGCCTCGATGACGAGGTCGCAGCCGGCGAGGTCGTCCAGTCGGGCCGTGCCGGTGATCCGGGACAGGGCCGCGTCCCGGTCGGCCTCGGTGAGCTTGCCGCGTTGCACGGCCTTCTCCAGGGAGCGCTCCAGGGCCGCCCTGACCTTGTCGACCTTCTGCTGCCCGCGGGCCACGTACGTGACCTCGTAGCCGGCCTTGGCCGCCACCTCCACGATGCCGGTCGCCATCGTGCCGGAGCCGACGACTCCCACCGTGCTGACCTCGCGGGCACCCTGTCCGTCGGCGTCGGGCGCCGGAGTGAGGGGGTCGGGGACCACGACCGGCGAGTCGGGGGCCTCGTAGGTGTAGAAGCCCCGGCCGGTCTTGCGGCCCCTGAGCCCCGCCGTGACCATCTGCTTCAGGATCGGGGCCGGGGCGTGCAGGCGGTCGCGCCCCTGCTTGTACATCGTGTCGAGGATCTCGTACGCGGTGTCGAGCCCGATGAGGTCGAGCAGCGCCAGGGGTCCCATCGGGTAACCGCAGCCCAGGCGCATGGCGTCGTCGATGTCCTCGCGGGAGGCGTAGCGGCTCTCGTACATCGACGCGGCATGGTTGAGGTAGCCGAAGAGCAGCGTGTTGGCGATGAAGCCGGCCTTGTCGCCGCAGACCACCGGGGACTTGCCGAGCCGCTCGGCCAGGGCGGTCACGTCGTCGACGACGTCGGACTCGGTCACCACGGTGCGGACGACCTCGACGAACTCCTGCACCGGTGCGGGGTTGAAGAAGTGCATGCCGACCACCCGGCGCGGACGCTCGGTGGCCACGCTGATCTCGGTCACCGACAGCGAGGACGTGTTGGTGGCCAGGATCGCTTCGTCAGCGACGATCTTGTCGAGCCGGCCGAACACCTCACGCTTGAGGTCCAGGTGCTCGGGGACGGCCTCCACCACCAGCTGCGCGCCGGCCACGTCGTCCAGGTCGCTCGTGAACGTGATCCGGCCGAGGAGCCGGGCCTCCTCGTCGGAGGTCAGCTTCCCGCGCCGGACCGCCCTGGCGGTCGAGTGCTCGATGTGTCCCCGGCCCAGGGCCAGCGACGACTCGTCGCGCTCCACCCCCACGACCTCGAAGCCGTTACGGGCGAAGACCTCCGCGATCCCGGCGCCCATCGTGCCGAGACCGACGACGCCGACCTTGCGGATCTCACGGTGCATGACGAGCGGGCACCTCTCATGGCTGACGGGACCTGCCGCAGTCTCCCATGCTCACCCGCGCCCGTGCGGGTGAGAAAGGCCACCCGTCCCTGGCGGGCCCGACCCCGGCAGCGGCTACCGTCGACCAGAGCACCCCCGGGACGGCCGGGGCCCGATGTCGAGGAGGCGGCGATGGTGGACGCGGCCGACCGCGCGACCGGGACCGCGGACGCACCTTCCGGGCTCGGCGACGCGCTGCGCGAGCGGGCCGACGAGCTGGCCCTGGTCCTCGACTCGCTCACCGACGTGCTGCTCGGCGAGGACGACCTTCCCGCGGCCCTGCAGCGGGTCGTCGACCTCGCCGTACGGACGGTGCCCGGCTGCCAGGCCGCCGGGATCACCCTCCTCCGGGACGGGCGCCCCACCACCGCCGCGTACACCGACGAGCGCACGCTCGCGGTCGACCGTCGGCAGTACGACGAGGGCGAGGGTCCCTGCCTCGACGCCGCCCTCCACCGACGCATCAACCGGGTCGACGTCGAGGAGGCGACCGAGCGGTGGCCCGGCTTCGCCACGGCCGCCCGCGAGATCGGGGTTCGGAGCTTCCTCGCGGCCCCCGTCACGGTCCACGACTCCCCGATCGGTGCGCTCAACCTCTACAGCCCCGGCCACGACGGCTTCTCGGCCGTCGACGAGGCCTTCCTGGGGTTGTTCACCGCCCAGGCCGGCATCGTCCTGGCCGGCCACCTACGCAACGCCGAGGCCCGGGCGCTGGCGGAGCAGATGCGCACGGCGATGGCCTCGCGGGCCGTCATCGAGCAGGCCAAGGGCGTCCTCGTCGAGCGGTACCGCACCGACGCCGAGACGGCCTTCGCGATGCTCCGGCGCGAGTCGCAGGACCGCAACGTCAAGCTCCGGGACATCGCCGAGGCGCTCGTCGCAGGTGCAGCCCTTGCCGACCGGGACAGAACGGGGTAGAGAGGGCACCAGCGGTTCAGCCAGCAGCCGACCGGGAGCGACCCGCCCACGAGGGCGCGGCCCCGACACCGGGAGCGTGCGTGACCGTCGACTCCATCCCCGCCGAGGCCGGCCTGCTGTCACTGACGGTGCACCCGCACGGCCCGGCGGCGCTCGTCGTCGTCGAGGGGCGTCTGGACGCGGACTCGTCCTGCCTCCTGGCCGAGGTGCTGCAGGCCTTGTCGATGCCCGGACGGCGCCCTCCGCTCCTCCGGCTCGAGGTCGACCTCGGCCGGGGCATCCTCGCCGACGGGGGATGCCTGGCGCCGCTGGCACGGGTCCGGGCCGGCCTCGCCGCGCGCGGCGGCAGCCTGGAGCTGCGCCGGCCGAGCCGGCCGTTCCGACGCGCCCTCGAGGCCCTCGGACTGGGGTCGTGCATCGTCGGTCCCGCGCTGGAGGTCGTCGGGCGGCTGCGCTGATCCACGGGCTACGGTGCACGCCGTGCGCCTCGTCATCGCCCGGTGCCAGGTCGACTACGTGGGCCGGCTGACCGCGCACCTACCCATGGCGACCCGGTTGGTGCTGGTCAAGGCCGACGGCTCGGTGTCGGTTCACGCGGACGACCGCGCCTACAAGCCGCTGAACTGGATGAGCCCGCCGTGCCGCCTGGACGAGGGTGACGGCTCTGTCTGGACCGTGGCCAACCCGGCCGGCGAGCAGCTGGTCATCACGGTCGACCAGGTGCTGCACGACTCCTCGCACGACCTGGGCGTGGATCCCGGCCTGCAGAAGGACGGGGTCGAGGCGCACCTGCAGGCCCTGCTGGCCACGCACGTCGACACCCTCGGGGTGGGCTGGACCCTCGTACGGCGCGAGTTCCCCACCCCGATCGGGCCGGTCGACCTGCTCTGCCGCGACGCGGCGGGTACCGCCGTCGCCGTCGAGGTCAAGCGGCGCGGCGAGATCGACGGGGTCGAGCAGCTGAGCCGCTACCTCGAGCTGCTCAACCGGGACCCGCTGCTGGCCCCGGTGCGAGGTGTCTTCGCCGCCCAGGAGGTCCGGCCCCAGGCCCGTACCCTCGCCGCCGACCGGGGCATCACCTGCGTCACCGTCGACTACGAGGCGCTGCGGGGCCTGGACGACCCCTCCCTCCGGCTCTTCTAGCCCGCTCCTCCACCGGTCGGTGGAGGCGAGGACCCGCCTCTCGACCCTGACGCGGCACGTGCGGGACGGCCAGGCTGGGGGCATGACCACCGACCTGCTCACCGCGACCGAGACGGCGATCTCCGTCCGCGGGCTCACCAAGACGTACGAGGAGGTGCGCGCCGTCGACGACGTGGACCTCGAAATCCACAGGGGCGAGGTGTTCGCCCTGCTGGGGCCCAACGGCGCCGGCAAGACGACCACGGTCGAGATCCTCGAGGGCTACCGGCGGCGTGACGCGGGCGCGGTGTCGGTGCTCGGCGCCGACCCGGAGGAGGCGGGGGCCGCCTGGCGGGCCAGGATCGGCATCGTCCTGCAGACGGCCCCGTCCGCCGAGGAGCTCACCGTGACCGAGCTGCTCCGCCACTTCGCCACGTTCTACCCCCGTCCCCGGTCGGTGGACGAGGTGATCGCGGCGGTGGGTCTGCAGGAGAAGCGGCGGACCAGGGTGCGCCACCTCTCGGGCGGCCAGCGGCGGCGGCTGGACGTGGCCCTGGGGATCCTCGGTCGACCCGAGCTGCTCTTCCTCGACGAGCCCACCACCGGCTTCGACCCGGAGGCCCGCAGGGAGTTCTGGGAGCTCATCCGCGCGCTGAGCGGCGAGGGCACGACCATCCTGCTCACCACGCACTACCTGGACGAGGCCGAGCAGCTGGCCGACCGCGTCGGCGTGATCGCGCGAGGTCGCCTCGTCGCACTGGACACGCCCGCGGCACTGGGCGGGCGCGATTCCTCCGCGTCGGTGGTCCGCTGGCGCGAGGACGGGGTCCCGCACGAGGTGAGCACGACGACTCCGACCCGGGTGGTCGGTGAGGCGGCCGAGCGGTTCGGCGGCGAGGTCCCCGACCTGACGGTGACCCGCGAGACCCTCGAGGACACCTACCTGCGACTGATCGGGGAGCAGCGATGAGCCCGACGACGACCGTCCCGGCCACCGGGCTGCGCCCGGCCGGCACCTCCCTCGCCCGCATCACCGCCAGCCGCGTGGTGGTGGAGCTCAAGGCGTTCTTCCGGGAGAAGGACCAGGTCATCTGGACCTTCTCCTTCCCCGCGATCCTCATGCTGATCTTCGGCACGGTGTTCGACCAGGACATCGGCGGCGGCGTGAGCTTCCCGCAGTACTTCCTCGCCGGCATGGTCGCGTCGGGCCTCGTGCTCGTCAGCTTCCAGAACCTGGCGATCACGATCGCGATGGAGCGGGACGACGGCTCGCTCAAACGGCTGGCCGGGACTCCGATGCCCCGATCGGCCTACTTCCTCGGCAAGATCGGCCTGGTCCTCGTCACGGCCGCCGCCCAGCTCGTCCTGCTGCTCGCCGTGGCGGTGCTCGTCTTCGGCGTCGACCTGCCCTCCGGCGCCGACCGGTGGGTGACCTTCGCCTGGGTCGCCGTGCTGGGCATCACGGCGGGGACGCTGTGCGGCATCGCCTACTCGAGCGTCCCGCGGTCCGGCAAGAGCGCGAGCGCCGTGGTCACCCCCGTTGTGCTCATCCTGCAGTTCATCTCCGGCGTCTTCTTCGTCTACAGCCAGGTCCCCGCCTGGCTCCAGCAGGTGGCAGCCCTGTTCCCGCTGAAGTGGCTGGCCCAGGGCATGCGTTCGGTCTTCCTGCCCGACAGCTTCGCCGCGGAGGAGGTCGCCGGGTCGTGGGAGCACGGCCGAACGGCCGTCGTCCTGGCTCTCTGGGCCGTGGCCGCGCTCGTCGTCTGCCTGCGGACCTTCCGGTGGCAGCGCCGGGACGACCGTTGACCGGACCGGGTGAGACCGGCCGCTCCTTCTGGGAGCGGTCGCTCGTCGGCTGGCACGCAGCGTTCTACGGCGTCCTCGGCGTGGTCGCCGTCCTCCTGCTCCTCGAGCCGGATCCCGAGACACCGTACGCCCTGACGCTCGCCCTGCTCGCCGTCATGGGCGGGTCCTACTGGCTCTGGGGCCGGCCGGCACTGGGGCGGGACGACCCCCGGCTGGCTCTCCCCTACCTCGTGCCGGCCTGGATCGCGTTCCTCGTCATCGTCCGCACGGAGCCCGGTGCGTACTTCCTGCTCTTCGTCCTGATCCCGCAGATCTGGGCGCTGCTCCCGACCCGGTGGGCGGTCGGCTGGTCCTGCCTCGCCGTGAGCGGTCTCGTCGCCGTGCAGCTGCTCGAGAACGGCCTGTCGCCGGACTCCTTGCGCAACGCGGCCCTGACCGGCGTGCTCAACCTGGGCCTCTCGCTGCTGCTGGGGCTGTGGATCACGGGGATCGTGCGGGAGAGCGACCAGCGGGCCGAGCTCATCTCCGAGCTGGAACGCACCAGGTCGGAGCTCGCCGAGGCCGAGCACTCCCGCGGGGTCCTGGCCGAGCGGGAGCGGCTGGCCGCCGAGATCCACGACACCCTGGCGCAGGGCTTCACCAGCATCGTCGCGCTGTGCCAGGCCACGGACGGCGTCCTCGCGACGGACCCGTCAGCGGCCCGCGACCGGCTGGCGATGATCGAGCGGACCGCCCGGGACAACCTGGCCGAGGCGCGTGCCCTCGTGGCCGCGCTCGGGCCGGTCGACCTGGAGGACACGACGCTGCCGGACGCCGTGCGGCGGCTGGCGGATCGCGTCTCCCGCGAGGTGGGGGTCACGGTCGAGGTCGTCGTCGAGGGGACGGCCCACCCGTTGCCTGCCGACCGCGAGGTGGTGCTGTTGCGCGCCGCACAGGAGGCGCTCGCGAACGTCCGCAAGCATGCCGCCGCCTCCCACGTACGGTTGCGCCTGGTCTACGAGGGCACCGGCGCGACCGTCGAGGTGCGCGACGACGGGCGGGGCTTCGACCCGGACAGTGCAGGCGGCTTCGGTCTCCGTGGCATGGGATCGAGGGCGGCGGCGGTCGGGGGCCGGCTCACGGTCGACTCCGCGCCCGGGGGTGGCACGGTCGTCGCGCTGAGCGTCCCGTGACACCTCGGGACGGCGGGTGATCACTGCCACCCGGCGTCTCCTCTCCCGGTACCGCGGAGCGGCCGAAGCGGCTGATCCACTGTTCGAGCTGCTCGGGCCTCCGGACGATCACCACGGCTGGGCCCGTGGGGGCATCGGCCCACCGCCGCATTCGAGCCCGCTTCCGCGCGAACGACGAGAAGTGCCACCGGATGAACGACTCCCCTCCCCACCAGTGCTCGCAGGGACTCGGTGTTCCCGCTGCAGACGGGCTGCCTGTCGATCTCCGCCCGCGGATAGCGTGACCACCCGTGACCACCGTGCGACTGCTGCTGGCCGACGACCACCCGGTCGTACGGGCGGGGCTGGCCGGGATGCTGGGCATGGAGCCCGACCTCGAGGTGGTCGGCGAGGCCGCCGACGGCGAGGAGGCCGTCGTCATGGCGCGGGCGCTGCGTCCCGACCTGGTGCTCATGGATCTGCGGATGCCGCGGCTGGACGGCGCCGACGCCACGGCCCGGATCGTCGCCGAGCTCCCCGGCGTGCGGGTCCTCGTCCTGACCACGTACGACACGGACGGCGACATCCTGCGCGCGGTCGAGGCAGGCGCCACGGGCTACCTGCTCAAGGACACCCCACGGGGGCAGCTCGCCGAGGCCGTCAGGGCGGCCGCCCGTGGCGAGACCGTCCTCGCGCCACCCGTTGCGGGCAAGCTCATGACGCGGGTGCGCGGTCCCGGTGAGCGCCTGACCCGGCGCGAGACGGAGGTGCTCGCCCTCGTCGCGAAGGGGCTGTCCAACCCCGCCATCGGGGCGGAGCTGCACATCGGCGAGGCCACCGTGAAGACCCACCTGCTCAACGTGTTCACCAAGCTGGGCGTCGACGACCGGACCCGTGCGGTGACGGTCGCGTACGAGCGGGGCCTCCTGCCACCGCCGGGCCGCTGACCCCCCGTCAGGCGACGGCGCGGCGCAGGCCGGCCAGCGCCTCGGCCAGCAGCGCTTCCCGACCCTCCGCGGCCGCGTACTCGGCCAGCACCGCGCTGAGGCACACGGCCAGGACCCGGGCGCGCAGCTCCTGCTCCGCGGACACGTCCCCGTGGGCGTCCAGCAGCGCCGCCCGGGCCGCGCCCGAGAAGGCGGCGTAGGCCAGCGCCAGGTCGACGGCCGGGTCGGCGAGGCAGACGTCGCCCCAGTCGATGACACCCGTGGCTGCTCCGCGATCGCCGACGAGCACGTGGCGGACGTGCAGGTCGCCGTGCGCCAGCCGTGGCTCGCCGGCCGGCGGGCCCAGCCGTGCCCCTTCGACGAGCAGATCGTCCATGCCACCGATCCCCGCGGGAAGCCCGCGTTGCCGCAGCCGAGCGAGCCACTCGTCGGCCATCGCGGCACGGAGGCTGGCGTCGGCCCGCCTCATCGGGTCGACCGGTAGGTCACCGGCCAGGGCGGTCAACGCCGGCGAGTGCAGGACGTGCAGGAACTGCCCGGTCCGCCGGCCCAGCTCCACCCGGTCCCGGTCCGGGACGCCGGCGTCGGCCAACTCCGTGCCGGGGAGCAGCCGCGCGCCCCAGAACGGCCACGGGTAGCCGTCCGTCGGCTCCCCCACCAGCTCGGGCACTGGGACGGGCAACGGCAGCCAGGACGCGACCCGTGGCAGCACCGCGATCTCCCGGCGTACGCCGGGCAGTACCATGGCGCGACGCGGGAAGCGGAAGACCCACTCACGACCCACCACGTGGACCGTGTTGTCCCAGCCCTCGGCCATCGGCTCGACGGGTAGGCCCCGCAGCGACGGGAACTGCGCTGCCACCAGAGCGGCCGCCCTGTCGGGACCGACGACGTGCTCGGCCTCCCACTCCGGGGTCACGACGCCGGGACGGCCTCGGGCGCCGGTGCGAGACCGTGTGCGGAACGGATGGCCTCGACGATCCGAGCCATGATCTCGGTGAGGCCGAAGTCCTTGGGCGTGAACACCTCGGCCACGCCCATCGCGTGCAGCTCGGCCGCATCCTCGGCCGGGACGATGCCCCCGAGCACGACGGGGACGTCGGACAGCCCGGCGTCGCGGAGGCCACGCAGCACCGCCGGGACGAGCTGCATGTGCGAGCCGGAGAGCACCGACAGGCCGACGCAGTGCACGTCCTCCTGGACCGCCGCGGCGACGATCTGCGCGGGGGTCAGCCGGATCCCCTGGTAGACGACCTCGAAGCCGGCGTCGCGGGCCCGGACGGCGACCTGCTCGGCCCCGTTGGAGTGGCCGTCGAGCCCCGGCTTGCCGACGAGCAGCCGCAGCCGGCCGCCCCCCAGCTCCTCCCCCGTGCGGCGGACGGCCGCACGTACGGCGGCGAGCTCGGCATCCACGGCCCCGTGGACGCCGACGTCGCCGGAGACGCCGGTGGGCGCACGGTACTCGCCGAAGACCTCACGCAGGGCCCCTGCCCACTCGCCCGTGGTCACGCCCGCCCGGGCGCACTCCAGCGAGGCCTCCATGAGGTTGACCCCGGTGAGCGCGTCGGTCCGCAGCCGGTCCAGCGCGGCCGCGGCCCGGGCTGCGTCGCGCGCGGCCCGCCAGGCCAGCACGCCCTCCACCGCCGCCCGCTCGGCCTCCGGGTCGACGGTCTGGATCGCCGTCCGCAGGTCGGCGGTCAGGGGCGACGGTTCGGTCTCGGTGAAGCGGTTGACGCCCACCACGACATCCTCGCCGCTCTCGATCCGGCGCCGTCGCTCGGCGTGCGCGGCCACCAGGCGCTGCTTCATGTAGCCGGACTCGACGGCGGGCACGGCGCCACCCATCGCCAGCACGCGGTCCATCTCCGCCCGGGCGTCCGCCACGATCTGCGCCACCTCGGCTTCGACCACGCGCGACCCGTCGAAGAGGTCTCCGTACTCCAGCAGGTCGGTCTCGTACGCGAGCACCTGCTGGATCCGCAGCGACCACTGCTGGTCCCAGGGGCGCGGCAGACCGAGGGCCTCGTTCCACGCCGGCAGCTGGACGGCGCGGGCGCGCGCCTGCCTCGACAGGGTCACCGCCAGCATCTCCAGGACGATGCGCTGGACGTTGTTCTCCGGCTGGGCCTCGGTGAGGCCGAGGGAGTTGACCTGCACGCCGTACCGGAAGCGGCGCAGCCGCTCGTCGGTCACGCCGTAACGCTCGCGGGTCACCTCGTCCCACAGCTCCGCGAAGGCCCGCAGCTTGCACAGCTCCTCGACGAACCGGACGCCGGCATTGACGAAGAACGAGATCCGCCCGACCACGTCACCGAAGCGCTCCGGGGGGACCTGGCCGGAGTCCCGGACGGCGTCGAGCACCGCGGCGGCGGTGCACATCGCGTAGGCGATCTCCTGGACCGGCGTGGCCCCGGCCTCCTGCAGGTGGTAGCTGC
>DASTQL010000033.1:0-16183 GCA_035761805.1 Jiangellales bacterium | reverse complement strand
CGCGCCGGGGCGCCGAACGCACCCCGTCGCTCAGCTGGGGAGCGGCCTGCAACAGACCAGCAGCTCGGTCGTGGGGCTCTCACGGACCCGACGCACCAGGCGCCGCTCGGCCGGGAAGAGCGCCGCGCCGGCCAGCCAGCCGGTGGGTCGGGTGAGGGTCACGCCCCGCAGCAAGGCCCCCCACGCCTTGCGACGCACACGCGGGGCGTCGACATGGGCGTTCGTCAGCACGAGCATCGGCACGCGGCGCACAGGCTCGAGACCGGCCGAGTGCAGCACCCCCTCGATCGTGTTCATCGTGCAATTGAACCTGGCGCGGGCCGCGCTGCTCCTGCCCGTGGACGAAGTTCTCGGACAGCAGGACGTGTCCGCCTGGACGGACGAGGCGGGCGAGGTGGTGCACAGCGTCGCGGTAGCGGCCGTCGTCGGTGATGTGGAAGAGCACATCGATGCAGGAGACGGCGTCGAAGGAGTCCCCGGGGGATCGCATCGGCGGGATCCGCGATGTCGACCCGGTGGATCTCGACGCTCGGGAAGGGGGAGCGCAGGCGGTCCAACGCGGACTCGGTGAGGTCGCAGCCCCTGACCGAGCCGACACCCAGCTCCAGCCAGCGACGGATGTAGAAGCCGGTCCCCGACCCGACGTCGAGCACGCGGGCCGAGCGAGGGTCGAGGCCGAGTGCGTCGGCCTCCCTCAGGAAGACCTCACGCCGGACGCGGTACATCCACGTGCTGAACGGCAACCCCAAGGCGCGGTAGCCCACCCCGGCCTGGTTCCAGTCCTCCGCGAGGCGGTGCTCCCAGAAGGTCCGGTCCCCCGTCGCGGTCGCCATCTCCCTGGCATGCCCGAGGACGTGCGGGCTGCCGGTCGGCTCCCGGTGCGGGGCCGCCACGCCCTACCCGTTCCCGTGGTCCGGGCCGCGCCGGACCCGCTCGACCGCGCCCTCGAGCTCGTCGTACCGAGTCGCGCTGCCCAGAGGAGTCCCAGCGCGATAGGCAGCGCGGCCCAGGGCGAAGCCCCCGACCGGCGCGGTGAACAGCTGCAGGGCGACGGCCACCAGCACGGCCACCCCGGACTGCCAGGACGGCTTGAAGACCAGTGCCCCCAGCAGGACCAGGACGACGCCCAGGGTGGCCGCCTTGGCCACGGCGTTCATCCGGGAGTAGGCGTCCGGGAAGCGCAGCAGTCCGACGCCCGCGAGAGCGATCAGCCCCGCGCCGGCGACCACGAGCACGCCGCCCAGGACCTCCAGAACCGTCATCGCTCCTCCCGGTGGACGAGCCGGGCGAGGGCGACGGTGGCCAGGAACCCCACCAACGTCGCGATGACCGCGATGTCGAGCAGGGCCTGCTCCTCCAGTCGAACGGCGAGGAGCGCGACGACAGCCACGAAGGCGAAGAAGGTCAGGTCGGCCGCGACGGCCCGATCGGCCGCGTGAGGACCCTTGACCATGCGGACCATCGCGCTGAGCACGCCCACGGCGAGCAGGCCCAGGGCCGCGTCGATGACGATCACCGGTCCCTGCCCCCGTCGTCGAGGCGCAACGCGTGCAAGGTGTGGTCCTCCATCCGCCGGAGCCTCCTCCGGAAGGACTCGGCGTCGGGCGCGTACATCCCGTGGACCCAGATCGTGGCCGGTTCCCGGCGGATGGCGAGCGTCAGGGTCCCCGGCGTGAGTGACACGAGATTGGCGACGGCTGCGATCTCGGCGTCCGTACGGCTGCGCAGCCGGAGCTCCACGATGCCCGCCTCGACCCGGTCGCGCGGGGTGACGACGTCCCAGGCCACCTGGGCGTTGGCCACCACCAGCTCGCGGGCGAACCACACGGCGAAGGCGAGCAGCCGCCACGCCCTCCTCGAGCCTCTGGTGAGCATGCTCATGTCCTCACCCCGCGACCGCCGTGGCGTACGTGCTCGGGTCGGCCAGCCCTGCCGCGGCCCGGTCGGAGAGCCAGAGGAGCCACTCCGGCGAGACGCCCACGAGCAGGGACAAGGCGGCCAGCACCAGCCCGGGGACGACCATCCCGCGAGGAGGTATGAGCGGCGCCAGCCGGTCGTCGCGGGTGGGCTCCCCGCCCCAGAAGACGCCGTTCCACACCTTGAGCATGGACAGCAGGGTGAACAGGCTGACGACCAGGGCCACCGCGGCTGCCACGTGCTGCCCGTCCACCACGCCCGCCCGGATGAGGACGTACTTGGCGACGAACCCGGAGAACGGCGGGATCCCGACGAGGGACAGCGCGGCACCCATGAAGGCGACCCCGAGCAGCGGCTGGCGACGGGCCAGGCCGCCGAGCCGATCGATGCGCCCGGTCCCCTCGACCCGCTCCACGACGCCGGCGGAGAGGAAGAGGCTGGTCTTCACCACCGTGTGGTGAAGCAGGTAGAAGATGCCGGCCGAGAGACCGACGACACCGCCGATACCGACGCCGAGCACGATGTAGCCGACCTGGCTGACCATGTGGAAGGCCAGTACTGCCCGGACGGTGGTCTCGCCGAGGGCGCCGAGCACGCCCACGACCATGCTGGCGATCGTCACGACGACGACGACGACGTCCCAGCGGGACTCCCCGGAGAAGATGACCGTGTACACGCGGAAGATCGCGTAGACGCCGATCTTGGTGAGCAGCCCGGAGAAGAGCGCGGTCACCACGGGCGACGGGTATGGGTACGAGCGCGGGAGCCAGCCGTGCACCGGGACCAGCGCCGCCTTGATCGCCAGCGCGACCAGGAGTACACCGGTGGCCAGGGCCACGCCCCCGGACTCGGCTCCGGCCCCCACCAGCTGGCCCAAGTTCACCGTCCCGGCCGTCCCGTACAGCAGCCCGACCCCGAAGAGGAACACCGTCGAGGCCGTCAGGTTGACCGTGAGGTAGATGCGCCCGGCGCCGAGCTCCTCTCGCGACCCGGTGCGCGTCATCAGCACGTACGAGGGGATCAGCGCGATCTCGATGAGCACGAAGAGGTTGAACAGGTCGGCGGTGAGGAAGGCACCGAAGGTGCCGGCGGAGAGCACGAGTGCCAGGGGGACGTAGTAGGGGTCCCGGTCGTCGCCCGAGATTGCGGCGTAAGCCATGCACACCAGGACCAGGAGCGAGGTCAGAGCGAGCATCAGCGCACCGAGCAGGTCCGCGGCGAAGCTGATGGACACTCCCGCGGGCCAGCCGGCCACCTGGGCGACCAGAACGTCCCCGTCGGACGTGGCCGTGACGAGGGCGACCGCCGCGACGAGCACGGCGGCGGGGACGACCAGGCCGAGCGCCCGTCGCAGACGCGGGCTCCCCGCGGTCAGGGCGACCATCGCCGAGAGGAGCGGCCCCGCGACGACCAGCGGGAGGAGCGCGTTCACGAGGGCCCCTCTGTCTCGTCGGCCGCGGATGCCTCGCTGCGGGCCGGGTCCGGCTCGCCGGCCGGCGACTTCTCGGCCGAGGGGTCGTCGTCGGCTCCCGCCGCCACCAGCGCCAGCAGGTACACGGTGATCCCGAAGGTGATGACGATCGCCGTGAGCGCGAAGGCCTGCGGGAGCGGGTCCGCCGTCGTCGCGATCTCCTCGTCGGTCGCCCCCCCGACCAGCGGAGCGGTCCGCCGCCCCACCCCGCCCGAGGCGAGCAGCACCAGGTTGGCCGCGTGGCCGAGCAGCACGAAGCCGAACGCCACCCGGACCAGCCCGAGCTGCAGGACGAGGTAGACCCCTCCCGCCACCAGGACGGCCACGGCCACGGCGACGCTCATCGGCGGTCACCGTCCCCCGCCGCGACCGGCACCTGGCCGCTGGCCAGTCGGTCGAGCGCGGCCACCACCAACCCGACGACGACGAGGAACACCCCCACGTCGAAGACCAGCGAGGAGGTCAGCTTGAGACCGAGGACCGGCAACTCCCCGGTGAGCGGGCGGAGGTACGAGCCGTCCAGGAAGCCGAGCGCTCCGGTGACCGCTGCGAGGCCCAGACCCGCGGCGATGAGCGGGCGCGCGGGCAGCCGCGGTCCGGCATCGGGGCCCCGCGGGAGCTGCATGATCGCCACACCGGCTCCGGCGACCAGGGCGGCGATGAATCCACCGCCGGGCTCGTCGTGCCCGCGCAGCAGCAGCCACACCGAGAGCAGGACCACCACCGGGCCGAGCACCCGGCCGGCGATCCGGAAGACCACGCCCGCACCATCGGCCAGGGTGTCGATCGGGCCGGCCGGGGCGGGGTCCCGCTCACGTGGGGCGGCCAGCAGCACGAGCAGACCCAGTCCGGCCACGGCGAGGACGGCCACCTCGCCCAGCGTGTCGAGTCCCCGGAAGTCGACCAGGACCGTGTTGACGACGTTTGTGCCGCCGGTCGCCTCCTCCGCCTCGACGAGCAGGTAGTCGGCGATCTCGGACCGCTCACGCCGCCCGGTGAGCAGGTAGGTGGCCGTTCCCACCGTGAGTCCGGAGGCGACGGCCAGGACGGCGGCGGCCGACTGCTGCGGGCGCGCGACCCGGCGGAACCGCAGGGGCAGCCGACGCAGCACCAGGACGGCCACGACCACCGTGAGGATCTCGACGAGCACCTGCGTCAGCGCCAGGTCCGGCGCCCCCAGCGAGAGGAAGACCGACGCGACCACCAGACCGACCACCCCGAGGAGGCCGAGGGCCGCCAGCCGGTTGCCGACCCCGGCCAGGGCGGCGACCGCCACGGCGAGCAGCGCCACCAGGGCCCAGTCACCGGCCTCCGTGGTCGGCAGCGGTGCCGGCGGAGGGTCCCGCAGCCAGAGCAGACCCACTCCGGCGAGCAGTACGAGGGCCCCGAGCGGCCAGGCCAGCTGCGCACCGGTCGCGCCGCTACGGGCCGGTCGCCCGACGTCGGCCCCGAACCGGATCGCCCCCTCGTACACGCGGTCGAAGACCTGCGCGCCGGTGAAGGGCAGCCGCACTCGCAGCACCAGATCCTCGACCTGCTCGCGACGGACGAAGAGAGCGCCGCCGATCACGATGGTCAGGACGGACAGCGCCAGCGCCACCGTGAAGCCGTGCCAGAGGGCCAGGTCCGCCTCGGAGACCTGGAAGGCCGTGTCGACGACGGTCCTGGTGACCAGGGGGTTGAGCACCTGCGGGTAGAGGCCCAGGACCAGGCCGGCCACGGCCGGGACGGCGGCGGGAAGCCAGAAGGCCGCACTCGGCTCGTACAGTCCACGCTGGGCGATCCGCCCGCCGAAGGCGCCGTGCAGGATCCGGAAGCCGTACGCGAAGGTGAGGCTGGCCGCCAGCACGGCGATGCCGGCGGACAGGCCGCCGGTCCAGTCGGCCCCGAGAGGGGTCCAGTCCGCGTCCGAGGTGGACAGGAAGGCGTAGTAGGCCTCCTCCTTGGACACGAAGCCGACGAACGGCGGGATCCCCGCCATCGACAACGCGGCGAATGCGGTGAGGGTCGCCGTGATCGGCATGAC
The DNA here is from genome assembly GCA_035761805.1 of Jiangellales bacterium. Lineage (GTDB taxonomy): Bacteria > Actinomycetota > Actinomycetes > Jiangellales > Jiangellaceae > DASTQL01. The sequence continues at coordinate 10,769 of DASTQL010000033.1, read as the reverse complement.
CCGCCACAGCCCCTCGAGCTCGCGGATGTCGCGGCTGCCGGCCTCGCGGTCGATGATGCCCACGAGCATGAACAGGGTCGCCTTGAACAGCGCGTGCGCGAAGGTGTGCAACGCCGCCGCCGCGAGCGCCGCCGTCGTGCCCACGCCGACGAGGGCGATGATCCAACCGAGCTGGCTGACGGTGGAGTAGGCCAGGATCGACTTGAGGTCGTGCTGCTGCATGGCGAACAGGGCGCCGACGACGGCGGTCACGAGGCCGACGGCCATGAGGACCAGGTGCCACAGCGGCCGGTCGGCGTAGAGCGGCGAGAAGCGCAGCAGCACGTAGACACCGCCCTTGACCAGGGTGGCAGCGTGCAGGTAGGCGCTGACCGGTGTGATCGCCACCATGGCGTCCGGCAGCCAGAAGTGCAGCGGGAGCTGGGCCGACTTGCTCAAGGCCGCGACCACCGTGAGGGCGCCGATCCACGGGTAGAGGGGCGACTCGGCGATCACGTCTGTCTGCTGGAGGATCTCGCTCAGCCGGGTGGTGCCGGCGACCACGGAGAGCATGATCACCGCCGCCAGCAGGGCCAGGCCGCCGCCTGCCGTGATGACGAACGCCCGCGTCGCGGGCTTGGCGCCCGCCAACCCCCGGCCACCCACCAGGAGGAACGAGCACAGCGTCGTCAGCTCCCAGCCGACGAACAGCAGCACGACGTCGTCCGCCAGGACCAGCGTGAGCATCGCGGCGGCGAAGAAGGTGAGGATGCCGAAGAGCCGCCCGTGACCGCTGCCGGCCGAGAGGTAGCGCGGGCAGTAGAGCATGATCAGGGCACCCACGCCCAGCACGACGATCGAGAACAGCAACGACAGCCCGTCCAGCCGCAGCGCGAAGGACGCTCTGAGCACCGGGATCCAGGGGCGGACGTACTCGATCGTCTCGTGGTCGACGACGACCTCGCGGTACTGGCTCATGACCATCGCGAGGACCGCGACGAAGACCGCTGCGAGGGGATAGCCCGTGGCGCGGCCGAGCCGGGCGGCGAGGAACGGTGCCAGCCCCGCGGCCACGACCATCGTGGCCAGCGCCCAGACCAGGATCACCGCAACCCCGGGCGCGGCGTCAGGTCACGGGGCTGCACCCCCCCATCCAACCGAATCCCGGCGACGGCCCGCCCCTCGAGGGGCGGGCCGGCCCGGTCCCGGGGCTCGTCAGGGTGCGCGGACGATCCCGACGCCCCGGTCGGCGACGTCGCCGCCGGGGGCCAGCGCGGTGACGTCGGCGGTCGCGAGGAGCTTGGCGAGCACGGTCGCGGCGGTCGAGGGTAGCGGCGAGGCCAGGACCTCTTCCCACCACAGGCAGGCGACCCCGGCGACGTGCGGCGTGGCCATGCTGGTGCCGTTGAAGGAGACCAGGCCGCCGCCGGCCTCGGCGGAGAGCACCCCCACCCCCGGCGCCGCGACGAGCGGGAAGGTGTTCGAGAACGGCGCGACGACGAGCCCGTCCGGGGACGTCCCGAGTGCCCCGACCGAGACCATTCCCTCGGCCGCCGCGGGCAGCGAGGCACCGATCTCGTGGTCGGGGTTGACGTTGCGCCGGCTCTCGTTGCCGGCGGCGGCGACGACCAGCGTGCCCCCGGTGAAGGGCTCCTGACTCTGCACGACACCCATGACCGCGTCGAACATCCGCAGGTTCGCGCGGTAGGCCTCGAGGGCGGCCGAGGTGGCGAGGTCGACCGGCCACCCGCGGTCGGCGAGCCGCTTGACCAGACCGGGGAAGTCGAAGCCGAGGGACATCGAGACGACCCGAGCGCCCTGCTGGAGCGCCCACAGCATGCCCCGGAACAGCATGTCGGTGTCGCCACTGCCGTCGTCACCGAGGACCTTGCCGATCAGAGCCCGGTCCACGCCGCGGGCCACGCCGATGCGGTGCCCGTCGACGTCCCGCCCGAGCACCGTGCCGGCGCAGTGCGAGCCGTGACCCTGGACGTCGCCGTCACCGTCCCCGGAGAAGTCCTGCTGCACGAGCGTGACTCCGGCGAAGGCCGGGTGCGCCGCGTCGATGCCGGTGTCGAGCACCGCTGGCACCACGCCCGCTCCCGTACGGAGGCTGGTGTCCGCCCCGACGGCCGCGATGCCCCACGCGGGCTGGCCCTCGGCCGGCTCCTCACCCTCGCCCTCGTCCAGCTCCACCGGGCGGATGAGCGCGGTGGGCATCACCGGTGCCACGGCGCGCACCTCCGGGTCGCGCACCAGCGCCCGTACGTCGTCGGGGCGGAGGTCCTCGACGTCCACGCGTGGCTCGCCGGGGCCGGCCGCGACGGCTCCCTCGAGGCTCTCCAGGCCGCCCTCGAACGGGCTGCTGGTGATCGGTCGGCTCAGGTCCCGGAGCACGACGTAGTCAGGCATGGGTGTGGGTCCCCCTTCGAGACCACCCGCGGCCCCGCGCCCCGGGTGCCCCCCGACTGTCGCCCACCCGGGCCGCCCGCGCCAGCCCCCGCGCCGACGTCCCTGGACCCGCAGGGCCGCCGACCGGGACCATGGGGCGCGTGGCACACGCGGTCGACCTCGGCTTCGAGGACCTCCAGGCCGCCCTGGGCCCGGCCCTCACGGCCAACCGCCCCGGGTCCGGGACCGAGCACGTCGTGATCGCCCTCCCCTCGTACAGCCTCGGCGAGTCGTTGCTGTCGCACTACGGTCCGCGGATCCCCGCGCTGGAGCACCGCTACCTGGTGGGCCACCTGATGCTCCACCGCATCCCGAACTGCGAGCTCGTGTTCATCAGCTGCGAACCGCCGGACGCCGAGCTGCTCGAGCACTATGTCTCGCTGGTCCCGCCGGGTCTGCGTGCGAGGGTGCGGTCCCGCTTCCGGGCGGTCACCGTGCCCGACTCATCGGCCCGGTCGATCGCGGCCAAGCTGCTCGACCGGCCGGCACACCTGCGTGCGGTGCGCCAGATGATCCGGGGGCGACCGGCATTCATCGAGCCGTGGAACGTCACCCAGGACGAGGTGGAGGTGGCGCTGCGCCTGCAGGTGCCGGTCAACGGCACCGCCCCGCACCTGTGGCCGTTGGGCTTCAAGAGTGCCGGGCGCCGGATCCTCACGGCCGCGGGCGTGCCGGTGCCGCCCGGCCGGGAGGACGTCCGCGACGTGCACGGGGTGGTGGCAGCGTCAGCGGCCGTCCGCGCCGTGGACCCGTCGACGGAGGGTGTCGTCGTCAAGCTCGACGACAGCGGCGCCGGCGAGGGCAACTCGGTCATCGACCTGCGATCGGCGGGGGCCGCACCGCTGGACGCCACCGTCCGGGCGTGGGCGCGGAGGCAGCCGGCGTCGTACCTGCGGATGCTCTCGCAGGGCGGTGTCGTGGAGCAGCTGGTCACCGGCCGGGTCGTGACCAGCCCGAGCGTGCAGGTGGAGGTCCGACCGGGCGGCGAGGTCGTGGTGCTCTCGACGCACGAGCAGGTGCTGAGCGGGCACGTCTACACCGGTTGTCGGTTCCCAGCGCTGCCCGCGTACGCCGCGGAACTGGGCCGTCACGGCCGGGCGGTCGGTCTGCACCTCGCCGGCCACGGCGTGGTCGGGCGCTTCAGCGTGGACTTCATGGCGGTCGAGGACCGACCCGGGACCTGGCGGATGCTCGGGGTGGAGATCAACCTGCGCAAGGGTGGGACGACCCACCCCTTCACCGTCCTGCAGAACCTCGTCCCCGGACGGTACGACGAGTGGCGCGGGTGCTGGGTGACGACGGGCGGCAGCGAGCAGCGGTCCTACGTCGCCACCGACAACCTGGTGGATCCGTGCTGGCTCGGGATCCCGCCGGCCGCGGTGATCCGGGCCGTCGACGGAGCCGGGGTGACCTTCGACCACCGACGTGGCACCGGCGTGGTCCTGCACATGCTCGCGTGCTTGGCGATCGACGGACGTTTCGGGCTGACGGCCATCGGCCGGACGCTCGAGCAGGCGACGGAGCTCTACGACGCGGCCGCGGCCGCCGTGTACCGATTGGGATGACGGTATCGACGGCCCGTCGTATGGGCTCGGGGCCACCCGGACCACGCGGACCTCGACCGGCCCGCAACGCGCCGTGAAGCGCCCAGGACTGGCGAACGCGACGCAGGGAAGGTCACGCCACCGGCCCGTCGGGGTGGATCTGGTACAGCCGCCGGGTGCCGACCGCCCTGTCCAGGACCATGCCCACGGTTCAGCGTCGGCGTGCGGCGGTGAGCAGGACCTCGGAGCGGTCCACGAACTCCTCGTCCGGGAGAGCCCGAAGGCGATCGGCGATGGAACGGCGGACCTGTTCCTGGCTCCCTCGGTCGAGGCGCGCGAACCGCCATCCGAGCGTGCCGCAACTGGTCCGCATGGCCATCGCCTCCTCAGGCGTGAACCGGGCCGCCAACGGCCGCACCGTGGTACGGACGTCGACGAACCCGTCGGCGAGCAAGGCAGCCATGTCTTCCGCGGAGTCGGTCTCCGCGTCAGACCGAGCCAGCTCCGGGAACACCGGTGCGCTGGCGCGGTCGAGCTCCTCGTGAACGACGACGTCGGCACCGGTGCCGAGCTGCGAGCCCCAGGTCGCAGCAAGCAGCCAGCCTCCGGGCCGGACGACGCGGGCCGCCTCGATGACGGCGGCCCCAGCATCCGGCAGCATGAAGAGCACGAACGCGAACACCAGGACGTCGACGGATCTCGGCACCAAGGGCAGGGCGCCGGCGTCGGCCTGGACCCGGACCGTCGAGGAAGGCACGCGGTGCAGCATCCCGAGACTTCGGTCGAGAGCCAGCACCCTGCCTCCGGGTCCCGCAAGGTGGTGCAGCGCCGGAAGGAGAGTCCCGGCGCCGGTCGCGACGTCGACCACGGTGAGCCCCGTCTGCGGCTCGGCGACCGGGACGGCGACGACCAGGTCGACGGCGTGCCGGTGCAACACCGGTGCCCAGTATCTCTCGTAGGCGATGGCGCCCTCGTCGTAGACGGTGGCGAGCGCCTGCTGCGGCGTGGCTTCGGTGAAGGACGCGGCCCTCGGGTCCTCCGGTGCCGGCATGACATCACCCTTCCGTGCGGCCACTGCCCCCACCAGAGCCTGCGGACACTCCTGCGTCCGCTGCAGCACTTGGCTCGACACACGGCATGACGAGCCGAGGTGCGGTCATCCCTGAAGGAGCGGAGCCGGTCAAGAGTTGTCGCTGTCCGTTCGTGCCCTGACCCACTGGTGAGCACGAGGAACGCTCCGTCAGCCACCGGAGAGATCGGAGCGGCGTGGCGCGATGCGCTCCTGGCCCGGGACGGCGTCCACGGCCTCCTCGAGCTCGGCCTCGCCGAGGCTCGCCGGTTCCGCCTGCGCAGACAGGTGCTTCAGACCGTGCGTCCGACGCGCCTCACGCACGCCCTGCGAGATGCTGTGCCACAGGTGGTCCTCCCCGAGGCGGGCCATCGTGCCGGAGCGGCGCAAGGTCTTGCGGACCGCCCACATGACGCGGACCAGGTAGACGTCGATGCCCCTGCCTCTCAGCTGTGTGATCAGGGACTCCAGGGTGTCAGCGCTCGTCGTGTCCATCTGGTTGGTGGCCTCGAGGTCGAGCACCAGGACTCGGGTCCCGGGGGCCCGCTCGACCTTCTCGAGAACGGCGTCATGGATGGGCGCGGCGTTGACCCAGAAGAACGGGCTGTCGACCCGGAGGACGAGCACGGCGGGGAGCGTCGTGCGCTCCGGGTGCTCCCGGACGCCACCCCACGCGGCCTTCTCACCCGGCACCTTGCCCATGACCTCCACGTCGACCCGGCTGGAGCGGTAGACCAGCCCCAGGACGGACTGCGCCACGGCGAGCAGGAGGCCGTTGAGCGGGCCGAAGGCGAGCACCCCGACGGCCGCCACGACCGCGGCCACGATGTCGTTGCGGCGGACCTTCGCGTACCGGCGGAGCGCGGTGAAGTCCATCAGCCGCCACACCGCGTTGACCACGATCGCACTCAGTACCGCCCTCGGAAGACTGGAGAGCAGCGGCGCGACCGCGATGATGGTGACGACCGAGAGGGCCGCAGCGGAGAGCCCGGTGACCTGTGTGCGGCAGCGGGCGTCCACCGCCGTGGCGGTCTTGGAGAGGCTGCCCGCGACGCCGAGGCCGCCGACGAGGCCCGACGCGATGTTGGCCGCCCCGGTGGCCACCAGCTCCTGGTCCGCGTCGACGCGGTAGCCGCCCTTCACGGCGAAGAGCCGGGCGGCGCTCAGGCCCTCGGCCAGGCCGACGAAGGCCAGGGCGGCCCCCGCCCCCAGCAGGGCGCCGGTCTCAGGCGGCGGCACGGCGGGCAACGCCGGGGTGGGCAGCCCGCCGGGAACGGGCCCGACGACGGCCACTCCGCGCTCTGCCAGGTCGAAGACCCTCGACGCCACGATCCCGGCCACCAGGACGGCCATCCCCCACGGCACGGCAGGCGCGACCCGCCGCCCGCCGAAGAGCACGACGAGGGCGACGACGGAGATAGCTGCCGTGAGCGGCAGCACATCGCCCGCACTGCCGCCCAGCGCGCTGACCCGCTCGACCACCTGGCCGGCCGGGACCGGGACCCCGAGCAGGTGCGGCACCTCGGCCAGTACGACCAGGATGGTGAGCCCGAGCACGAAGCCCGTGACGATCGGCTTCGAGAGGAACTCGGCCACCCAGCCGATGCGCAGCACACCGGCGACGACGAGCACGACACCGGCGGCAATCGCCATGGCGGCCGTGTAGGCAGCGGCCTCGGCGGTGCGGGCCACGCCGAAGGAGGCGAGCAGCGACCCGGAGAGCACCGCGACGGTGGAGACCGGGCCGACGACGAGCTCGCGCGACGACCCCAGGACGGCGTAGACCAGCAGGGCCACCGGGACCGCGTAGAGCCCCATCACCACCGGCGCCCCGGCCAGCGCCGCGTAGCCCAGTGCCTGGGGCACCGCCAGAGCCGCGACCACCGCCCCGGCCACGACGTCGCCACGCAACCAGCGACGCTCGTAGCCGGGCAACCAGGTCAGGATCGGGACGCGTCGTCGCCAGCGTCCCTCGGCCTCCTGCACCCCTGCGAGGCTAGCCGCGGCCGTGGCGCCGCGACGACGGTCGACCGGCCCGGGCGACGCCGCCGTCGGGCCTGATCATCGTGAGGTCGTCGTCCCGCGGAGCGGCAGCCCAAGCCCACGGTGATCTTGGTAGTGGCGCCCCAGCGACCCCGCGAAGATCACCGTGGGGCCACCGTCCCGGGGACCGGCACCCACCCCGCACGGTGATCATGGACCTAGGCTGGCGCGGTGCGCATCCTCATCTGGCACGGCTACCTGCTCGACGGGACCGGCTCCAACGTCTACACCCGGGCGCTCGCCCGCGCGTGGAGCCGGGCCGGACACGAGGTCGTCGTGGTGTGCCAGGAACCGCACCCGGAGCGCTACGACCTCGGCGGCGCCAGGGTCGTGCGCCCCCGGCTCGACGGCCCGCTGCCCGTCTTCGTCCTCGACCGCTACGCGGACGCGGAGCCCAGGCTGCTCACCGAGACGGCCCCCGCCGACCGGGAGCGATTCGTGCGCCAGAACGCGCAGGCCGTGCGCGCGCTCGGCCCGGCCGACCTACTGCTCGCCAACCACGTCCTGCTGGGCGGCCCGGTGGCGGCCGCCTCCGACATCCCCCACGTGGTCAAGGCGCACGGGTCCGAGCTGGAGTTCGCGATGCGGGGGCGTCCTGACCTCTGCACGTGGGCCAGGGAGTCCCTCGCGGGCGCCACCGCCGTACTCGCGGGGTCCGACCACGTCGCCGGGGTACTCGAGGAGCTCGTGGCGCCGCCCGTCGGCTCCGTCCACGTCGTCCCGCCGGGGGTCGACGTGGACGAGCTGCGACCCCGCGACCGGGAGTCCGCCCTCGCCGACCTGCTGGTCGAGTGCGAGCACGACACGCCAAACCCGGCGGACGGGCACGACGAACGGCGGCCCGACGAGGGGAACGGCGAACGGCTGGCGGCCTTCTTCTCCGATCACCGCAAGACCGTCGTGTACGTCGGCAAGCTCAGCGAGGAGAAGGGCGTTGCCCTGCTGCTGGAGGCACTGCGCCGCGTGGACGCGCGAGCTGTGGTCGTCGGCTTCGGCCCCGCCCGGTCGGAGCTCGAGGCGGCGGCCGGTCCGGATGTGCTCTTCACCGGACCGCTGGAGCACCGACACCTGGCCCAGCTGTGGCCGCTCGCCGACGTGAGCGTGACCCCGTCGGTCTTCCCCGAGGCCTTCGGCATGGTGGCGGCCGAGGCAGCATCGTGCGGGTCACCGCCGCTGGTCGCCCGGCACTCGGGACTCGCGGAGGTCGCCGCCGGCGTGGAGGACCAGTACCCCGAGCACCTGCGCGGCCTGGCCGGTTTCGAGCATGGCAACCCCGAGGACCTCGCGGACAAGCTGACCACGCTGCTCGCGCTGGGCCCCGACGACTGGCAGACCCTCTCGACGAGCGCCCGCCATGCCGCCGAGCGCCTCTGGAGCTGGGAGCGCGTGGCCACGCGTGTGCTCGACGTGGGGGCAGGCGCCGGTCGCACGGCCGCCCCGCAGACCGCGGTGAGTCGTCCGGGACCGGCCACCGGCTCCTGACGGATCGGGCCGTGACGCCCCGACGCCAGGGCGGTCACCCAGGCCCAGCGCGTCAGAGCCGTCACGCCCGGGTGACGCCACGGCCGTCAGGCGAGGCCCAGCGCTACGGCCTCCTCCTCGAGCTCCTCCCTGACGTCGGGGTGGGCGGCCCGCTCGATGAGGTGGCGGGCCTGCGTCTGCTGCGTGTGCCCCCAGATCGGCGCCACACCGTGCTCGGTGACCACCGCGCTGTGCTGGAAGGACGTGACCGGCTCGTCGACGAGCGGGACGATCGTGGAGCAGTCGGCCTTGGGGTGCCAGGACCGCAGCGCGATCAGTGCCTGCCCGCCATGCGAGTGCAGCGCGCCGACGATGAAGTCCGTCTGACCCCCGAAGCCCGAGTAGATGCGGGTGGCGATCCGCGAGGCGTTGGCCTGCGCGAAGAGGTCGACCTGGAGGGCGCTGTTCACCGACGTCATGCCCCGCTGCCGCGCGATGGAGCCGGGGTCGTTGGTCTTCTCGGTGCGCAGCACCCGTACGCGGCGGTTGTGGTCGACCCACTCGTACAGCTCGGGAGAGCCGAAGAGGAAGGACGACGTGATGACGGCCTCCGGGTCCAGGGCCCCGGCCCGGTCGAGCGCCAGCACGCCGTCGCTGAACATCTCCGACCACACCCGCAGCCCACGCCGCACGGACAGGGCCTGGAGCGTGGCGTCCGGGACCGAGCCGATCCCCAGCTGGAGCGTGGCGCCGTCGGACACCAGAGAGGCGACCCGCGCGCCGATGCCGGAGGCGACGTCGTCCGGTGCGAGGGCCGGGCAGACCGCGAGCGGCTCGTCCACCTCGAGGCCGTAGTCGATCGACTCCAGCGGGAGCTGGCCGTCACCGTAGGTGTAGGGCATCCGCGGGTTGAGCTGCGCGACCACCACGCCGCCTCGGGCACGCACCGCCTCGACGGCGGCCGGGAGGATGTTGACCTCCGTCCCGAGCGACACCGTCCCGGTCTCGGGCACCGACGTGTGGAGCAGCACGACATCAGGGACCAGCGTCGTGGCGAAGAGGAGCGGGACCAGCGACAGCCGCGAGGGGACGTACGCGAGGTTGTCCCGCCCCCGCATCGCCGGGCCGACGAACGAGGTCTCCAGCACCACGCCCTCGCGGGTAGGGATCCCCGGCTGCGCATTGAGCATGCACAGGCTGAACTCCGGCACCTCGCGGTCGAGGACGTCGAGCAGGGCCAGCGGGGTGGCGAAGTTGCCGCTGGCCACGGCGCGCGGCCGGGCGGGCAACGCCCGGAACACGGCACCCAGGGCCTCGGGCGTCACGGTCCTCATGGCCGCACATGGTGGTGCACGACCCGCCCGTAGACGACCCACTCCACCGGACGGAGCTGTCGGAGGCGGGCCCTACCGTGGGTGTCGTGAAGCAGCTGTCCTCCGCCCGGGCACTGGCCCTGCGGATGCGGAGCCTGCTCCTGCTCGGCATCCTCGCCTCGCGGAGGCCCCACACGGGGGCCGGCTCAGCCAGTGCCCCCGACGGCTGGGGCCCGGCCGACGTCGTCGCCTGGTTCGGCGCGATGCAGGCACAGGATCTCGCGAGCGTGCTCTGGTCCCTCGGGGCGCGGTTGCCCGGCACGACGTTGGGCGACGTCGAGGCGACCCTCGAGCGCCGCGAGGCACTGCGCACCTGGCCGATGCGCGGGACCATCCACCTGGTGCCGGCCCGCGACGCCCGCTGGATGCTCGACCTCATGGGCGTCCGGGCCCTCGCCGGGGCGGGGGCCCGGCGGGCCAACCTCGGACTCGACGACGACGTCGCCGAGCGCGCCGTCGACGTGCTCGGCGAGGCCCTCGCTGGTGGCAAGCGCCTCACTCGGACCGAGTGCGTGGCCGTCCTCGAGCAGGCGGGCATCTCCGGTGCGGGCCAGCGGGGCTACCACCTGCTCTGGTACGCGAGCCAGCGCGGCGTCACGTGCATCGCCCCCAACGTCGGCAAGGAGCAGACCTTCGTCCTCCTCGACGAGTGGGTACCGGACGACCACCACCGCCCGGACCGGGACGAGGCGCTGGCCACGATCGCCGTGCGCTACTTCCGCAGCCACGGCCCTGCCCCACGCCAGGACTTCGCCGGCTGGACCGGACTTCCGGCCGCCGACGCTCGGCGTGGGATCTCCGCGGCCGGGGAGCGCCTGACCACCGTCGAGGTCGACGGTCGTGAGATGG
>DASTQL010000032.1:0-22380 GCA_035761805.1 Jiangellales bacterium | reverse complement strand
GGCCGCCGCGGCGCCGTAGAAGACCCCCTTGCCGACCAGCCTGTCCACGGCCGGGATGCCGAGCCGGCGGTACGACACGCCCGTGGCGACGATCACCGCCCGACCCGTGACCTCGCCCCCGTCGCGGAGCGCCACGACACGCTCGTCACCCGAGGTGCGCAGGCCGGCCGCGCCGCCGTACACGAAACGTGCCCCCAACAACCCGGCCTGCTCGAAGGCACGCGAGGTCAGCTCCGCCCCGCTGATCCCGCGCGGGAAGCCCGGGTAGTTGCGGATGAGAGAGCTGCTCGAGGCCTGACCGCCGATGGCTTCCGCCTCGATGCCGACCGTGTGCAGGCCCTCGGAGGCGGCGTAGACGGCGGCAGCGATCCCCGCGGGGCCGGCGCCGATGATCAGCACGTCGTACGTGGTTCCCGGGTCTCCGCTCGTGGGCACGCCCATCGCTGCGACGAGCTCGGTGTTCGAGGGCTGGATGAGAACTCTCCCGTCGTACGTGATCACGACGGGGAGCTCCTCGGCGCCTGCGCCGGCCTGGTCCAACAGCGCCTGGCCGTCGGCGGACTCGGCTGTGTAGAAGCCGAATCGCACTCCGCTGCGGCTCAGGATGTCGCGGAGTCCGTGCGACCGTGCCGACCACTGCTCGCCGACGATGCGGACCGCCTCGACGGTGGGCTGATGTGTCCGTGCCCACGAGAAGAGGAACGCGCTGACCGCTTGGTGGAAGTGCTCGTCACCCGGCCGCCAGGGCTTCGTGATCCAGTCGTCCACCTGGCCCAGCAGTCCCGCTTGCGGCAGCACCTCCCCGAGGCGCGGATCCCCCCAGTCGAGCAGGAGGATCCTCTGCGCGTGGGGGTGCAGGCGGTGGGCTCGGGCGAGGAACTCGACACCGGTGACACCAGGAAGCCACGTGTCGACGAGCATGACAGCGACCTGCCCACCCCGCGCCTCGACCGCCTCCAACGCCGCCAGACCGGCGTCGACCGACGACTCGCAGACGACCTCGTAGTCCGCCCCGTAACGCCGGTACAGCTCCTGGGCGACCGCCGCCAGCTGCGGGGAGTCGTCGTCGAGGGCGAACAGGACCGGTCGCGCCATGAGGCCTCCCGCTGGTGGTCGCCCGTGCGGCGTGTCCCCATCCTGGCCCCTCGACCGGCCTGGATGCGGATGCCGGACCGACACCGACGAGTGGGCGAGTCAGCGCCGGCGAGAGTCCGGCTCAGGCAGCCGCGCCGCCGAAGGTCGGCAGCACACGGCCTTCGACAGCCCCTCCTGTACGTGGTGGACAGCGGCTGTGTCGGCGTGCCGGGGCCTCGAGCCTCCGGAGGACGTCGACCACGTCGTCGTACAGGGCATCGGCCTGCGACGAGTTCGGTGCGATCGCGGTGAGCCCCAGCCGGCCGTCGACGGCGAGGCAGGACAACAGGTGGAGCACGACCCCGGTGCGCCGGCGTCGGTCCCAGCCGAGGCCGGCACCCCGAACGGCGTCGATCGCGCGTGCGGGCTCCAGCCCGAGCCACCGGGGGTCCACCAGGTTGTCGGTGGAACGGTAGCAGCGCGTGCCGCCGGCCGTGCTCAGCCAGCGACCCGGCCGGGCCTCGTACAGGCCGGGATCGAGGTCGCCGAGCAGGCTCATCGGTGGTGACGTACCCCCCCGGCGAAGGTTGATCTCGAGGGCGTACCGGGTCCAGCCGCGGGCTGGCCGCCAGGCGACGGCGTAGTCGACGCTGAACCGGCCCACCGCCCCGCGCCGGGCCAGGACCTGACCGACCTTCTCGGCGTCGCATGCCAGCTGTGCCGAGTAGGCGGGGTCGGCCGGGCACCGGCACCCCTCGTAGGTGTGGCCGTGGGGCCCACTCAGCTCCTGCTCGTGCGTGGCGAGGACGACGACCTGGCCGTCGGGCTCGATGTCGCCCTGGACGCTCGGGCTGCGGAACCGCTCCCCGACGACGAGCTGCTCGACCACTGCGCCGTGGGCGAGTTCCTCAACGTACCAGGCAGGCAGCCGCGCGGCCTGGGCCCGGAGGTGGCGTTCGGCCGCAGTGCTGTCCGGTCCGTCCAGTTCGAGCACGGCGTTGCCGACACCGGACGCGTTGTCGTCCAGCTTGACCACGACAGCGGGCGACTCCGGGTGGATCGTCCGGATCGAGAGCGCGGCGTCGACGACGGCGTCGACGGTGCGGACGTCCTCGCGCCCGGTCGGCGACGGAACACCCGCCTCCGCGAAGACCCTGCGGCCGGCGCTCTTGTAGCCCAGGCGGGCGATGTCGGGGCGGCTGCCGTTGATCGGTACCTGCAGCCGGACCGCGACCTCGACCTCGACGGCCGTGACGTTGTACGGCTCGATGAAGGCGGGGCGGCCCGCGATGAGGTCACGGACCCTGTCGACCAGCTCGGGACGTGCCAGCAGCTTGGTGGCCAGCGGCCGCGGTGACGGGTCCTCGGGGCTGACGACGTGAGATCGCCGGGCCACGGCTGCACGGTCGTCCGGAGGGGCGAGGCCGATGTAGTAGTCCCACACCGCGGGGTCGGGGGCCAGCGACAGCACGAAGAGCGCGTCGCAGCGAGGACGCCGATGCAGCATCGGCTGCATCAGGAGGTACCGGTGCTCCAGGCTCGGCAGCCGGGCGTCGTAGTACGCCTCGAGCGACGCCGGCAGGCTCAGCGACGGCAGGACCACGACAACGTGCTCCGCCGTACTGCCCTCTCGGTGCAGGGCGAGGACCCGCCCAAGTCCTGCCTGCAGCTCATCGAACGTCCGCACGGCGGCCTCTCCCTCGTCTCTTCCTCGTCTCCGTTCGCCGCCGCCCGGTGCTCGCCGATCGAAGGCCCAGACGGTAGTGGTCCACGACGTCAGCACAGCCGAGCGCCGACAGACGTGCCAGAGGCGAACGTCAGTTGCATCCCCGCGCACCGTCGTGGGCGGCGGCAGCGATCACCGGCCCGCCTCGGCCCAGGACAGCGAGGCGGGCCTCACAGCACCGACAGGATCGTCCTGGCCTCCGCCAGTCGTTCCCGTTCACGGTGGAGCAGCTCGAGGCGATCCCCGGCCACCTCGGCCTGCTCCGCCAGCCTCCGGGCGGCGAGGAGGTCGAGCTGCAGCGTCGTCCACGTGTCGCAGGCGTCGAGCACCGTCGCGCCGTCGTGGCGCCACCTCTCGGCCTGAGCCTCCAGCGAGCTCAGACGGCTCCGACTGTCCCGAAGGGCCTCGTGATACTCCTCCGCGAGCACGGAGTACGTCCGATCGCCGACCTGGCCTGACTGATTTGCCCTGGTCAGCCGGTCCAGGTACGCCTCGTAGACGGACACCCGGTGACGGGCATCGCCAAGGCGGTCGGCGAGCTCGGGGAGGATCACGCTGGCTGCGGCTCTCATCCCGACGACCCTTGCCTCGGTGCGGGAGATCTCTCCGAACAAGGCCTGCAGCTCGGCGATCTCCAGCTCGAGCATGACTTCGAGGAGGGCCACCTCGTGGGCGAGGTGTTCCGTCTGCCCGGGTAGCTGCTTGACCCGGTCTCGCAGTTCTACGAACGGCTGGAGCACCCACTCCCGAAGGTCTCCCGATCTCTCGACCGTTCGGCTCTGTACTTCCTTCAAGCGTTTCTGGAGGCTGCCGGCGATGCCGGCGGATCCGCTCGGGCTCCCCATCTCTGCACCCAAGGCATCACCTCCGAGTTCGATCTGCAGAATCGCTTCCACGACCTTGCCCAGCTGCGCAACGCCGCCGAGGATCTGTTTCCACGCCTGCGTCTCCCACAGGACGTGGAGTAGGGTCGCCACGTCCTGCCTCGCTCGTTCGGGATCCACGGCCCCGTGCGTCCGATCGTGGTACTGCAGGGAGAGCTCAGCGACGATGTCCAGCTGGGAGATGTATCCGTCGAACTGGCTCGACGAGCTCGTCACCAACTCCGTCCATGTCTTGAGCGGAATCCCGGTCTGTTGGTTGACGTATTGGCTCGCGGCAGCCTTCACGGCACGTATGGCGCCCACGATCGGCAAGCTGATGAGGCCGAACCCGCCCCATTCTTGTCCGGCACCTGCTCCCTGCGATACAAGGCTCAGCGCATCGCCGAGTGCTTCGAGAGTCTCGGAAATCGTGCGGCAGTCCGCATGAACGGTCTCGACGGTGCGGCCCAGTGCCGCGAATGTCGTCTCCACGCCGACAGCTGATGGTGTGATGAGAGCCTGTACGCTCTCGGCGGCCTTTACGAGAGGATCGTCGACATCCATCCCGCCCTCCCCCATACAACCGTACGAGGCGGCTCCTGTCCTCGAGATTAGCACCAGGGACGCTGCTGCTCCGGGTCTGCCGCACCCTGTGCGCACCGGTGTGGCCTGCGCACTTCGGCGGGTAGCCGCACCCGGGGCGGGGCAGGCTTGACCCATGAAGGCGATCGCTCTCCAGCAGTACGGCGGCCCCGACGTCCTCGAGCTCACCGAGCTGCCCGACCCACCCGTGGGCCCCGACATCGTCCTCGTCCGAGTCCGGGCGGCCGGCGTCAACCTCGTCGACGCCAAGGTGCGGGAGGGCTACCTCGACCGGGCGTGGCCGGCCCACTTCCCGCTCGTACCGGGCTGGGACGTCGCCGGGACCGTCGAGGCGGTCGGTCCCGGGGTCTGGGAGTACGCGCCCGGCGACGAGGTCATGGGCTATGTACGCAAGGACCACGTGCAGGGTGGGACGTACGCCGAGCTGGTGGCGTCGCCCGTACGCTGCCTTGCCACCAAGCCCGCTTCACTGTCCTGGGTCGAGGCAGCCGGCCTCCCGCTGGTGGGCCTCACGGCCCTCCAGGCGCTCAAGGCCGCGCAGTGCAACGAGGACGACACCGTGCTCGTCCACGCGGCCGCCGGCGGGGTTGGCCATGTCGCCGTCCAGCTCGCCGTCGCCCAGGGCGCACGGGTCATCGGTACGGCGAGCGAGCGCAAGCACGGCCTCCTGCGGGACCTGGGCGCCGAGCCGCTCACGTACGGGGAGGGGCTGGTCGACCGGGTCCGCGAGCTGGCACCCCGTGGTGTGGACGTCGCGATCGACGCCTTCGGCGGCGAGGCGCTCGAGGTGTCGGCAGCGGTGGTGCGGGACCCTGAGCGGATCGTCTCGATCGTGGACGCCGCACGGGTGAAGGAGCTCGGCGGGCGCTACGTCTTCGTCCGACCTGATCGGGACGACCTCGCCGCGCTCGCCGCCCACGTGGAGGCCGGGAAGCTCCGGGTCGTCGTCCAGCATGCCTTCCCGCTGGCCGAGGCGGCCGCGGCCCAGGAGCTCGTGGAGCAGCGGCACGTCACCGGGAAGGTCGTGCTCGAGGTCTGACCGCGAAGCCGGGCAACCACCGCTGCAGCTCGGACCGGACCGGCACGGTGGCGCCGAGCTGGGCCAGCACGCCGACGACACCCAGCCACACCCGGTGCGTGAACAGGTGCTCGGCCGGGAGGTCCAGTCGCAGGGCCACCGCGAAGTCGGGGTCCCGGGGGTCGCCCAGCCGGCCGAACTGCGAACGCAGCCACTCCCGCGAGTAGGTGAACACCTCGTGCCGGGCCGGTTCGCTGAAGGGCGCCAGGTAGTCGACCAGCTTGCGGGCGTCGACGGTCACCCCCGGCCGGACGAAGCCCTCCTCGCGCAACCCCCGCTCCACCTCTGCCGGGTCGCCGCTCAGCAGCACGGTGATGAGCCGGCCGAAGGTCGGAGGCATCCCGTCCGGCATTCGCAACGCCGAGCCGAAGTCCAGCACCCCGAGCCGGCCGTCACCGTCGAGCCGGAAGTTGCCGGGGTGTGGGTCCGTGTGCAGGATTCCCGCCCTGGCCGGCCCAGCGAGCAGGAAACGCTGGTAGAGCAGCCCCGCCCGGTCCCGAGTCGACGCGTCGGCATCGGCGAGCCGGGCCAGCGGCGTCCCGTCCAGCCAGGTGCTCACCAGCACGCGGGACCTTGCGTCCACGACCTCCGGCACCACCACGTCGGGGTCCTCGGCGAAGGCGGCTGCGAACGCCGCCTGCGTCGCACCCTCCCGGCAGTAGTCGAGCTCCTCCTCCAGTCGCGTCCGGAGCTCGGCGACCAGCGGAGGCAGGGTCATCCCACGGGCCACCAGGGCGGCCAGCCGCGTTGCCACGGACACGGCCCGCAGGTCCGCGGCCAGCGCCTCACGCACGCCCGGGTACTGCACCTTGACGGCAACCGTGCGACCGTCGGCCCACACCGCCCGGTGGACCTGGCCCAGCGACGCAGCAGCCGCGGGCTCCTCGTCGAACCCCCGGAAGCGCCCCGGCCAGTCCCGGCCGAGCTCCGCCACCAGCACGGGCTCGACCTCGCGGAAGGGCAGACCCCGGTTCCCCTCTTGGAGCGCGACCAACGCCTCGCGCCACGATTGTTCCGGGTCGGCCGGGAAGAGCATCTCCACCGTCGACAGCAGCTGGCCGGCCTTGAGCGCCCCGCCCTTGAGCTCGCCCAGCACCCGGCGCGCGTGCGCCGCGTTGGCCCGGCGGGTCTCCTCCCGTACGAGGTCGGGCTCGGCGCCCGCGAGCCGGAGCACCGTCCCGCGCGCCGCCCGGACGCCGGCCGCGGCCGGCAGGCTCAGCAGCCGGACCGTGCGGACGGGTCCGGCCGTCGCGAGGCTGGTGCTCATCCGCCGCCGAGGGCAGCCCCGACGACCTCCTGCGCCTCCTCCTGGATCCGGGCCAGGTGCTCGGGACCCCGGAAGCTCTCCGCATAGACCTTGTAGACGTCCTCCGTACCGGACGGGCGGGCCGCGAACCAGCCGGACTCGGTGGTCACCTTGAGGCCGCCGAGCGCGGCGCCGTTGCTGGGCGCTGCGGTGAGGCGGTCGGTGATGGGTTCACCGCCGAGCTCCGTGGCCTTGACGTCCTCGGGCGAGAGCTTGCCCAGCACCGCCTTCTGCTCGCGGCTGGCTGCCACGTCCGTACGGGCGTAGGCGGGCTCGCCGAAGCGGGCCGTCAGGTCCCGGTAGTGCTCGCTGGGCGTACGGCCGGTGGTGGCCGTGATCTCGGAGGCGAGCAGGGCCAGCAGGATGCCGTCCTTGTCGGTGGTCCAGGTCGAGCCGTCGCGGCGCAGGAAGGAGGCTCCGGCGCTCTCCTCACCACCGAAGCCGATACTGCCGTCGAGCAGGCCGGGCACGAACCACTTGAAGCCGACGGGCACCTCGACGAGTCGGCGCCCCAGCTGCTCGGCGACGCGGTCGATCATCGACGAGCTCACCAGCGTCTTGCCGATCCCTGCGCCCGCGGGCCAGCCGTCCCGGTGCGAGTAGAGGTAGTTGATCGCCACCGCGAGGTAGTGGTTGGGATTCATCAGCCCGGCGTCGGGTGTGACGATGCCGTGGCGGTCGGCGTCGGCGTCGTTGCCCGTCGCGACCTGGTAGGCGTCGCGCTGCGAGACGAGCGAGGCCATGGCGTACGGGGACGAGCAGTCCATGCGGATCTTGCCGTCCCAGTCCAGCGTCATGAAGCGGAAGGTCCCGTCGACGAGCGGGTTGACGACGGTCAGGTCGAGCTGGTGGTGCTCGGCGATCGCGCCCCAGTAGTCGACCGCGGAGCCGCCGAGCGGGTCCGCGCCGATCCGGACCCCGGCCGCCCTGATCGCGTCGATGTCCAGCACGGAGGGCAGGTCGGAGACATACGTGTCGACGAAGTCGTACGGCTGGGTGGTGTCTGCGGCCCTGGCGCGGGTGAAGGGGATCCGCCTGACGCCGTCGAGCCCGGCCTCGAGCAGGGCGTTGGCCCGGTCGGCGATCCATCCGGTGGCGTCGGTGTCGGCCGGTCCGCCGTTGGGTGGGTTGTACTTGAAGCCGCCGTCTGCGGGGGGGTTGTGCGAGGGGGTCACGACGATGCCGTCCGCGAGACCGGTGGTGCGGCCGCGGTTGTGCACCAGGATCGCGTGGGAGACCGCCGGGGTGGGCGTCCAGGCGTCGCGAGAGTCCACGAGCACGGTCACGTCGTTGGCGGCGAGCACCTCCAGCGCGGTGGCCCAGGCCGGTTCGGACAGTCCGTGGGTGTCCCGGCCGATGAAGAGCGGACCGTCGGTGCCCTGCGCCTTGCGGTACTCGCAGATCGCCTGGGTGGTCGTGGCGATGTGGTCGTCGGTGAAGGCGGTGGCGAGGCTCGAGCCGCGGTGCCCCGAGGTGCCGAAGGCCACCCGCTGGTCGGGGTCCGCCGGGTCCGGGTGGCCGGTGTAGTAGGCGGTCACCAGGTGGGCGAGGTCGACGAGGTCACCGGGCTCGGCCGGCTGGCCGGCGCGCTCGTGCACGGACATGGGTCCTCCGTCGGTCGGTGCGGCCGCTGCTGGTCCCATCCTGCCTCGTCCGGCGGATCATGTGACCCGGCGCAGTGACGCGATGATGCGGCGGCGGACGACACGCCGACGACACGGTGACGGAGGGGAACGCTGGTGCCGGCGGGACCGGTGGGGCACAATACGCCTGTCACTGGGACTGCTCCACTGCCCGAGACCGCTGGGGAAGGCGTCTCTCGAGCGAGGAGGAGAACCGGTGGCGACGCGTGGAGTCCTGTTCGTGCACGCCGCACCGTCGGCGCTCTGCCCGCACGTCGAGTGGGCGGTCGCCGGAGTGCTCGGTGTGCACGTGAGCATGCACTGGACCCCGCAGCCGGCATCGCGCGGCACCTACCGCGCCGAGCTGAGCTGGCAGGGGGATCCGGGCACGGCCGCGACCCTCACCTCCGCGCTGCGCGGCTGGCTGCACCTGCGCTTCGAGGTGACCGAGGAGCCCGGTCCCGGGCACGAGGGCGCGCGCTACTCCTGCACCCCGGATCTCGGCGTCTTCCATGCCGTGACGGGAGTGCACGGCGACATCCTGGTCGCCGAGGACCGGATCAAGGCCGCGGTGGTCAAGGCAGCGAACGGTGAGGCGATCCTCGAGGACGAGCTGGCGCAGCTGCTCGGCAAGCCGTGGGACGACGAGCTCGAGCCGTTCCGGTATGCAGGGGCCGGGGCCCCTGTTCGCTGGTTGCATCAGGTGGTATAACGACCACGTAACGTACCGCCCGCCGGGTGTTGCCGGAACGGGGGAGCGGTACCCGTCGACTAGGCCGCGGCCGGCACCGGTGGAGGATTTCCCTGGTGAACCGGGGGCGTCTCGCGGCCTTCCACGTCGGTCGGGTCCGGGGCGCGTCGAGAGCCCCGGACCCGACCGGGGGTCTCAGACGGTCCGGAAGACCAGCGCGCAGTTGTGACCGCCGAAGCCGAACGAGTTGTTCAGTGCGGCCAGGGACCCGTCCCCCAGCGCGCGCGGCTCCTCGCGCGCCACGTCGAGCTGCACCTCGTCGTCGAGGTTCTCGAGGTTCACGGTGGGTGGGGAGACGCGGTGGTGCAACGCCAGCACGGTCGCAACCGACTCGACGGCCCCGGCGGCCCCGAGCAGGTGCCCGGTCATCGACTTGGTCGAGGTGACGACCACGTCGTCGGCGGCGTCGCCCAGGACCCGCCGGATCGCCTGCGCCTCCGCAACGTCGCCCTGCGGCGTCGAGGTCGCGTGCGCGTTGACGTGGCGGATGCCCGACGGCTCCAGCCCTGCGTCGGCCAGCGCCTCCTGCATGGCCCGTGTGGCACCCGCACCCACGGGGTCGGGCTGGGCGATGTGGTGCGCGTCGGCGCTCAGCCCCGCCCCGGAGAGCTCGGCGTAGACCCGGGCGCCCCGGGCCTCCGCGTGCTCCGCCGTCTCGAGCACGAGGATCGCCGCCCCTTCACCGAGCACGAAGCCGTTGCGACCCTTGTCGAAGGGTCGCGAGGCCCGCTCGGGCTCGTCGTTGCGGTTCGACAGGGCCATCATGTTCGCGAAGGCCGCCATGGGCAGCGCGTGGATGGCGGCTTCCGTGCCGCCGGAGACCACGACGTCGGCCTTGCCCGACCGCAGCATGTCGAGCGCCCAGGCGATCGCCTCGTTGCCGCTCGCGCAGGCCGACACGGGGGTGTGCACGCCGGCGCGGGCCCCGACCTCCAGCCCGATGTGCGCGGCGGCACTGTTGGGCATGAGCATGGGGATGGCCAGCGGCGAGACCCGCCGCGGACCCTTCTCGAGCAGCACCAGATAGTTGTCCAGCAGCGTGTGCACGCCCCCGATGCCGGTGCCGACGACGACCCCGAGCCGCTCCGGGTCGGGCCCGCTGTCCTCGCCGGCCAGCCCGGCGTCGGCCCACGCCTCCCGCGCGGCGACCATCGCCAGCTGTCCGGAACGGTCGAGACGCCGCGCCTCGACCCGTGGGAGCACCTCGGTGGGCTCGACCGCCACCGGTGCACCGATGTGCACCGGCAGCGGCTCGACCCAGTCCTGGGTGAGGGTCCGCACACCGGACCGTCCGGCGAGCAGGGCCTCCCAGGTCGACGCGACGTCACCCCCGACGGGCGTGGTCGCACCGAGCCCGGTGACGACGACACGTGCCTGGGTGTCCGTCATCGCTCAGGATCCCGCCCGCTCGATGAAGGCAACGGCGTCGCCCACCGTCGTGAGGTTCTTGACCTCATCGTCGGGGATCTTCACGCCGAACTTCTCCTCGGCGGCCACGACCACCTCGACCATCGACAGCGAGTCGATGTCCAGGTCTTCGGTGAAGGACTTGTCCATCTGGACGTCCTCGGCCGGCACGCCTGCGATCTCGTTGACGATGTCGGCGAGTCCGCTGCGGATCTCCTCGGTGGTGGCCATTCGCTCTCCTCGCGTTCGTGTGCTGTCCCGTACGGCGTCGTACGGGCGGACTGTGGGGACCCTAGGGGACCCGGGCGACCTGGGCGGCGTAGACCAGCCCGGCGCCGAAGCCGATGAACAGCGCCAGGTCGCCGCTCTTGGCCTGGCCGGTCTCGAGCATCCGCTCGAGTGCCAGGGGCACGGAGGCCGCGGAGGTGTTGCCCTGCTCGGCGATGTCGCGCGCCACGGCCACGGTCTCGGGCAGCCCCATCGCCCGGGCCATCGCGTCGGTGATGCGCATGTTGGCCTGGTGAGGGACGAAGACGTCGAGGTCCTCAGCGGTCACACCGGCTGCGTCCAGCGCCTGCTGGGCGACCTTGGCCATCTCGTACGAAGCCCAGCGGAAGACCGGGTTGCCCTCCATCCGCAGGTGCGGCCAGGCGGGACCGTCCTCGCGGCGGAAGGCGTCCTCCCAGGACTCCTCCTGGCGGATCAGGTCGAGCTGGGAGCCGTCGGAGCCCCACACGACCGGACCGATGCCGGGGGTGTCGGACGGACCGACCAGCGCCGCGCCCGCCCCGTCGGCGAAGATGAAAGCGGTCGAGCGGTCGAAGGCGTCGGTGATGTCGGAGAGCCGCTCGACGCCCACGACCAACACGTACCGCGAGCTGCCGCCGCGCACCATGTCCGAGGCCAGCGCCAGGCCGTAGCAGAAGCCGGCGCAGGCGGCGGAGATGTCGAACGCCGCTGCCGGCGTCGCGCCGATCTTGTGCGCGACCTCCGCGGCGGCGGACGGGGTCTGGTAGAGGTGGGTCACCGTGGCGATCAGGATGCACCCCACCTGGTCCGGGGTGATCCCTGCCTGGGCCAGCGCCTTCTCCGACGCGGCGACGCTCATGGACACGACGGTCTCCTCCTCGCCGGCGAAACGCCGGGAGGTGATGCCCGTCCGGGTGCGGATCCACTCGTCGGACGAGTCGATCCGCTCGCAGATCTCGTCGTTGGACACGACCCGGACGGGTCGGTAGGCGCCCACGCCGAGGATGCCGGCCTGGGTCGACCCGACGGGTCCGCGGATCTGGCCGGTCATGCCGGCACCCCCTGCGGGTGCAGGCGGACCAGGGGCTGTCCAGGGGAGACCGGGTCGCCGGACTCCACCAGCCACTCGAGAACGGTGCCGCCGTGCACGGCGACCACCTCCTGGGTGTCGCGCAGCGATGTGACGGTGCCGACCAGCTCGCCCGCGGCGAGCTCGGCCCCGACCGGCAGGTCGGCCGGCGAGAAGGTGCCCTTCATCGGGGCGACGACGAGCCGCCAGGTCGGCGAGGCCTCCAGGGGGCCGGCGGCACCGTGCTCCTCGACGAAGGCGCGTGCGTCGTCGAGCTGGTCGGGGGTCTTGAGCGCGAAGGTGGCCACGCCCTTGAGGCCGCGCTTGGCCAGACCGGTGAGGGTGCCCGCGGGGGGCATCTCGAGCAGGCCGCTGACCCCGAGGTCGGCCATGGTCTGCATGCAGAGGTCCCAGCGGACCGGGGCCGAGATCTGGTGGACGATCCGCGAGAGGAACTGGGCGCCGTCGTGGACGACCCGGCCGTCGCGGTTGGACAGCAACCGGCTGCGGGGGTCGTGGGTGGTCACACCGCGGGAGAGCGCCTCGAGCCGCTCGACCGCGGGCGCCATGTGGTGGGTGTGAAAGGCCCCGGCGACCTCGAGGGGCACCAGCCGCGCGCGGGCCGGCGGATCGGCGGCGAAGGCCTCCAGCTGCTCCAGCGTGCCCGCGGCGACCACCTGGCCGGCGCCGTTCATGTTGGCCGGCGTCAGGCCGTGCCGCTCGAGGGCCGCCGCCACCTCGTCGGCGTCGCCGCCGAGCACCGCGGTCATCCCGGTGGGGGTCGCCGCCGCGGCCTCGGCCATCGCCCGGCCGCGCTCGCGGACCAGCACCATGGCCTGCTCGGCGGAGAGCACCCCGACGCCTGCCGCCGCGGTGATCTCGCCGACGCTGTGGCCGGCGGCGACGCCCACCTTGCCGAAGGCGTCGGACGGGTGGGGGAACAGCGAGAGGGCGGCCACGAGCCCGGAGGCGACGAGCAGCGGCTGGGCCACCGCCGTGTCGCGGATCGTGTCGGCGTCGGACACCGTCCCGTGGCGTACGAGGTCGATGCCGGCCACCGCCGACACCCAGTGCATGCGGTCGGCGAAGGCCGGGTCCTCCAGCCACGGCGAGAGGAAGCCGGGCGTCTGGGCGCCCTGCCCCGGAGCGACGATGACGAGCACGGGATCCACCATGCGTGGTTACCCGGGGGTACGAGGGGAGGAGTACCCACGAAATGTGCGCGCCGATCTTTGTGGGGTCTCCACAACTATGGTGACGGTTCGGTTTCCGGCGTCATGAGCCGGCCCAGGGTGAGGGCGAGCCGCAGGGTGTAGGCGTCTCGCGGATCGGCCGGGGTCAGCGCCGTGATCTCGGCCGCCCGGCGCAGCCGGTAGCGGACGGTGTTGGGGTGCACGAAGAGCATCCGTGCGGTGGCCTCGACCGAGGACCCCTGCTCCAGGAAGGTGGCGAGCGTCTCGAGCACCACCGGGCCGGCGCCGGCCAGCGGTACGTAGACGTCGGCGACCAGGGCGCGCCGGGCGTGCCCGTCCCCGGCCAGCGCGCGTTCGGGGAGCAGTGCGTCGGCCGCGACCGGCCGCGGCGCTCCGGGCCAGCCGGACACCGAGCGCAGCCCGGCTACGGCGGCCCGAGCCGACACCGCGGCGGCCAGCAGGTCGCCGACGAGAGGTCCCACGACGACCGGACCGGGACCGAACTGCGACACGACCGAGGCCGCCGCCTTCTCGGGGTCGCCGACACCGCCGAGCACCGCGACGAGCCGGTCGCCCTGCACGCCGGTGAGCACGTCGTGCCCGCCCTGGTGCGCTGCCGCCCGGATGTTGTCGACCACCACCTGCTGCTCGGCCGCGGGTGCCCGGCCCACCACCACGGCCACGCCGCCGGTGGCCGACCAGCCGAGGGCCGCCGCCCGCGACCGTACGGCCTCGTCGGTCTCGCCACGCAGCAGCGAGTCGACGACGAGCGCCTCGAGCCGGGCGTCCCAGGCGCCGCGGGCCTCGGCGGCACGGGCGTAGACGTCGGCGGTCGCGAAGGCGACCTCGCGGCTGTAGGTGAGCACCGCTGCCCGCACCTCCGGCGCGTCCTCCGGCCCGACGACCTCCTCGACCTGCTCCTCGACGACGTCGATGGCGGTCCGGACGAGCTCCACCGTCTGTTGCAGGCTGATCGCCCGGGTCAGCTCGCGCGGGGCGGTGCCGAAGACGTCGGCGGTGATCGGGGGTCCCCCGGGGCCGGGGGCCCGGTACCAGGCGACGAAGGCGGCGATCCCGGCCTGGATGATCAGACCTACCCAGGAGCGCTCGTCCGCCGGCATGGCGCGGAACCACGCGAGCCGTTCGTCCATGCGGGCGAGCGCCGCCGTGGCGAGAGTGCCCGTCGCCCTCTCCAGGCGGCGGACCGTCGGCGCGGCCGGCTGCCGCATGACTGCGAGCGTACGCGCCCGAGGCGTCGGTCCGCCCGGATGGGTTGTCGCAGCCCTACAACGGGGGTAGGACTCGCCCGTGGACCCCACGGAGGCGCTGCGGCGCATCGCGTTCCTGCTCGAGCGCCAGCGCGCCGAGACCTACCGGGTGCGGGCCTATCGGACCGCGGCCGCCGCCGTCGAGCGCGTGCCGCCCGACGAGCTGCTGGAGCGGGTCGCAGCAGGCACCCTGCAGGACCTCGCCGGCGTCGGCCCCAAGACGGCGGGAGTCGTCGCCGAGGCCGTCCGTGGCGAGGTGCCCGGCTACCTCGCCAGGCTCGAGGCCGAGTCCGGGCCGCTCGCCGACCTGGATGACGGTGCGGCAGCGCTGCGGGCGGCCCTTCGCGGCGACCTGCACTCGCACTCGGACTGGTCCGACGGCGGATCGCCGGTGCCCGAGATGGCCGCCACTGCGCAGGCCCTGGGGCACGAGTACCTGGCGCTGACCGACCACTCGCCGCGGCTCACGGTGGCCAACGGGCTGTCCCCGGCGAGGCTACGGCGCCAGCTCGAGCAGGTGGCGGAGCTCGACGAGCGGTCGGCGCCCTTCCGGCTGCTCACCGGGATCGAGGTCGACATCCTCGAGGACGGCTCGCTCGACCAGGAGCCGGAGCTGCTCGATCGTCTCGACGTCGTGGTCGCTTCCGTGCACTCCAAGCTGCGGATGCCCTCCGACGAGATGACCCCGCGGATGGTGGCCGCGATCGCCGACCCGCACACCGACGTGCTCGGCCATTGCACCGGCCGGCTGGTCACCGGAGGCCGCGGGACCCGGCCGGAGTCGGAGTTCGACGCCGAGATCGTCTTCGCCGCCTGCGCACGGTTCGACGTCGCCGTCGAGGTCAACTCGCGGCCGGAGCGGCTCGACCCGCCGCGGCGGCTGCTGCGGCAGGCGGTGGAGGCCGGGTGCCTCTTCTCCGTGGACACCGACGCGCACGCCCCCGGTCAGCTGGACTGGCAGCCGTACGGCTGCGAGCGGGCGGCGGCCTGCGGTGTCCCGGCCGACCGGGTGGTCAACACCTGGCCGGTGGAGCAGCTGCTGGCGTGGACGGGTCGGCGGAGGGGCGGGTGAGTGGCCGGGTGCGGGCCCTGCTCCCGTACGGGTGTCACTCGTTGTCGTTGACGAGGCGCTGGAAGAGGACATGGTCCCGCCAACGGCCGGCGATCCGCAGGTAGCGGCGGGCCAGACCGATCCGCTCGAAGCCGTTGTGCACCAGGACCCGCTGCGACGCGACGTTGTCCACGAGGGTCGCGGCCTGGACGCGGTGGAGGGCGAGCGGGCCGAAGGCGAGGACCAGCACGTCGCGGACGGCGAGTGTGGCGACGCCTCGGCCGTTTGCGGAGCGGGCGACCCAGTAGCCGAGGTCCGCGTGGTTCGCCGCGCCCCGCACGATGTTGCTGAGGTTGATGCGGCCGACCAGCTCGCCGTCGAGGACGATCGCACCCGGGTAGGCGGACCCGGCGTCATGGCGCTCGAGCGACCGTGCGATCTCGCCCGCCTGGCCGTCCCGCGATGCGAAGCCCGCCGGCCGCTCCGGCTCGTACGGGGCGAGGAAGTCGGCGTTGTCGGTGAGCAGGCGCGACATGGCCGCCGCGTCGTCGGGGCGGACCAGGCGCACGGCCACGGTCTGGTCGGGCAACTTCCGCACGGGCGACATCCTGCGCTACTACCCGGGAGAGCGGGTGCACTCCCGTACGCGTCGTCGGCTTGACCTGGCCGGCCGGCGTGCCTAGAACCGGCTCGTGCGCGCTGTCGTCGCCCCGTCCTCCGTGGGCCGTCGTGGCCGGCCGGGGTGACCCGCCGGCCCGGCTCCTCTGGGCGGTCGACGTGCTCGACCCGCAGCCTGGTGACCGGGTCCTCGAGATCGGCGGCGGCCGGGGTGTCGCGGCCGAGCTCATCTGCGACCGCCTCGACGGGGGATTCCTGCTGGGAGTGGACCGGTCGGCGGCCGCGGTGGCTGCCGCTCGGGAGCGCAACGCCGAGCACGTCGAGGCGGGGCGTGCGTCGTTCCGGCAGGTGGCGCTGGAGCGCCTCGATCCCCATGGGCTCGGGAAGTTCGACCGGGTGCTCGCGGTGAACGTCAACCTCTTCTGGGTGCGGCCGGCGGGCGAGGAGCTGGAGCTGCTGGTCCGGCTCCTCGCTCCGGGCGGGCGGCTGTGCCTTGTGTACGAGCCGCCGACCGCCGAGCGGCTCGCCTCGTTGGAGGCCACCCTGGTGGAGCGCCTGGTGGCGGCCGGCTTCCACTGCTCGACGAGGAGCGCGAGGTCGACGGAGTCGCGGCTGCTGGCGGTCACGGCGCGGCTGCGTCGGTGACGGTGGACGGTCGGGCATGGGTGGAGCTGCGCCGGTCCGCCGACCGGGCGGTGACGACCTCGCCGGGTCTCCTGTCGCGGCACTCGTTCTCGTACGGGGCGCACTACGACCCCGGCGACGTCGGCTTCGGGTTCATGCTGGCGCACAACGACGACGAGGTGGCCTCGGGGTCCGGCTACGACGAGCACCGGCACCGTGACGTCGAGATCGTCACGTGGGTGGTCGAGGGCCGGCTCCGGCACAGCCACGCCGGCGGCGGGGACCGGGTGCTGGGGCCTGGCTGCGTCCAACGGCTGCACGCGGGTGGAGGTGTCGTGCACGCCGAGGTCAATGCGGGGGCCGGGCCGCTGCGGTTCGTGCAGGTGTGGCTGCCGTCGGCTCGGCCGGACGAGCCTCCCTCGTACGCCTCCTGCTGCGGTCTCGGCGACGCCCTCGCAGCCGGGTCGCCGGTCGTGGTGGCGAGCGGCCTGGCCCGGGACGCGGGTGGTCCGGGCGTGAGGCTCGTCCACCCCGCGG
Source organism: Jiangellales bacterium (assembly GCA_035761805.1). Taxonomy (GTDB): domain Bacteria; phylum Actinomycetota; class Actinomycetes; order Jiangellales; family Jiangellaceae; genus DASTQL01. The sequence continues at coordinate 5,341 of DASTQL010000032.1, read as the reverse complement.
CGGCGTTGCACGTCGTGCGCCCGGTGGGTCCGGTCCTGCTGCCGAGCGCGCCGTACCTGCACGTGTACGTGGTCCGCGGCCGGGTCCGGCTCGACGGGGCTCGGTTGCTCGGCGAGGGCGACGCGGCGCGGGTCACCGGCGGTCCGGCGCTGTCGGTGCGACCGGCCGGCGACCCGGACGGCGCCGAGGTGCTGCTGTGGGAGATGCACGGTGATCTTGGGCCGCCGGGGGACCTGAGCGTTTCGTGATCACCGTGTGCCCCCGGTCCCGCGCAGCGCGATGATCGGGTCACAGTGATCTTCGCCCGCTCCGCCGCCCGGCTCCTCGGTGATCGCCGTGACGCTCAGGTCCCGCGCAGCGCGACCCGGGGTGCACGCCGATCAGGAGCGCTCCCAATGATCACGGCAGCCGCGCAATTGGGTGCCGAGCCAGGTGAATGCACCGCGGCACACACCCACTTACGCGGCTGCCGTGATCATTGGGGGCTCCGGAGTGCCGGGCACGATGGCGGGACGGCCACCTCTCGGAAGATCACCGTGGGCCCCACGTGGCGGTACGCGGGACCTGAGGCGCACGGCGATCTCGGACCGGTCGACGGGCCTCCCGCCAAGATCACTGTGTGACCCAGGTCCCGCGCGGCCCCCAGGCACGCGGCGCTGGTCGTTCCGCAGGCCCGCGGCTGAGCCGGTCAACCCTCCAGGAGCGTCTGGGCGTAGTCGGGGACGTGCGTCTGGGTGTCCCGGGGCGGCCGGCGGTACCCGGTCGACGGCGGCCGTTTCGGTAGTTCCAGCGGGGGGCGCTGCACCTCTTCGTAGTCGATCGTCGACAGCAGGTGGTGGATCATGTTGAGCCGCGCCCGGCGCTTGTCGTCGCTCTCCACGACGTACCACGGCGCCTCGGGGATGTCGGTGTGGATGAGCATCTGGTCCTTCGCGCGGGAGTACTCCTCCCAGCGCGTGATGGACTCCAGGTCCATGGGGGAGAGCTTCCAGCGACGCATCGGGTCCTCGAGCCGGGAGCGGAAGCGGACCTCCTGCTCGGCGTCGCTGACCGAGAACCAGTACTTGCGGAGCAGGAGTCCGTCCTCGACCAGCATCCGCTCGTAGATCGGGCACTGGTGCAGGAAGCGGTGGTACTCGTCGTTGGTGCAGAAGCCCATCACCCGCTCGACGCCCGCGCGGTTGTACCAGGACCGGTCGAACAGCGCGATCTCGCCGGCGGCCGGGAGCTGGGCGATGTAGCGCTGGAAGTACCACTCGGTCCGCTCGCGGTCGCTCGGGGCCGGCAGCGCGACGATGCGGGCGACGCGGGGGTTGAGGTACTGCGTGACCCGCTTGATGGTGCTGCCCTTGCCGGCGGCGTCGCGGCCCTCGAAGACGAGGACCAGGCGCTTGTCCTCGGCTCGGATCCACTCCTGGAGCGTGACCAGCTTGGCCTGGAGGCGGAAGAGCTCCTTTTCGTACAGCTTCTTCGGGAAGCGGTCGACGACCGTCGTCTTCCGGGGCTTCTTCGCCGTCTTCGTCACTTTCGCCGTCTTGGCCATGGCGGGAGCGTACGGCGGGTCAGCCCTCCGTGGGGTAGCTGAGGCCGATCGCCTCGCGAACGGTGTCGAGGAGTGTCATGACCGCGCGCGTGCGATCGAGCGGGACCAGCGGGCTCTCGGTCAGCCCGGCGGCCACGCAGCGTTCGACCTCCTCGATCTCGTGGACGAAGCCCCTTCCGCGGTAGGGCGCCTCCACCCACTCGGGGTCCTGGTCCGGCCGGACGACTGCGAAGCCGGCCGGCTGGAAGAAGTTGGCCGGTACGTGGATTCGTGCCTGCTCGCCTACGACCACGGCGTCGTTGGGCAGGCCGGCGACCATCGAGCTGGCCAGGATCGCCGTGCTGGCCGGCCGCTCGGCCGACCCGTCCCACGCCAGGGTCATCGACGTCGCGAGGTCGACACCGCCCTCGATGACCGCCGTCGCGCCGACCCGGTCCGGCCGGCCGAGCACGAGGTGGGCGAAGGACACCGGGTAGACCCCCATGTCGAGCAGCGCGCCGCCGCCGAGCTGCGGGTCGGTCATCCGGTACGTGCGGAAGTCGGGCGGCACGGCGCCGAGCGAGGCGGACAGGTGGCGGACCGGGCCGATCGCTCCCTCGTCGACCAGCTCCACCAGGCGCCGTACCGCCGGGAGGCAGTGCGTCCACATCGCCTCCATGAGGAAGACGCCACGGGAGCGGGACAACGCGATCAGCTGCTCGGCCTCCGCCGCGTTGAGCGTGAACGGCTTCTCGCACAGCACCGCCTTGCCGGCCTCGAGGGCCAGTCGGGTCGCCCCGGCGTGGTGCGTGTGCGGGGACCCCACGTAGACGGCGTCCACCTCGTCGTCGGCCACCAGCTGCTCGACCGAGTCGTACGCCCGCCGGGCACCGTGCCGGCCGGCGAAGTCCTTGGCCCTCTCGAGCGACCGTGAGGCCACGGCGACCAGCCGGCTCCCGCGCGCCCGCTGGAGCTCCTCGACGAAGCTGGTGGAGATGGACCCGGTGGCGACGATGCCCCACTGCAACGACATGGGCGGGAGGGTACGCAGGCCGCGTGTCCGGCGTGTTTGCGGCCCCTGCCTGCGGTTTCGCGGAAGAGTTCCGGGTTGCGCATGATCAACAGCCCCCGGGGCGTGCGGAACTCGGACCTGTGCGGGGGCTTGACAATACCTAGCCGGCTCACTAGTTATGAAGAGCAACTACTGAGCCGACTAACGAAGGAGCGTCATGTCCAGCACGACCCCCGCAGCCTCGCGTCCCGCAGGAGCAGAGTCCGGCTCCGAGGGCAACCCCGAGAGCTCGGCATCCGGCAGCCGGGTCTTCGAGCCAACGGTCACTACTCAGCCCTCCGCCGGCCGGGCTCCCGCCACCCGGCGTAGCGACGCCGCGTTGCATCCGACCGCCCGGGTCCCATGGTCCACCGTCGTCCTCACCGCGGCGGTCGCGGTCGCAGGCAACGTCGCGCTCTACCTGCTCGCGGGCGCCACCGGGACCGACCTGCGGGCACCGATGGGCGAGGGCGGGGCGATCCAGGACGTCCCAGTGGTGGCGGTCCCGATCGTCAGCGTGGTGGGCGTGGTGGCGGCGGCGGTGGCCCTGCGGGTCGCCCAGCGAATGCTGCCGCACCGGGCGTGGGCTGCCTGGCTCGGACTCGTGGGCCTCGGCTTCGTGCTGTCGCTGGCACCCATGGCCGCCGTTCCGGCAGAGTCGGTGCCGTGGTTGGCGGCGATGCACGCCCTGGTCGCGGTCTTCATCGTGATCCTGATCGGGCGTCGAGCGCGGAGCCGGTGACGTCCCCGCCCGAGGGTGCAGACCCGGGTGGCTGTCCACGGCCCGAGTCGGTCGGTGCCGCGCTCATCCGGGCGGCGCGCAGTCACCGGGCGGCGGCGGCGGCCCTCCTCGCGCCCTACGGCCTGCACCCGGGCCAGGAGTTCCTGCTCACCGCGCTGTGGGAACGCTCACCCCGCTCACCCTCCGACCTCGCCCACAGCTGCAGCGTCGAGCCCCCGACCGTCACCCGGATGGTCGGGCGGCTCGAGGCCGCCGGCCTGGTGACCCGCACGCCCGATCCCGGGGACGGTCGCGCCGTGCTCGTCGAGCTCACCCCGGCGGGCGAGGCACTGCGCGAACCCGTCCGGCGGGCCTGGGCCGAGCTCGAGCGCCGCAGCACTCACGACCTCACCCCCGAGGAGCGCCGCCGACTGGTCCGGCTCCTCGGGGCCCTCGCCGCCGGGCTCGGCGAACCCGACGGCTGAGCGGCGTCCCGGCTCAGGACTCCCCGCCGGCCTCCTCGGCGGTCGTGGCGTTGACGTCGTCCAGCTGGTACTTCGCGTGCGCCTCGTTGACGAGGTCCCAGGAGACCTCGCCTCGGCGGGCGAGCAGGGTCAGCACTGCGATCACGATCGACTGCGCGTCCACCTTGAAGTGCCGCCGCAGCGCCGCCCGCGTGTCCGAGAGGCCGAAGCCGTCGGTCCCCAGCGACATCCAGTCCTGCGACACGTACGGCGCGATCTGGTCGGGTACGGCGCGCATGTAGTCCGACACCGCGACGACGGGCGCCTCGGCCTGGGACAGCCGCTGCGTCACGTACGGGACGCGTGGCTCCTCCTGCGGGTGCATGAGGTTCCACTCGTCGACGTCCACGGCCTCGCGGCGCAGCTCGTTCCACGACGTCGCCGACCACACGTCGCCAGCCACCTGCCACTCGTCGGCCAGCCGCTGCTGCGCCTCGAGGGCCCAGTTCATCGCGACGCCGCTGGCCAGGATCTGCGCCCGCGGCGCGTCCTCGCCCGACCCCTGCGCCGGCCGGTAGAGGTACAGCCCTTTGAGCAGCCCCTCGACGTCGAGGTCCTCCGGCTCGGCCGGCTGCACGTACGGCTCGTTGTAGACGGTGAGGTAGTAGAAGACGTTCTCCGGCTCCTCGCCGTACATCCGGCGCACGCCGTCGCGGACGATGTGGCCGATCTCGAAGCCCCACGCCGGGTCGTAGTGCACCACCGCCGGGTTGGTGGCCGCGAGCAGCACCGAGTGCCCGTCCTCGTGCTGCAGTCCCTCGCCGTTCAGCGTCGTACGGCCGGCGGTGGCGCCCAGCACGAAGCCCCGAGCCATCTGGTCGGCGGCGGCCCAGAAGCCGTCACCGGTCCGCTGGAAGCCGAACATCGAGTAGAAGATGTAGACGGGGATCATCGGCTCGCCGTGCGTGGCGTACGACGACCCCACGGCCGTCCAGGAGGCCACCGAGCCGGCCTCGTTGATGCCCTCGTGCAGGATCTGGCCCTTGGTGTCCTCCTTGTACGAGAGGAAGAGCTCGCGGTCCACGGCGGTGTAGCGCTGGCCGTGCGGCGAGTAGATCTTCAGCGTCGGGAACAGCGAGTCCATCCCGAAGGTCCGGGCCTCGTCCGGGATGATCGGGACCACGCGGTGGCCGATCTCCTTGTCCTTGAGGATGTCCTTGAGCAGCCGGACGAACGCCATCGTCGTGGCGACCGCCTGCTTGCCCGAGCCGCGCTTGACGACCTCGTAGGCCTTGTCCCCGGGCAGCACCAGCGGCTTCGACCTCACCCGGCGCTCGGGCATGAAGCCGCCGAGCTTGCGCCGGGCCTCGGCCAGGTACTGGTACTCCTCGGAGTCCTTGCCGGGGTGGTAGTAGGGCGGGAGCTTCGCGTCGATCGCCTCGTCGGGAATGTCCAGGTGCAGCCGGTCCCGGAAGTTCTTGAGGTCGTCGTGGGTCATCTTCTTCATCTGGTGCGTCGCGTTGCGCGCCTCGAAGTGCGACCCGAGGGTCCAGCCCTTGATGGTCTTGGCCAGCAGGACGGTG
>DASTQL010000031.1:0-19508 GCA_035761805.1 Jiangellales bacterium | reverse complement strand
GGCCACGGCTGCAAGCAGTGCCGTCTGGTCGTCGGGCAGGTCCATGTGCGTGCGGTCGAAACCCTCCGACTCCTCCTCGGCCGGAAGGCCGAGGAGGACGACGACCGCGTCGGCGCCCCGGACCGCCTGCACCGCCTCGGCCACGAGAGCATCGTCCGGCTCGGCCGACCCCAGCCCGTAGCCGGGGGCGAAGCGCACCGTCACGCCGTCGGGGACGAGCGCCTCCAGCTGGTGGAGCGCCGCGTCGAGCCGGGTGGGGACGACCTGCGAACTCCCTGCGCCCTGGTAGCGGGGCGTCCGAGCCATCTCACCGACGACCGCCAGCGTCTGTCCGGTGCCGAGCGACAGCGGCAGCGCTGAACCCTCGTTCTTGAGCAGCACCGCCGACTCCCGTGCCGCCTGCCGGGCCAGCTCGTGGTGCGCCTCGACGTCGACCTCCCCGGGGTCCGCCAGGGCCGGCTGGGCACGCGCCACGAGCTCGAGAACCCGCCGTACGGCGGTGTCGAGCGCGGCCTCGTCCAGCTCACCCGAACGCACCGCAGCCACCAGGGCAGCGTCGCTCACGCCGAGGTTCGGCGGCATCTCCAGGTCCAGGCCGGCGGAGAGCGCGGCCACCCGGTCCGCGACCGCGCCCCAGTCCGAGACCACCAGCCCCCGAAAGCCCCACTCCTCGCGCAGCACCTCCGTGAGCAGCCAGCGGTGCTGGGAGGCGTACGTGCCGTTGACCCGGTTGTAGGCGCACATCACCGTCCACGGTTGCGCGCGAGTGACCACGTGCTCGAAGCCGGCCAGGTAGATCTCCCGCAGCGGCCGTTCGTCCACGTCGGCGCTGACCCGCAGCCGGTCGGTCTCCTGGTTGTTGGCCGCGTAGTGCTTCAGCGACGCGCCGACGCCCTGGCTCTGCACCCCCGCGACCATCGCGGCGCCCAGCGCGCCGGAGAGCAGCGGGTCCTCCGACAGGTACTCGAAGTTGCGGCCGCACAGCGGCGAGCGCTTGATGTTGATGCCGGGCCCGAGGAGGACCGAGACTCGTTCGGCCCGGGTCTCCCGGCCGAGGGCCTCGCCCACCCGCCGTACGAGATCGGCGTCCCACGAGGAGCCCAGAGCGGCAGCGGTCGGGAAGCAGGTCGCGGGAACGCTGCCGCCGAGGCCGACATGGTCACCGCCCTCGGGCTGCTTGCGCAGTCCGTGTGGTCCGTCGGCCAGCATCACCGACGGCACTCCCACCCGCTCCACGGCAGCCGTGTGCCAGAAGTCCGATCCCAGGCACAGCGAAGCCTTCTCCTCGAGCGTCATCGTCGCGAGCGCGGCATCGACGTCCAGGCCGTGCGCATCGTGCGGGGTCATCGCCGCTCCTCGCGTCGCGGGTGATCGGGGCCCGCCTCACCGTACGGCGGGTGCTGCGGTCCGTGAGCAGGCGGGCCGAGTGGCCTCAGCCGGCGGGCTCCTCCTGCCGGGCCGCGTCCTCGGCCTCGGCGCTGCCCGGTTGTCTGCTGGGGATGCGCCCGGTGAAGAAGAGCGACAAGATCGCGAGCAGGGCGAGGACGGCGAGCGCCGCGTCCAGACCGCGGATGCGGGCCTCCCGGTTGTCTTCGAGCACCGCCTGGGTTACCTCGTCGCTCTCGCCGGCGTCGACCAGGGCCTCCTCGAGGGCGGTGTCGGAGAGGAAGGGGACACCCGAGGCGAGCTCCACGCTCGCCTGCTGTTTGACGTCGTCGGGGACGTCGGGATTCTCCTGGATGCCCGCGACGAGGGTCGTGGTGAGCACGGTGATGAGGACCGATCCGGCCAGGGCCGTGCCGAGCGACGCCCCGAGGTTGGTCGCGGTGTTCTGCAGGCCACCCACCTCACCGCTCTGCTCGGTCGGGACGGACGAGACGGTCACGCTGCCCAGCTGCGAGGCGAGCGCCCCGATGCCCAGGCCCACGAGCAGCATCGGCACTGCCACGACCGCCGCGTTGGCGTCGAGCGTGATGCCGCCGAGCAGCGCCAGGATCCCGGCGAGGATGAGCAGCATGCCCGCGCGGACGACCCGGCGAGGCGACGCGTCGGGCCGGAACCTTGGGATTCCCGTGGCCGCGACGAGCAGCGAGACGGACAGCGGCAGGATGCGCAGGCCGGTCTCGATGGCGGACAGCTCGAGGACGACGGACAGGAAGAGCGGGACGACGAAGAAGATGCCCGCCTGCAGCAGGAACTGGAAGCCGAACATCGTCAGCCCCGCGGCCAGCTGCGGGTTGCGTAGCATCCCCGGCTGCACGAGCGGCTCGCCACCACGCTGGGCGACCCGGTACTCCCACCGGACCAGCAGCCAGACCACGAAGAGACCGGTGAGGACGCACCAGAAGGTCGGCGAGAGACCGAAGAGCGACGGGCCGCCCTCCTTGGGGAGCAGCCAGCCCCACTCGCTCGACCGCAGCACCCCGTACACGGCTGTGCCCAGGCCGACCACGGAGAGCAGGGTGCCGACGAGATCGAGCTTCGCGGGCCCCTCCGGCGGCGCATCCGCGACCCGTCGGGACAGGGCCAGGATGACCAGGACGACGCCCACCTCGCCGAAGAAGACCCACCGCCAGGAGCCGTACGTGGTGGCCGCACCACCCAGCAACGGCCCGACGGCGACCGCGATCGCGCCGGCCGCCGCCACCAGCCCGTACGCGCGGGGTCGGTCCGGCTGCGCGAAGTTGCTGGCCACGAGCGCCACGATCGCCGGCATGATCAGCGCGGCGCCGACCCCCTCGAGGAACGACCAGCCGAGGATCAGGACGGGCAGGTTGGGCGCCAGACCCGTCGTCAGCGACCCCACGCCGTAGATGACGCACCCGATCGAGAAGGCCCGGCGCCGCCCGATGATCGTGCCGATCTTGCCACCCGTGATCATGAGGGTGGCCATCACCAGCGTGTAGAGGGTGATGGCGGTCTGGATCCCGGTGATGGTGGTGCCCACGTCGTTGGCGACAGTCGCCATCGACACGTTCATCACCGAGCTGTCCAGCGTCATGAGGAACTGTGCCGAGGCCAGGGTGAGGAGCACCCCACCGGCCGCCGTCCGCTGAGCCGTCGCATCCATCGCCACGGCCAGACGGTAGCGGCGGACGACCCGGCGCGGGACTACCCGGAGCGGGTCACACGACGGCGCTCAACACCCATGCGATGGCGAAGCCGATCGTCCCGAGCAGCGTCTCCATGACGGTCCACGTCTCGAACGGGTCGTCTCACGTCCATGCCGAGGAACCGAGCGTCGGGCCGGCCGGTCCGAGCGACGACCCCGGGTCCGCACGTCGCGGACCCGGGGTCGGGGCGTCAGGCCAGGGTGGTCAGCCCTCGACCGCCTCGATCGCGGCGGTGACGTCGCACTCGAAGACGACATCGAAGCCACCCGCGCCGACGCAGACGTCGTTCGTCGCAGGCGGCGGGAGCTCGACGCCGGGTGGCGGAGGGTCGGAGTCCGGCGGGAGCTCCCCGGCCAGGAAGTCGTCGCCCGGGCCGCCGTTGATCACGTCGTTGTCCGGCCCGCCCGCGAGGAAGTCCTCGCCGGCACCGCCGTTGATCACATCGCGTCCGAAGCCGCCGATGATCGAGTCTGCGCCGGGCCCGCCATGGCCGATGTCGTTCCCCACCGCCAGCGCGAGGAAGTCGTTGCCGTCCTCCCCGTGCACGACATCGTTGCCCGGGCCCGGGAGGATCTCGTCGTCGCCCGCGCCGGCGAAGACGGTGTCGTTGCCTCCTTCAGCGTCGACGATGCCGAAGAACGTGGTGGTGTCACCGAGGATCAGATCGCCACCACCGCGACCGAAGATGACGTCGTCGCCGAGCAGGGCGCAGATGAAGTCGGGCCCGTTCGTCCCCCGCAGCACCTCCGACTGGTTTGTGCCGATGATGATGTTGTACTGCGAAAGGTCGACGAACGGTGGCACCGCGCAGTCGTCGGGCAACTCGACCTGTGCGTACGCAGGCTGGGCTGCTAGCAGTGCCGCTGCCACCAGCGGCAGGGCAGCCAGGAGACGTCGAACACGCATGAGACCCCCCTCACAGAGAACCGATCCCCTTCGGCCCGTGACGGTAGGCCTCGGTAGGGGCTCGGGCAATCCCGTCGACCCCACGTGTCCGTTTGCTGCCACGACGTGGCCCAGATCACACGAGACCGCGACGGGCCGCCTCCACGCCGGCCTGGAATCGGGTGGTCGCGTCGAGGTCCTCGAGCAGCTCGGCCACCCGACGCCGCACGGTCCGCAACGACAGGCCGAGCTGCCGCGCCATCGTCTCGTCCTTTGCCCCCGCCGCCAGCATGCGCAGCACCTGGTCGGTCGCTGCGGCCGGTGACTCCGCCGCCGCACCGACGTCGGGCAGCGGGACCGCGTGCCGCCAGATCGTGTCGAAGAGACACCGCAGCGCGTCGACGATTCCGGGCGTGCGGACCACCACGCGGTGCGCGGGCGTCCGGCCCCACTCGACCGGCACGAGCGCCACGGTGCTGCCGAAGACGGCCAGCCGCGACGGAGGCGAGACCGCCAGCCGCACCAGCTCGCCCCGCTCAGCCCAGCCGCGCACGAGCTCGAGCGTCTCGGGTCGCTGCATCACCTCGGTCGGGTAGATGCTGCGGACCGTCCGGCCGCCTGCCACCTCGGCGGTGATCAGCGAGTCGATCTTGGACCAGCCGGGGTTGTCCAGCCACTCGACCGAGTGCAGGAACAACATCTCGCCCGTGGTCCCGCGGACGAGCGCGTCGACGACGGCACCGATCTCCGCACCGCTGTGTACGGCGACCGGCTGCAGTGACGACTCGGCCGGCTCGATCCCCTTCTCCTCGGCCGCGTAGTCGGCCACTGAGTGCCTCAGGTGCTCCAGCTCCTGCTCGCGCCGGCGCAGCTGCCGGGCCTCGGCGTCGACCAGCCGGCCCAGCGAGAGGTACGGCGAGAGCGCGACCAGCGCGTCACCGCGGCGGGCGACCAGGCCGTGCCCGACCAGCGGGGCGAGCAGCTCCCCCACGTCGTCTTCCGCGAGGCCCAGCCGCGCGGCGAGCTCCGCCACGTGCGCCTGACCCGTGCGCAGCAGGGCGCGGTAGACGCGGTCGGTGCGGGCGTCGATGCCGAAGGCGTCGAGGGGGCCGACCGGGGAGGTCATCGCGGCAGGTTACTGCCAGTGACCCCTTGGTGCCAGGCACTCCCAGGCCCGGAGCGGCATGATGGGGTGTCGGGTCGTCGGAACCGCTGCAGGGGACGGTTCCGACGACCTCGGTCGCTCCCGCCCTCACCCGCAACCGGCCGGGCCAGTTGCGTGTCGAGCCACCCTCGAGAGCAGCGGTCAGGCGAGGACCTCGGCCGCGGTGGCGCTCGAGTCGCGCAGGAAGGTGGCGCATCGCTCGGCCTCGTCCGACTCGCCGATCATCTCGGCCGCCCTGCCCAGCGCCCGCAGCGCCCGCAGGAACCCCTGGTTGGGTTCGTGCTCCCAGGGGATCGGCCCCTGCCCCCGCCAGCCGGCCCGCCGCAGTGCGTCCAGGCCGCGGTGGTAACCGGTTCGCGCGTACGCGTAGGACTCCACGACCCGGCCCTCGGCGAAGGCGCGGTCGGCGAGCTCGGCCCAGGCCAGCGAGGAGGCCGGGTGGCGGGCGGCCACCGCGGCAGGGTCCTCGCCGGCCGCGAGCGCCGCACGTGGCGCGGGGTCGTCGGGCAGGTGGGTGGGGGCCGGGCCGCCGAGCAGGTCCTGGTGCAGCGACATCAGGCGATCTTGGTCCCGGCCGACCGCAGGGCTTCACAAGCCTCCACCACGCGGGCCGCCATGCCGGCCTCGGCGGACTTGCCCCACGTCCGGGGGTCGTACTGCTTCTTGTTGCCGACCTCACCGTCGATCTTGAGGACACCGTCGTAGTTCTTGAACATGTGGTCGACGACCGGCCGGGTGAAGGCGTACTGCGTGTCCGTGTCGATGTTCATCTTGACGACGCCGTAGTCCAGGGAGGCACGGATCTCGTCGAGCGTCGACCCCGAGCCGCCGTGGAAGACCAGATCGAAGGGCTTGTCCTTGCCGACCTCGGCACCGATCGCGTCCTGGATCTCCGCGAGGATCTCGGGGCGGAGCTTGACCGCGCCCGGCTTGTAGACACCGTGCACGTTGCCGAAGGTGAGCGCGGCCATGTAGCGGCCCTTCTCGCCGGCGCCGAGCGCCGCCACGGTGGCCCGGGCGTCCTCGACCGTCGTGTAGAGCTTCTCGTTGATCTCCGCGGCGACGCCGTCCTCCTCGCCGCCGACGACCCCGACCTCGATCTCGAGGACGATGTGCGCCGCCGCCGTACGCGACAGCAGCTCCTGGGCGATCTGCAGGTTCTCGTCGAGCGGGACCGCCGAACCGTCCCACATGTGCGACTGGAAGAGCGGCTCGCGGCCGGCCGAGACCCGCTCCTCGGAGATGGCGAGCAGCGGCCGGACGTAGCCGTCGAGCTTGCCCTGGGGGCAGTGGTCTGTGTGCAGCGCGATGTTGACGTCGTAGGCCTTGGCGACGTGGTGGGCGAACTCGGCCAGCGCCTGAGCGCCGACCACCATGTCCTTGACGGTCGGGCCGGAGAGGTACTCGGCCCCGCCGGTGGACACCTGGACGATGCCGTCGCTCTCCGCCTCGGCGAACCCCCGGATCGCGGCGTTGAGGGTCTGGGAGGACGTGACGTTGATCGCCGGGTAGGCGAAGGCGCCGGCCTTGGCGCGGTCCAGCATCTCGTTGTAGACCTCGGGCGTGGCGATGGGCATCCGTGCTCTCCTCGCGGGGTCGTCTCCGGGCGCCTGTGCGGCCCGGTGCGGGGCCGCGCGGCGGCGGTCAGACGCCAGTATCCCGCCACTACGGGCCGGGGTCACTCCCCGTCTGCCGACCGGGCGGTAGCCTCGGCACTCTCGTGCGCGTCGGCCGCCGCCGGCGTCGCCGCGGACCGTCGAGGAGGAGACCGTGCCCGAGCGTCGAGCCGTCGTGGCCAGCAGCGTGGGACTGCACGCCCGCCCCGCCGCCATCTTCGTCAAGGCCGCGGCCGAGCAGCCCGCGAGCATCACGATCCGCAAGGGTGTCGACGGCGACCCCGTCGACGCCGCGAGCATCCTCGCCGTCATGGCGCTCGGCGTCGAGCACGGCGACGAGGTCGTCCTGTCGGCCGAGGGCGACGGGGCCGAGACCGCCCTCGAGGCGCTTGGATCCCTGCTCGAGACGGACCTCGACGCCGAGTAGCTCGGCCCCGATTGACCACGTTCACCACCCTGGTCGGGCCTTCACAAGGCGTTGGCGCCTGGTGGTGACCCGACGGGCCTGGTGGGGGACATCGAGCCGAACCGAGGCTCGCCCGGCGGTGGGGCCGCGGATCTGGTTCCTCGACACCGCGACGGGCGAGAAGCTCGCCAACTACTGGTACAAGGCTTCATGTACGCGAACGACATCTTCCGCGGCGTCGACATCTTCCTGCTCAGCGGAAAGGCCCGCGCAGGTGACGTGAAGCTGGACCACCTCAACTCGCAAGGCCCAGATCAACACGATCGGCTGACCTGGGTTGCCGGACCCGGGCGGGCGGGAGGCCCGGCCTCCCGACCGCCGTCGGCTGCCATCCGAAGGACAGTTCACCACTCTGGTGGCGACGGTCTGCGGAGACGCTCGGATCAGGGTGGGGTCGACGTGGTGGGCGGTCCTGCAGGCCAGGAAGGCGCAGCGGGGTGGGTCGGCCGATCCCACCGCGATGGAACGAGCCTTCGACCCGGCGGAAGCGCCGGGCCGCGCTGCAGTACGGCATGGAGATCGTCGTGCTCGGTCTCCCAGCACCCCGAGCCAGGCGGTCTGGTCTTCACCGTCCCGGCCATGGACGGCGGCGGCGTCGATCAAGGAGGAGCACCGGTCGCGGTGGTCCGTACTGGCGACGCAAGCTCCACCCCGGCGGGCCGATCCGGCCCGACGCCGTCGGGCCAGGCGCCGCCGCCCCCGAAGGCTGAAGACGTCCTACAGGCCGAGCTCCTCCAGGACCGGCAGCTCCGCCCGTACGGCGGCACGACCTTCCGCCGCGGTACGGGCGTCAGCGGCGGCGGCCGCGAGCCGTACGCAGGTGTCGTACGGGGTGGCCGCCAGCACCTCGGCGACGTCGGCCAGCGCCCGAGGCGTCATGGACAGGCTGCTGACGCCGAGCCCGACGAGGACGCAGGCGAGGGCAGGGTCGGCGGCGGCCTCGCCGCAGACACCGACCGGCCGGGAGTACGGGGCGGCACCGTCGCAGGTGGCGCGGACGAGCCGGAGGACGCCCGGCTGCCAGGGGTCGTTGAGGGTGGCCAGCTCGCCCATCAGCCGGTCGGCCGCCAGTGCGTACTGGGTCAGGTCGTTGGTACCGATGCTGGCGAAGTGCGCGACGGCCAGCACCGAGTCGGCGCACAGGGCAGCGCTCGGCACTTCCACCATCACGCCGGCGGTGCCGAGGCCGTGCGCGGCACAGCGTTCGACGAAGGCCTCGGCCTCGTCGGTCGTGGCGATCATCGGTGCCATCACCCACACGTCCGCCTCGGCCTGCTGGGCCGCGCGGGCGATGGCCTCGAGCTGGTCCTCGAGCACCTGCGGCGAGCGACCCGAGGTGCGGATCCCCCGGACGCCGAGCGCAGGGTTGGCCTCGTCGGTGTTGGTGAGGAAGGGCAACGGCTTGTCGGCGCCGGCGTCGAGGGTGCGCACCACGACCTTCTTGCCGGGGAAGGCCTGCAGGACGGTGCGGTAGGACTCGACCTGCTCGTCGATGCTCGGCGCCTCCGAGCGGTCGAGGAAGCAGAACTCCGTACGGAAGAGGCCCACGCCCTGGGCACCGGCAGCAGCGGCCGCGGCGGCACCCTTGGGGTCGCCGACGTTCGCGAGCAGCAGGACCTCCCGGCCGTCGGCCGTGCGCCCCCGGCCGTCGAACGTGTGCTCCCGGGCGGCGATGGCCTTGACCTTCTCGACCTGCTCGGCCGACGGGTCGAGGAGGATCGTGCCGGCCGCGCCGTCGACGAGGACCGTCGTGCCCTCGTCGATGTCCAGCACCCCGGTCGCGGCGACCACTGCCGGAAGTCCCAGGGCGCGGGCCAGGATCGCGGTGTGCGAGGTCGGGCCGCCCTCGGCGGTGACCAGCGCCAGGACCAGGGCCGGGTCGAGCGTCGCGGTGTCCGCCGGGGCGAGGTCGTGGGCCACCAGGACGAAGGGCTCGTCGCGCGTGGGTACGCCGGGGGCGGGGCGACCGGTGAGCTCGGCCACCAGGCGGTCACGCACGTCGGCAACGTCGCGGGCCCGCTCGGCCATGTAGCCGCCCAGCGACTCCAGCATGGCTGCCACCTCGGCAGCCGCGTCCCAGACGGCACGCTCCGGGGCGGCGCCCTGACCGGTGACCCGCTTGGCGGCCGACTTGACCAGCGTGGGGTCGGCGGCCATCAGCGCCGTGGCCTCGAGGACAGCCTTGCCATCCCCCTCGGCCTTGGCCGCCCGCCGGTCGAGGTCGGCGCGCACCTCCTCGGCCGCCTTGCCGATGCGCGCGGCGGCCTCGTCGCGGTCCGACTCGCCCGGGAGCCGGGCCTCGGCGGAGGGCTCCGGTACCGGGTCGGGCATCCGCACCACGGGGCCCACCGTGCGTCCCGGGGAGACCCCCACTCCGCTGATCTCGGTCATGTCGGCTCCTTCGGGTCGGCCACGCTGCCGTTGTGGTGAATCCTGGCGTGTCAGGGGTGGGGGCGGGAAGGCCTGGCGGGCGAGACCTGGGGCGACCGAGCGGGCGGGCGACCGGGAGGCCGAGCGGGCGACAGCCGGACCGGACAGCTGCGGCGACGACACGCTCGCGTGTCGCCGCCACAGCTGTCCGGGGTCTGCGGAGGTGCCTACCGGCGGTCGGGTGTGTCCGGGCCGGACCCGGGCCGACCGGTCGTCTCCGGGGCGGTGCTGTCGGCGCCGGTGTCACCGGTCGGCGGCCGCGATGCCGAGCCGGTACCCGAACCGCCGGTCGCATCCGTACCAGAGCCCACCGCCGCACGCTCCCGCTGCGGCCGATCGCCGGCCGGCTCGTCGATGCTGGCGTCCTCGATCTCGTCTCCCTCGCGGCCGGGGGTGCGCAGGTTCCACTTGCGGATGACGAACCGGAAGAGCACGTAGTACAGCGCCGCGTAGCCGAGGCCGATCGGGATGAGCAGCAGCGGCAGCTCCGCGATGCGGAAGTTCAGCGCGTAGTCGATGAAGCCTGCCGAGAACCCGAAGCCGTCCCGGATCCCGATGGCGTTGACCAGCGCGAGCGAGGTCCCGGTGAGCACGGCGTGGATCACGTACAGGGGGAACGCCACGAAGAGGAACGAGAACTCGAGCGGCTCGGTAACCCCGGTGAGGAACGACGTGAGCGCGCCCGACAGCATGATCCCGCCGACGATCTTCTTCTGCGAGGGCTTGGCCTCGTGCCAGATCGCGATGGCAGCGGCCGGGAGCGCGAACATCATGATCGGGAAGAAGCCGGTCATGAAGGGGCCCGCGGTCGGGTCGCCGTTGAGGAAGCGGGCGATGTCGCCCTGCACGGTGAGCCCGTCGGGGGTCGTGTACTCGCCGAAGACGAACCACGGGAACGAGTTGAGGATGTGGTGCAGGCCCAGCGGGATCAGCAACCGGTTCATCGTGCCGTAGACGAAGCCGCCCACGACCGGGGCACCGGTGATCGCCTCGCCGAGCCCGGTCAGGCCGGCGTCGAACCAGGGGTAGACGAGGCCGAGCAGCACGGCCAGGATGATCGCCGCAAAGGCCGTGATGATCGGCACGAAACGCCGGCCGCCGAAGAAGGCGAGGTAGGTCGGCAGCTTGACCCGGTGGTACTTCTGCCACAGCACCGCGGCGGTGACGCCGATGACGATGCCGCCGAGGACGCCGTAGTTGATCAGCATCTGCTCCTCACCCTCCGCCGCCTCACCGAGCACGTACGGGGAGAGGGCGTCGCCGACCGCCTTGAAGACCAGGTAGCCGACGACGGCGGCCAGGGCGGTCGAGCCGTCGGCCTTCCTGGCGAAGCCGACGGCCACACCGACGGCGAAGAGCAGCGGGAGGTTGGCGAACAGGGCCCCACCGGCGGCACCCAGCACGGCGGCGACGGGGAGCAGCCAGTCGCCGAGCACGCTGGCGAGGCCGTCCTCACCGAGCATGTCCGGCTGGCCGAGCCGCAGCAGCAGCGCGGCGACGGGCAGCGCGGCGATGGGCAGCATGAGGCTGCGCCCGATGCGTTGGAGCTGGGGCAGTCCGGGGATGCCCCTCTTGCCACCGGTCTCGGTGGCGGTGGTCGTGGTCACGGCGTTCTCCTCGGGGACGCGGGGGGGTGGTGGGGGGACAGGTCCATCTGCACCTGGTACCGGTCTCCGCGGTACCAGGACGTCACGTGCTCCAGTGGCAGGGCACCGGCGCTGGAGGTGCGGCGGAAGACGAGCAGCGGAGTGCCCGGGGCGACCCGCAGCAGCCGGGCCTGCGTCTCGTCGGCGGCCTCGGCCCAGACCGTCTGGGAGCCCGAGTCGAGCGGGAGCCCGTACGGGCCGGCGAGCAGCGAGTAGACCGAGCCGGCGAGGTCGTGGTCGAGCAGCCCGGGCAGCGGCCCGACGGGCAGCCACGACTCCTCGAGGGCCATCGGGACGCCGCCCGCGAGGCGCAGGCGCTCCAGCCGGTACGCCGGCCGGCCGGGGGCGAGCCGGAGGGCCGCCGCCGCCGGGACCGGGGGGGCGGCGACCTCGGCCGCGAGGACCACGGTCGCAGGGGTCAGCCCCCGGCGGTCCATGTCCTCCGTGAACGATGCCAGATGCAGCTGCGACTCGACCCTGGGCGAGGCCACGAAGGTGCCCTTGCCGTGCACCCGGTCGAGCCGGCCCTCCCGGGCCAGCTGGCCGATCGCCTCGCGCACGGTCGCGCGGCTGACCCCGTACCGCTGCACGAGCTCGCGCTCGGACGGGACCGGCGAGCCGGGCGCGAGCTCCTCGGTGATCAGCTCGAGCAGGATGTCGTGGAGCTGCTGGTGCTTGGGTACCGGACCCTCGGCCACCGTCGCCATGGCTCTCTCACCTCCTCGAAGCTCGTGGCTTCCCTTCAGTGGTCCGAACTGGTACGGTCCAGTACCACCGAGCGAAGCATCCTCGACCCGGGCGGTCCTGTCAAGCCCTCGAACCGGAGGTAACAGTCAGATGCACCTCATCCAGGCCCCCCGAGTGGTCGAGCCCACCGCAGGCCACAGCACCGTCCGGTCCCCGGGCTGGGTGCTCCTCGACGGCGACCGCGTGGTCGGCACCGGCACGGGCGAGCGACCCGTCGCGGGCGAACCAGGCGCCGATGCTCCAGCGACCCGCCTCCCCGACGGCGTGCTCGCTCCCGGTCTCGTGGACGCCCAGCTCAACGGGGCCTTCGGCGAGGACTTCGCCGCGGCCGACGACGAGGGGTGGGCCACGGTGCTGAGCCGCCTGCCGGAGACCGGCGTGACGGCGACCGTCCCGACGCTCATCACCGCCCCGCTGGACGAGCTGGCCGAGGGTCTCCGGGCCTTCGCCGCCCGGCGTCCGCGCCTGGCCGAGCTGCCAGGAGCCGCCCGCGCCCTCGGGGTCCACGTCGAGGGCCCGTTCCTCGCCGAGCGGCGACGCGGCGCCCACCGCGCCGAGCTGCTGTGCGACCCGACCCCCGACCGCGTGGACGCGCTGCTGGAGGCCGGATCCGGTGGTGCCCTCACCTACGTCACGCTCGCCCCGGAACGGGAGCACGCGGTCGACGCCGTCCGTCGGTTCGTCGCCGCGGGGGTCCGGGTCGCGGTCGGTCACACCGACGCCACCGACGACGTGGTCAGCGCCGCCGCCGACGCGGGCGCGACACTCGTCACCCACCTCTTCAACGCCCAGCGACCGCTGCGGCACCGCGACCCCGGCACGGTCGGTGCCGCCCTCACCGACGACCGCCTCACCCTGGGCCTCATCGTCGACCTGCACCACGTCGAGCCCACGGCCGTCCGGGTCGCCTTCGGCGCCGCGGCCGGGCGGGTCATGCTCGTCACCGACTCGGTCGCGGCCATGGGGATGCCCCCGGGCAGGTACGAGCTGGGCGGACAGGTCCTGGAGGTTGCACCCGGGCGGCCGCCACTGCGCGAGGACGGGACGATCGCCGGCGCGGCGGTCCGCCTCGACGAGGCCCTCGCCAACACCGTCGCGTGCGGCGTCGACCTGGCGACCGCCGTCGACGCCGCGACCCGGGTGCCCGCCGACGCCCTGGGCCGCGCGGACCTCGGCCGCCTCTCCCCCGGCGCGCTGGCCGACCTGGTCTGGCTGACCGACGACCTGCGGGCCCGGGCGACCTGGGTCGGCGGCAGGCTGGCATGGTGCTCTCCCGAGGCCGCGGTGGCCGAGCCCGCGCTGCGGCCGGGCGCCGCCGCCCGGGGCCACGGCGACGACGACGACGTACGGGAGGTTCACGCGTGACCACCAGCACGACCACGATGGCCCGCGAGATCGCGGAGCAGCCGGAGGCCCTGGCCCGCACGCTCGAGGCGCTGCGCCCGCTTCGGCAAGCGCTGCACCACCTCAGCGCGGAGCGCCGCTCCGTCCTGTTCGTCGCGCGCGGTTCCTCGGACAACGCCGCCGTGTACGGGCGCTACCTGCTCGAGGTCCACGCGGGACGACCGGCGGCGCTGGCCGCTCCCTCCGTGGCCACCCACTACGGCGTCCGGCTGGACCTGTCCGACGCGGTGGTCGTGGCAGTGTCTCAGTCGGGTGAGACCGAGGAGATCGTCGAGACCCAGGCCTGGGCCCGGCGGTGTGGCGCGGCGACCGTCGCCGTCACCAACGGGGCGGACAGCTCGCTGGCCCGGCAGGCCGACATCGCCCTGGTGACACTGGCCGGCCCGGAGCGCGCCGTCCCCGCGACCAAGTCCTACACCACCCAGCTCGCGGCGGTGGCGGTCCTGGCCACGGCCCTGGCCCCCGACCCGCTGCGGCTCGACGCCGACCTCGACCGGGTGCCGGCGGAGGTGGAGCGGCTCATCGCCGAGCGCGCCGGCGTGGACGACGCCGTCGAGACCCTGACGGGTGCCCGCGAGACGCTGGTCAGCGGTCGCGGGCTCGCCTTCGGGACGGCCCTCGAGATCGCTCTCAAGCTCGAGGAGACCTGCCTGCGCCCCGTCCGGGGGCTCTCCTACGCCGACCTGCGACACGGCCCGATCGCCGTGGTCGACCAGGACCTGGTGCCCGTCCTCGTGGCGGCCTCCGACGGGCCCATGCTCGGGGGCATGACCGAGCTGGCCGGAGACCTCCGCGGCCGGGGGGCGAGGGCGACGGTCGGGATCGGTGGCGACCATGGCTTCGGCGCCGCGTGCGACGTCGCGGTGGCCGGCCCGCGGTTGCCGGAGGTCATCGCCCCGCTCGCCCTCGTCGTGCCCGGCCAGCTCCTGGTCGAGTCGCTCGCGCGGCGGCTCGGCCTCGACCCCGACGCCCCGCGCGGCCTGAAGAAGGTCACGCAGACCGATCCCACGACCGACCCAGCAGGCGACCCGCCCGCACCCACCCCCCACCCCACCACCGGAGGCACTGCATGAGCACCAAGGCCGAACAGATCCTCGACGCCCTCGGCGGGCCGGAGAACATCATCGAGATCGAGCCCTGCATCACCAGGCTGCGCGCCGAGGTCGAGGACCCGTCCGCGGTCGACCAGGATGCGCTCAAGGCCGCCGGCGCCCACGGCGTCATCGCCTCGGGCAGCGTGGTCCAGGTGGTCGTCGGGCCCGAGGCGGACACCCTCGCCTCCGACATCGAGGACCTGATGTGACCCCCCGAACGAACCCAGGAACGAGCATGGCCGTCCTCACCCCCGTCCCAGGCCGGGTCCTCCCGATGGGGGAGGTGCCCGACCCGGTGTTCTCCGCCGCCCTCGTCGGGCCCGGCGCCGCCGTCCAGCCGTTCGGGGACGACAGCGGGCGCCGGGTCGAGGCGGTCGCCCCGGTGGCGGGCCGCCTGGTCAAGCTCCACCCGCACGCCTTCGTGGTCCAGGCACCCGACGGCGCCGGCGTCCTGGTCCACCTGGGCATCGACACCGTCCAGCTCAAGGGGGAGGGCTTCGAGCTGCTCGCCACCGAAGGGGCCGACGTCGAGGCGGGCCAGCCGGTCGTCGCCTGGGACCCCACCGCCGTCGAGGCCGGCGGACGCTCGACGGTCTGCCCGGTGGTCGCGCTCGATGCCGGGGCCGACGCCCTGACCGGGGTGCGCGACTCAGGCGACGTCGGCACCGGGGAGCTGCTCTTCACGTGGCAGCGCTGAGCGGCGCGGCCGCCCTGCTGCTCGACCTGGACGGTACGCTCGTCGACAGCGAGCCGATGCACCGCGCCGCCTACGCGTCGTTCTTCGCCGCGCGCGGCTGGGCCGTGGACGAGGACGCCTACGCCCACTTCGTGGGCAGGCGGGGCGCGGATGTCTTCGGCTCCCTCCCCGGCCCCTGGACCGGGGAGGACCCGGAGGCACTGGTCGCCGAGGTCTTCGAGCACCTGGCCGCGGTCGAGGCGGTCCCCGCCGAGGCCAGGGGCGCCCGGCTGCTCGTCCGATCAGCACACGGGCGCGGCATCCCGCTGGCCCTGGTCACCTCGGCGACGCGCGAGTGGGCCGAGCACGCGCTCGCCGAGCTGCTCGGGCTGCGCGAGCGCTTCGACGTGGTCGTCACCTGGGAGGACGTGCCGGAGGGCAAGCCTCACCCCGGTCCGTACGAGCTGGGCTGCCGGCGGCTGGGCGTCGATCCCTCCCGTACGGCGGCGGTGGAGGACTCGGTCGCCGGCGTCCGCTCGGCGGTGGCGGCGGGGATCGGGACGGTCGTCGGCGTGACCACGACGACGACAGGGACCAGGCTGCTCGAGGCCGGCGCCCACCTCGAGGAGCTCGCGGTGTGACCTCGAGGCTCAGCCCTTGTCGCGGCGGGCCGCGACCACGTAGTGCACGGCAGCCACCGCCAGGCCTCCCCAGAGGAAGACCGCGCCGAAGACCAGCATGACGATCGCAGCGGTGTCCATGTCTCTCACCCGTCGAGGCGCATCTCGTGGGACTTGCGGACCTGGTGCAGGGTGATCGCCCCCATGAGGGTGAGCGCCACCACCCCCCAGCCGACGACGACGAGCCCGCTCCACGGGTAGTCGGAGTAGGGCGTCGTGACCTCGGTCCAGAGGTTGTAGACGGTCATGGTGCCGAGCAGCAGCGGCGTCACGTACATCAGCGAGTACTTCCACCACGCGCCGAGCTGGATGTACGAGACCGCGTTCGCGTGGTCCGTCAACGTGTCCAGCTCCTTGGCCACCCAGGCAACCAGCACGACCATGGCGAGACCGCAGGTCACCAGGCCGAAGTTGTTGAGGAAGCGGTCGGCCGTGTCGAGGTAGAACAGCCCGCCCTGCGTGACGTAGAGGAGGCTCACCAGAGCGGCCGCCCCGCAGATCCAGTTGACGGCGGGCGTGCGCCGCAAGTGGAACTTCTCCCGTACGGCGGCGATGCCGGGCTCCATGATGGACACGGCGGAGGTCACGCCGGCGAGGAACAGGGCGCCGAAGAAGACGACCCCGAACAGGCTGTTGAGGCCCGGCAGGGTGTTGATGATCTGCGGGAACGCGATGAAGGCCAGGCCCACGCCGCCGGTGCCGGCGACCTCGGTGACCGCCGACTGGGTCGCGACGGCCAGGAAGCCGAGGACCGCGAAGACCCCGATCGCCGCGAGGAACTCGAAGCTCGCGTTGGACAGCCCCACCACGAATGCGCTGTTGGTCAGGTCGGTCCGGCGCGGCAGGTAGCTCGCGTACGCGATCATGATCGAGAAGGCGATGCTCATCGAGAAGAACACCTGCCCGTACGCGGCGATCCAGACGCCGGCGTCGCCCAGCGCACCGAAGTCGGGGGTGAAGAGCACGTTCAGGCCCTCGGTCGCGCCGTCGAGGGTGACACCGCGGACCACCAGCGCGAGCAGCAGGACCACGAGCAGCGGCATGAGCACCTTGGCGGTGACCTCGATGCCGCGGGCCACGCCGCGGCGGAGGATCGCGTAGACCATCACCCAGGCGATGACGACGGGGACCAGGACGTTCCACCGCAGCCCGCCCACGTCCCAGAACCCGGACGGGTCCCCACCGGCTGACGTACCGAGGAAGTCGCCGACGAAGAAGCCGGCGGTGTCGTCGCCCCACTGCAGACCGAACGAGTAGACGCAGTAGGCCAGGCACCAGCCGAGGATGACGACGTAGTAGGTGCTGATGAGGAAGGCGACGAGCACCTGCCACCAGCCCAGCCACTCCCAGCCCCGTCGCATCTCCCGGAAGGCGTGCGGCGCGCCGGACCGGAAGCGGTGCCCCAGCGCGTACTCCATGATCAGGATCGGCAGGGCGGCCGTCGCGATGGCCACGAAGTACGGGATCAGGAACGCACCGCCGCCGTTCTCGTAGACCACGTAGGGATAGCGCCAGATGTTGCCCAGACCGATGGCCGAGCCCATCGCGGCGAGCAGGAAGCCGAGCTTGCTGCCCCACTGGTCGCGTCCGGTCGTGGTCGCCTTCTCGACGTCGCTCATCGCGGGCCATCCCCTCGCCGGGGCCATGATCGCGTCACGTCCACGGTGAGGCCGGGACCCGCCCGGCGTCAACACCGTGTCGGGTGCGGGCCGTTCACCCGTACGGGGCTTCTCCCGTACGACAGGTGGCGCAGCTCTCAGCGGCGCAGTCGGTCGGCCGCCTTGCGGGCAGCGATCAGGACGGGGTCCCAGACAGGGGCGAAGGGCGGGGCGTAGGACAGGTCGACCATGGCCAGCTCGTGCACGGCCATGCCGTTCCACAGGGCGAGGGCGAGGGCGTCGACTCGCTTGGCAGAGCCCTCCCGGCCGACGACCTGGGCGCCGAGGAGTCGACCGGTGCCGATCTCGGCGATCACCTTGACGGACAACGGTTCCGCGCCCGGGAAGTAGCCGGCGCGGGTGGTCGACTCCACCGTCTCGGCGACGAACTCGAAGCCCGCCCTCGTGGCGTCGATCTCGCGCAGGCCGGTCCGGCCGATCTCGAGTTCGCAGACCTTGCTCACGGCGGTCCGGACGACCCCGGGGAAGGTGGCGTAACCGCCGCCGAGGTTGGTGCCGAGCACGCGGCCCTGCTTGTTGGCGTGGGTCCCGAGCGGGGTGTGGGCCCAGGTCTGGGAGATGCGGTCGAAGGACTCGACGCAGTCGCCGGCGGCCCAGACACCGTCGTGGCCCGGCACAGCCATCCGCAGGTCGACGCGGATGCCGCCGAAGGAGCCGAGCGGCAGACCGGCGCTCCTGGCCACGTCGGTGTTGGGGCTGACGCCCAGACCGAGGAGGACGACGTCCGCCTCGTACGTCGCCGTGCCGGTGTCCACCGCGGTGACGTGCCCGTCCGCGTCGGTCCGGAAGCCCTCGACCGGGGTGCCCGTCACGACCCGGATCCCCATGCCCTCCATGGACTCCCGGACGAGCCGTCCCATGTCCGGGTCGAGCGTGCTCATCGGCTCGGCCGCCTGGTCGACCACGGTGACGTCGAGCCCGCGCCCCACGAAGGCCTCGGCCATCTCGATGCCGATGTAGCCGCCGCCGACGACGACGGCCCGCTGCGGCTTCTCCTGCTCCATCCACTCGATCAGCGCCGCACCGTCGTCGAGGGTCTGGACGCCGTGCACCCCGGTGGCGTCGACGCCGGGGAGGTCCGGGCGGACCGGGCTGGCCCCGGTGGCGACCACGAGCTGGTCGAAGCCCACCCTGTCGGTCTCGCCGGTGTCGGCGTGGCGCACCTCCACGGTCCTGGTGTCGAGGTCGACGTCGACCGCCTCGGCCCGCATCCGGACGTCGAGGCCGTTGGCCCGGTGCTCCTCCGGGGTCCGGGCGACCAGCTGGTCGGCGCCGTCGACGTATCCCGCGACCCAGTAGGGGATCCCGCAGGCGGAGTAGGAGGTCCAGTGCCCGCGCTCGAGGACCACGATGTCGAGGTCCTTCCCGGTCGACGCGGCCACACGCATGGCCTGGGAGGCCGCACTCATCCCCGCCGCGTCGCCGCCGATCACCACCACGCGTTCACCCACGGGACAGACCCTGGCACACCTGAAGGCCCTACGGTTGGCCGCCATGGCGACGGCGACGACCGACCACCCGCTGGGCGACGCCCCGGTGGAGTGCTGGCTCACCGACATGGACGGCGTGCTGGTGCACGAGAGCCAGGCGCTGGAGGGTGGCGCCGACTTCGTGCGGCGGCTGGCCGAGCTCGAGCGGCCGTTCCTCGTGCTGACGAACAACTCGATCTACACACCGCGCGACCTCAAGGTCCGGTTGCTGGAGTCCGGCATCGACGTCCCGGAGGAGGCGATCTGGACCTCGGCGCTGGCCACGGCGACCTTCCTGGACAATCAGCACCCGGGCGGCTCGGCTCACGTGGTCGGCGAGGCGGGGCTGACGACCGCGCTGCACGAGATCGGCTACGTGCTCACGGCGGTCAAGCCCGACTACGTGGTGCTGGGCGAGACCCGGACCTACTCCTTCGA
>DASTQL010000030.1:0-9206 GCA_035761805.1 Jiangellales bacterium | reverse complement strand
CTCACGGGTGCATATGTCCCGAGCCGGATAACGCGAGCACGGCGCCGAGAGTCGCACACCGCACTACGTTCGCCGGGCGAACCACGCCGCGACCTCCGCTCGTGACCTGACCCCCAACCTGGTCCGGATCTGCTCGACATGCGACTCCGCCGTCCGCGGCGAGATCACCAGCCGGGTGGCGATCTGCCGGTCGGTGAGACCGCGAGCGACGAGCTCGGCCACCTCCCACTGGCGTCGGGTGAGGACGCTTCCGGTGCTGGCCCCGCGGGCGCCCTCGGAGGGCTCGTTCTCATGGGGCTCGCCGAGGGCGAGCCCGACTGCTTGCCGTCGATCCAGCGCCGCACCGTCCTGGTAGCGAGAGCTCCAGCGTGTGTCGCCGAGGGCCCGTCGCGCCGCCGGGAGGTGGCGATCGCGTAGGACCGCGACCGGGCCGGGCAGGTCAGCCGGGATCGACTCCCAGACCGCATCGGCCGCACCGCTCAGCCGGGCGGCACGGTCCCACTCCTGCCGCGCGGCAGCGACCATGCCGAGTGCGCCCACGCACAGCGCGATCCCGCTCCGGTCGTCGACCTCCCGCATCAGCCGCAGCGCCTCCTGCTCGAGCGTGGCCGCTGCAACGGTGTCCCCGTCCTCCAGCCGGACGAGGCCGTATCCCCACAGGGCGTGCGAGCGGGTCCACGGGTCCCCGCCGTCGTTCAGGGTGAGACTCCTCTCGAACGCCTCGGCCGCGTCGTGCCGGCGACCGCGGAGCAGGGCAATGACGCCGACGTCGGCCCAGCAGAAGGCCTCGTGCTGGTCGGCGACGCCGCGATAGTCCTGCGCCGCCCGGCGCAGCAGGTGGTCGGCCGTGCCCAGGTCACCACCGAAGAGTGCCGCCTGCCCGAGGTATTGCGTGGCCATGGCCGCCACGAACGGCTCCCCGACCGTCTCGGCGAGGTCACGACCCTGGTCCAGGAGCAGCACCGCCGCGTCCGTGTCCGTGGCGGCCAGGGCGAGGTAGCCGGCGACGACGAGGCCCCGGGCCCTGACTGCGGGTGGTTGGGAGCAGGCCAGGAACCGGTCCAGCCAGCGGCGTCCCTCACCCAGGTGACCGCGTGCCTCCCAGTAGAGCCAGAGGTCCGCCGCCATGGCCAGGCCGGCGGGCTCCTCGCCGGGCGTGCGCAGGCAGAAGTCCAGGGCCGCGCTGAGCTCCGCGTGGTTGGCGTCGAGTCGCTCGAAGGCGGCGACCTGGCCCGCGCCCACGAACTCCGACGACGCGGACGAGGCCAGCTGCACACACCAGTCGCGGTGCCGTTCCTCGACGGATCGGGTCTGCCCGGCGACCTCGAGCAGCTCGCGACCGAAGGCCCGCACGGTCTCGAGCATCCGGAACCGGCGCCGCGGGATGCCCGGCACCACCGCCACGACGGACGCGTCGACCAGCGTCGTGAGGGTGTCGAGCAGCCCTTGATCGCCCACTCCGCTGCCCGCACAGACGGCTTCGGCCGCCGCCAGGTCGAAGTCCGCCGCGAAGACCGCTGCCCGCCGCCACAGCTGGCGCTCCTCGTCCCCCAGCAGGTCGTAGCTCCAGTCCAGCGTCGCCCTGAGCGTCCGGTGGCGCTCTGGGACGGAGCTCCCCGAGCGACGCAGCAGCCGGAAGCGGTCGTCGAGCCTGGCGACGACCTCGGCCGGGGTCAGCGTCCGGAGCCTCACGGCCGCCAGCTCGATCGCGAGCGGCAGACCGTCCAGCCGGCGACACAGCTCGGCCAGGTCGTTGGCGTGCGCCTCGGTGAGGGCGAGCTCAGGTGCCGCGGCCCGGGCCCGCTGCAGGAGGAGCTGGACCGCGTCGTACGTGAGGACGTCCCCGGACGGGTCACGAGGTGGCGCCGACAACGGCGGCACAACCAGCAGCGACTCCCCGTCGACGTCGAGCGGCTGGCGGCTCGTGGCCAGGAGTCGGAGCTCCGGACAGGTGCTCATCAGCGCATGAGCCAGGACCGCGCAGGCGTCCCGCAGGTGCTCGCAGTTATCCAGCACGAGGAGGAGCTGCTGCGCTCCGATGGCGTCGGTGAGACCCGCCGTCAGCCAGCGACCCGAGTCGTCACGGACGCCGATGGCGGCGGCGACCTGCTGGACGACCAGCGCGGGGTCCCGGACCGCGGCCAGGTCGGCTACGGCGGTCCCGTCCCGGAACGACCGCTGCAACCCGGTCGCCGCCCGCAAGGCCAGCCGGGTCTTGCCCACCCCGCCCGGTCCGACCAGGGTGACCAGCCGCGACTCTGACAGCAGCCGCCGTAGGTCGGTCAGCTCGTGGCGTCGACCGACGAACGAGCTGCGCTCCGCGGGCAAGGGGGCGGCCGTGAGTGTGCGGCCGGACCTCTCCACACCTCGACGGTACGGGTGCGGGCAAGACCCGTACCGGACTCCGGAGGACTACGGATGTGGGCCAGTGAGATGCCCGGCACGGTGCATGGGTGAACGGCCAGCGGCGAGGAGAGGGGCCCGACGGTGACCGGCGCCCCCTGTTCCTCGTCGAGCTGCGGGTAGGACGGGGCGACGCCGGCGACCTGGAGGGCATGCAGGCAGCACTGCGACTTGCGGTGGCGAGGCTCGCTCGGAGCGGCGTGGCGATCCGGTGGGCGGGCTCCGTGTCGCAACCGGGCGACTCGCGGTGCCTGTGCCTGGTCGAGGCCAGCGAGCTGGCCAACGTCGCGCTCGCCCGGGACACGGCCGGCCTGACCGCCACTGTCCAGCTGACTGAGGAGGAACGACCATGAACGACAGCAATCGACCAGGCACCCTTGCCACTCCCGCAACAGCCCCCGGCTCGGTGGCCGACGACCCGTCGCTGCGGCCGCTGCTGGTGTTCGCGGCGATCGCCGTCCCCACCGGATGCGTCCTCCTGGGCGTCGGCGTGGCCCTCGGCCTGCCCAGCGAGCCCTTCGCCCTCGCGACCCTGCTCGTGGGTATGGTCCTCCCCGCACTGGTGATCACGGCCCGGCAGGCCGGCGGGGCCGGTGTACGGGCGTTGCTGCGGGACACGGTGCGACCGCCGCGTCCGCTGTGGTGGGGTCTGTTCGCCGTCCTCGCCCTTCCGGCGCTCGCCTGGACCGCCGCCTCGGTGGTCGGTGGGGAGCAGCCGCTCACGAGCTCGCTGCTGATCGGCTTCGCGGTCCAGCTCGTCACCGGCGCGATCATCATCAACATCTGGGAGGAGATGGTGCTGACGGGCTTCGTCCAGCGGCGCTCGATGGCCCGCTGGGGAACGGTCGGCGGCAGCGTCGCAACGGCAGCCGTCTTCGTCGGGATCCACCTCCCCCTGGCCTTCGACGGCGCATCTGACGCGGGAGACGTCGCGCTGGGGGTGACGGCCCTCGTCGCCGTCGGCGTCGGGCTGCGGTTCCTCATCGCCGGCCTCGACACCTGGAGCGGGCGCAGCCTGTTGACCGTGGGCCTCCTGCACGCGTCCTTCAACGCGACGGCCGACCTTCTCGAGCCCGGTTTCGACTGGGTGCGCTACGTCGTGACTGTGCTCCTGGGACTGGTCGCGATCACGGCCCTCTTGTCGCGCCGCGAGGGTCGGGCGCTGTCACGTCAGCGGCTCGGCGCGGGCTGAGAGCGCATGGGACCGGACTCCGTACGCTCGCTCTCGTGGGGTCGTTGCGCATCGTGTCGTACAACGTCAAGTCCCTGCGCAACGACCGGCGGGCGGTGTCGCGGTTGCTCTTCGGCCTGGACCCCGACGCGGTGTGTGTGCAGGAGGCGCCGCGGTTCCTCTTCTGGCGATGGAGGGGGCGGCGGATGGCCCGCCGCGCGGGCCTGAGGTTCGTGGCCGGAGGCCGTACGACGGGGGGCTCGGCGTTGCTGGTCGGGCGGCGCGTGGAGGTCGTGGAGACCCGGGAGGTCCGCTTCACCAAGTCGCCGGGGCTCTTCCAGCGCGGAGTCACGCTCGCGCGGCTGCGTACCCAGACGGGAGAGAGCGTGACGGTGGCGAGCACCCATCTGGGGCTGGACGCCGACGAGCGCGTCCGTCACCTGGACGACCTGCTGGCCGCGGTGGGGCGGCTGCCGTCGCCGGTAGTGGTGCTGGCCGGTGACCTGAACGAAGGACCGGACGGGCCGGTGTGGCGTGCACTGGCCGGCTCGTGGGTTGACTGCGGGGCGGGTACGGCAGAGCCGACGTTCCCGGCGCGGCGGCCGCGGCGTCGCATCGACGGGGTCTTCGTGCACGGTCCCGCGTTGGTCACCGGATGCCGGGTGGTCGAGCACACGGATGTACTCGTGGCCAGCGATCATCGGCCGGTCGTCGCCGACCTCGACCTCGGGGTCGCCGGCCGGCGTCGTTGATTTACACGGGCTGGTCGAAGGTCGGCCGGGGGCGCACACTCAGGCAGGTCAGCAGTGAAGTGGGCGGAGCGGGTCTCCGTTCCGGCCATGGCTGGGGGAGGGGTGGAACCATGGGGCACAAGATCGTCTATCGGACCACGTTGGGCGAGGGGCAGGACGGCGACGCCTTCGAGGCCTTCATGCGGGAGCGGTACTTCCCCGCTGTGCGCAAGGGTCCGACTCGCGTGGGACAGGTCCTCGGCCTGGAGCTCTGGCGCGGGCTGGCCGACACCCACGAATCGACGGACGCGTTTCTCGTGGTCATGGACTTCAGCGGCCTGTCCACGGGCAAGCTCCACGTGGACGACGACGAGGTCGAGAGCGCGTTCGAGGCGTTCGGTGCGCCGCTGGAGAGGGTGGGTGCCTTCTCCGAGAAGGGTGCCTGGCCGGAGGACACGGCGGAGCAGTAGCCACCTCGGCCGCCCCCGGGCACGCGGCCGCTGGCCGACGGACGAGATCGCCCCGACGCGACGTCCGTCCGGAGTGGCCGCGGGAGAACCCAGAGACCCGGTGGAGCGACCGCGATGAGACCGGTCTGCGACCGGTCGTGGGCCGGACTGCGACCGGTGGGGAGTCCGCTGGAGGCAGCCGGGAAGCACCCGGCACCAGCGGAAGGAGAGGTGCCACGAGCACCGTCCGTACGATGTCTCGCCGCTCCAGCACCCGGGCCGTGGTCGTCACCGTCGTCGCCCTGTCGGCCGGGTTGCTCGGGGCGTGCGGCAGCGAGGCCGTGACCGAGACCAAGGCGCCGCCCGCGCGCGAGAGCCTCAACCTCAACTCGAACGAGCACCGCGGCCACTCCGGCCAGCCCGGCACGGGAAGCCCGAGCGTCAACCAGCGCGGGCACTTTGCACAGCGCGACGTCTCCGGGTCCTGACCGACGGGGACGTTCCCGGCCCACTCGGTCCCGGATGCTGCGTATCACGGCGCCCCCTCCGCGTCTCTTGTCCTCGACGGGCTCCGTCGGAGCCTCGAGACCCGGGGGGGTCACCATGAAGCACAGCCGCCGCCTTGCCGTCGCCGGGGCCGTTGCCGCGACGATGCTGCCAGGAAGCCTCATCCTCGCGATGCCTGCCGTCGCCGTCCCGGACCCGGGCGGCAGCGAGGCATCTGGCAGCTCGGCCTCGCAGGTCCAGCTGCGTCGATCCGCTCCGAACGAGTCCGTGCCGAAGGCGCAGATCGAGTGGCAGGAGCTGCAGCAGCAGCCCCAGCCAGCACCGCCCGCCAGCTCGTCGACGCCGGCGACCGACGACTTCCCGTGGGCCATCGCCGGGCTGTCGGTGCTCGGCGTCGCCGCCGCGGGGGGGCTCGGAGTCGCCATCGGCAGGCACAACCGGCACGTCCCGGCCCAGGCCTGATCACGACCGGGGGTCGCACCTCGGGCCCGCTCGCAGCGGGCCCGAGGCCGCGGCTCTCGATCTCCCGGGTGGCAGGTCAGCCGATGTCGTTCCGGTTGATCGCGCCCTGGGCCACGACGAGCAGGACGCGCTCGCACGCTGCCGGGTCGTCGAGCGGGTTGCCGTCGACAGCTACGACGTCCGCGTGGTAGCCGCGGGCCAGCCGCCCGACCCTGTCGGCGAGACCCAGCAGTGCAGCCGCCGTCGTGGTCGCGCCGCGGAGGGCGTCGAGGGCCGGGATGCCCGCCTCGGCTATCAGCCGGACCTCCTTGCCGACCGGCTGCGTGGCCGTCCCGAAGGTGTCGGTGCCGGCCACGATCGGGACGCCCTTGGCGTGCGCGCTGCGGAGCGCCTCCTGCAGGACGGGGACGTACTCCCGCCCCCGCTCGATCAGGACCGGGTCGCTGGAGTCGAGGAGACCGGTGATGGCGGCCATCGTCGGGGTGAAGGCGGTCCGGCGACGAGCCATCAGGTCCAGGGTCTCCTCATCCACGAAGACGCCGTGCTCGAGGCTCGCGATCCCGGCCCGGACCGCACCACGACAGCCCTCGGCACTGTAGGCGTGGCACAGCACACCGGCCTTGCCTCGCCGGGCCTCGGCGACGACGGCGGAGAGCTGCTCCTCGTCGTACACGAGCTCGAGCGGGTCCTGCTCGGCCAGCCCTGCGCGAGGGTTGGCGCGGGTCTTGATGACGTCGACGCCGCGGGACAGGTTGACCGCCGTGAAGTAGCGGAGGTCGGCGGGATCCTGTACGCCTCCCGGGAGGCTGGCCAGGGGCGCCAAGGCCTCGTCACCGAGGACGGTGTCGCCCAGGATCGGGGAGATGAAGGTGCCGGCGGCGCGCATCCGGGGCACCCGCCCGGGGGTCCACGTGGTCAGTGGCCGCATGGCGACGTCCTGGTAGAAGTTCGACGCGCCGCTCCGGACCGTCGTGGCCCCGGCTCGGAGGATGCCTGCGGCGTCGGCCAGGGCGTTGACGTGGACGTGGGCGTCGACCAGGCCGGGCAGGACCCACGCGCCTCGGACGTCGATCTGCTGGGCCGCACCGCCGACCGCCGCCCGTGCCCCGCGGGTCTGGTCCCACGTCCCCGCATCGAGGACCCGCCCGGCCCTCAGGACGACGACGGCATCGTCGGTGACCGCACCTGTCTTCGGGTCGAGCATCGGGCCGCCGTGGATCACGAGCGGGGGCGGTACGGGGGGAGTGCCACCGAAGCGCGGGGGACGTCCGCGTCCCGGCGACGGCGGCGGCGCGGCTGATGCGGTGGCCGCCCAGGGCCCGGCGGCACCAGCCACGCCTGCGAGCAGTGCGGCGGAGGCCAGGACTCCTCTGCGCGAGATCGTCACCGGCTCGACTGTCTCGTGGTCGTGCTGGCACATGTCGGGCTCCTCCGCTCCACCGTCCGCCTCGGTCTACGGTCCGCCGCCAGGCGGTCGGGCGTACGTCCCAGAACACTCAGACACTTGGTATACCATCTGCCACATGACGGCGGCAACACCCGTGCCTCTCGGCCTCGCCCACCGGTCGCTCCGCGACGCGGTCCGCGACGAGCTCCGTACGCGGATCGTCGACGGCTCGTTGGCCGCCGGCTCGCGGCTGGTGGAGCGGCAGCTGGCCGACGAGTTGGGTGTCTCCCGCATCCCCGTCCGGGAGGCGCTGCGCGAGCTGGCGAGCGAGGGCTTCGTGGAGGCCAGGCCGCGGCGGGGCATGGTGGTCCGCGGGTTGAGCTCGGAGGACGTGGACGAGCTCTTCGACCTGCGTGAGGCCCTCGAGGTGCTCGTCTGCCGCCGCGCGGCCGTTCGGCTGGACGGCCCGGGAGGCGAGGCCCTGCGGGCGGTGCTGGACGAGGCGGGGGACGCGCTGGCGGCGGGGGACGTCGATGCGGCGGTCGGGGCGAACGCCCGGTTCCACGCCGTGCTGCTGCAGGTCTCCCGCAGCCCCGCCCTCCAGTCGGTGCTCGAGCCGGTCAACGGCCGCCTGCAGTGGTTGCTACGCCAACATCCCGACCCGCAGGTGCTGTACGAGGAGCACCGAGCGATCGCGGAGGCCGTGCGGGTGGGCGACGCCGAGCGTGCCGCCGAGCTGGCCGGCCGCCATCTGCGTACCAGCCGTCAGCAGTACGAGAGGGCGGCGCGGGCTCTCGTGGGTCCGGCGTGACCCGGCGGTGTGGCTGCGGCTCTCGTCAGGCGCCCTCGACCTGAGCCTTGAGACTCTCGCCCTCGATCCGCAGGTAGCGCTCGGTCATCCCCTTCGTCAGCCTGCCCAGCACCCCGCCGAGCGGGCCCTGCTGGTCGAGAGAAGCAGTGACGTGGGATCCGTCGCCCGCTGGGGTGACGACGTGGCTGGCCGTGGTGAAGACGCCCGGTCCGCGGGCGACCCAGGTCCATGACCGTCCGGGCTCGAGGGCGGTGACCTCCCAGACCGCGACGGGCAGCTTCGGCTGCTTGATCCGGGTGCGGGAGCCGACGCGCAGCGGCCCGTCGTCCAGGCGCTCGACGCTCGTCATCGTCTCCAGCCACTCCGGCCAGCGCGCGACGTCCACGTAGCGGTCGAAGACCTGGTGGGGCGGGGCTGCGATGGAGACCGAGTGCTCGAAGTGCATGACTCAAGAGGTACACCCCTGGGCGCGGATTCGGCGCTGGGTCCCTTCCTCCGAGGTCGTGGAGCATCGACCCCGTCGCCTCGCTGCGCTGTATGCGCGGGCGGGCCGGACAGGAGCACACTGGTTGCATGAACGCCGCGCAGTGGATGTTCGGCGACATCCTCGCTGCCGTCGGTGCCTGGGCGGGTCGGCTCCGTCGACGGGCAGCGGCGGTCGGCGGCTGGGTCGGGCGGCACCGTGGTCGGAGGCGGGAGTACGACCCCGGCTTCGCCGAGCGGCTGGCTGCGCGGCGTCGACACGACGCCGAGGTGCAGTCGACGATCCCGCACTTCGATCAAGCAGCCGAAGTTGCCCGTCTCCCGCTGGAGTGACGACGTGGCGGCCGTGGTGACGATGCCCGGTCCGCGGGCGACCCAGGTCCACCCCATCGCTTCACGGCGGTGTCTGGGCGGGCGGGCCGGACGGGAGCACACTGGTCGCATGAACGCCGCCCAGTGGATGTTCGGCGACATCCTCGCTGCTGTCGGTGCCTGGGCGGGTCGCCTCCGTCGACGGGTGGCGGCGGTCGGCGGCTGGGCCGGGCGGCACCGTCACCGAGGCCGGGAGTACGACCCCGGCTTCGCCGAGCGGCTGGCCACCCGGCGTCGACACGACGCCGAGGTGCAGTCGACGATCCCGCACTTCGACCCCCTGCCCTGACGACGAGCGCCACGGACGCCTCACACCCGACACCACCGGGCCGCCCGTGACGGGTAGCTGCCGCGACGCGGCGGGTTGACGACACGGTGATCTTGTCCTCGGTCGGGTGCCCGGCCGGGCTGTGGCCGGAGTGATCACTGT
>DASTQL010000029.1:0-15930 GCA_035761805.1 Jiangellales bacterium | reverse complement strand
GTTCACCTCGCCGGCGTCGGCGCGGCGGTGCCTGGCAGGGGAGGAGCTCGACCACGGGGTGTGGGGCGAGGTGCCGATCCCGTCGCCGGTGGCCGGGCCGGACACCGGCACGCTGGAGCGGCCGGAGCAGGTGATCACCCTCGTCAACGCGACGCCGCCGCTGGTGGAGCAGCTGGACTGGGCACTGCGTCGGTACCAGCAGGCGGGGCTGCGGGCGCCGGTCGTGCGCAGCGTGACCTGGGTGGACCGGCGCGACGGTGCCTGCCGGGTGGTGAACGGCCTGGCCATGTCGACGGCGACGGAGGGATTCGTGGTCACGTTGTGCTTCGACCACGGCGATGCCTGCGCGGGTGGCTTCGACTGTCCGAGGACCAAGCCGTGGACCCGGGTGGTGCTGCTGCACGAGCTGGCGCACGTGTGGTTGGCGCAGAACGCCGACGCGGGGGTGGAGGCGGACTACCTGCGGCACGCCCGGCTGCGGCACTGGGCCCGGGCGGAGACCCCGTACCAGCTGCGCGGGGTGGAGCGTGCCTGCTGGGACATCGCCTACGGGCTGATGGACGAGCCCCGCGACGACCGCCCGGACGATGCGGAGACGTGCGCCTGGTACGACGACGGGTTCCGGCTGCTCACCGGCGTCGACCCCCTCATGCCCGCCTGCGCGTGATCAGGACCGGCGCAGCCACACGGTGCCCAGTGGCGGCACCCGGAGGGTCGCCGACGCCGGCCGGCCGTGCCAGGACTCGTCGACCGCCTCTACCGAGCCGAGGTTGCCCACGCCCGACCCGCCGTAGCCCTCGGCGTCGGTGTTGAGGACCTCCTCCCACCGGCCGGTGTGGGGCAACCCCACGCGGTAGCCCTCGTGCGGGACGGCCGAGAAGTTCGCGACGCAGGCCAGCACCGACCCGTCCTGGCCCCAGCGGAGGAACGAGAACACGTTGCCTGCGGCGTCGTTGGCGTCGATCCACTCGAAGCCGGCCGGATCGATGTCCCGCGTCCAGAGCGCCGGAGTCGCGCGGTAGACGGAGTTGAGGTCGCGGACCAGCGCGTGGACTCCCCGGTGCTCGCTGTGGTCGAGCAGCCACCAGTCGAGCTCGCGCGACTCCGCCCACTCCGCCTCCTGGCCGATCTCACAACCCATGAAGAGCAGCTGCTTGCCGGGGTGCGCCCACATGTACGCGAGGTAGGCGCGCAGGTTGGCGAGCTTTTGCCAGCGGTCGCCCGGCATCTTGCGGAGCAGCGAGCCCTTGCCATGGACCACCTCGTCGTGGGAGAGCGGCAGGACGTAGTTCTCGGAGTAGGCGTACATCATCGAGAACGTCATCTGGTGGTGGTGGTACTGGCGGTAGATCGGCTCGCGGCTCATGTAGCCGAGCGAGTCGTGCATCCACCCCATGTTCCACTTCAGCCCGAACCCCAGGCCGCCGAGGTGCGTGGGCCGCGTGACCCCGGGCCAGGCCGTCGACTCCTCCGCGACGGTGACGACGCCCGGCACGCGCTTGTAGACCGTGGCGTTCATCTCCTGGAGGAAGCCGACCGCGTCGAGGTTCTCGCGCCCGCCGTACTGGTTGGGCATCCACTGGCCCTCGGGTCGCGAGTAGTCCAGGTAGAGCATCGAGGCCACCGCGTCGACCCGGAGCCCGTCGATGTGGAACTCCTCCAGCCAGTACAGCGCGTTGGCCACGAGGAAGTTGCGGACCTCCGTGCGTCCGAAGTCGAAGACGAAGGTGCCCCACTCCGGGTGCTCCCCCCGGCGCGGGTCCGGATGCTCGTAGAGGGGCGTCCCGTCGAAGCGGGCCAGGGCCCACTCGTCCTTGGGGAAGTGGGCGGGCACCCAGTCGACGATCACTCCGATGCCGGCCTGGTGGAGCCGGTCGACGAGCAGGCGGAACTCGTCGGGACTGCCGAACCGCGACGTGGGGGCGAAGTAGGAGGTGACCTGGTAGCCCCACGACCCGCCGAACGGGTGCTCGGCGACCGGGAGCAGCTCGACGTGCGTGAAGCCGAGGTCCTTGACGTAGCCGACGAGCTCGTCCGCCAGCTGGGCGTAGGAGCGACCGCGCCGCCAGGAGCCGAGGTGCACCTCGTATGCCGCCATCGGCTCGGCGTGGGCCTGCGAGCCCGCCCGGGCGCGGAGCCACTCCTCGTCCCCCCACTCGTACGAGCTGGTGAAGACGACGGAGGCGGTCGCCGGCGGCTCCTCGGTGCGGTAGGCCAGCGGGTCGGCCTTCTGGCGCCACACGCCGTCGCGGCCGAGGATCTCGTACTTGTAGCGCGTCCCGTCGCCGACGTCGGGCACGAAGAGCTCCCAGACGCCGGTCGACCCCAGCGACCGCATGGGCGTACCGCGACCGTCCCAGTGGTTGAAGTCGCCGACGACCCGCACCCCCTGGGCGCTCGGCGCCCACACCGCGAACGACGTGCCGGTCACCGGCCCGCGCTGCGTCTGGTACGTCCGGACGTGGCTGCCCAGCACCTCCCACAGCTCCTCGTGGCGGCCCTCGCCCAGCAGGTGCATGTCCAGGTCGCCGAGGGTCGGCAGGTAGCGGTACGGGTCGTCGGTGCTCTGGGTCGACCCGGAGTACGTGACCTCCAGCCGGTAGTCCGGGACCTCCGGCAGGTCGAGCACACCGGCCCAGATGCCGCCGTACTCGTGCTCCAAGGGATAGCGGTCGTCGCCGACGACGACGACGACGCGCTCGGCCCACGGCCGCAGCACCCGGACGGACACGCCACCGTCGTGCGGGTGAGGCCCCAGGACGCCGTGCGGGTTGGCGTGGTCGCCGTCCAGCAGGTGCTGGAGGACGGCGGTGTCGACGGGGAGCAGCGCGGGGGCGCTCGCGGTGCTGCGGGTCCGGCGGCCGGTGCCGGCGCTGTCTCGGGTGTCGCTCACGGGAGCTCCTCCGGGGTCGACGCGGGTGCGAGCCGCTCCACGGCGGCCAGCGGGATGGGCAACCAGGCGGGGCGGTTGCGGGCCTCGTACACCGCCTCGTAGACGACCTTGTCGGTCTCGTAGGCACGCAGCAGCGCACGCTGGTCACGTGGATCCCAGCCCGCACCCGCGGCGTACCCGTCGCAGAAGGACTCGCGGTTGCGCTCGGCCCACTCCGTCGCACGGTAGGCGATCTGCTCGCTGCCAGGATGGTCCGCGACGAGCAGGTGCCGGGCGGCGTAGTCGAACGACCGCAGCATGCCGGCGACGTCGCGGACCGGCGAGTCGAGCTGCACGCGCTCGGCCAGGGGCTTCTCGGGCTCCCCCTCGAAGTCGAGGAGCTTCCAACCCCGCACGGTGCGCATGACCTGGCCCAGGTGGTAGTCGCCGTGGATGCGCTGGACCGGTACCGGCCCGGGGAGCTCGGCCACGTCGTCGTACGCGGAGTTCAGGGCGGCCGCGTACGGGCGCAGCGTCGGCACGACCTCGAGCGCCGCCTCGAGCCGGCCGCGCATCGCCACGGCCATCGCGCGAAGGGCGGCGGCGTCGAGCTCCCCGGAGGGCAGCACCTCGGCCATGACCCGGTGCACCTCCGCGGTGGCCAGGCCGAGCCGTCTCGACTCGCCGGCGAAGTCACCACCTACCTCGTCGGCATGCAGGTCCCCCTCGGCGTAGAGGTCTCGCACGCTCGTCGTGGCCAGGCGCCACCCGTCGGTCGCCGTGACCAGGAAGGTCTGCAGCATCGCCAGGCCGGCCTGCTCCTGCCTGCCGGTGGTCGGGTCGGTCCAGCGGCCGTCCACCCAGCCCAGCAGCGCGGCCACGTGCTCGCAACCCGCCCGGGTGAGGGCGTCGTGGATCTCCACGTCGGGGTTGGTGCCCGGGGCGATCCTCCGGAAGACCTTGAGCAGGGCGATGTCGCCGTAGACCAGCGAGGTGTTGCTCTGCTCGCCGGTCAGGACGATGGAGGGGGCGTCGACAGGCACCTCGGCGCCCGGCTCCCGGTGGAAGTCGAGCAGCTCCGTACCCTGCTCCCCGTCGATCCGCCGGGCGATCTCAGCCGTGGCGTCCTTGTCGTGCAGTGCGTCGTAGACGGCCAGCCCGCCGGCCTCGCCGATGAAGACGTGCTCGAGGCGGTCGACGTGCTCGTCGCGCAGGCTCACGGGCACCTGGTAGAGGGTGTGCGCCCCGGCCTGGTCGACGTCGACGACGAGGTGCCACACCCGGGGACCGCTCTCCCTGAGCAGGCTCGCCGCGACGACCTGGACACCGTCGACCGCACGGTCCTTGCCGGCGAACCAGCGCTGGGCGTGCAACCACGGCACGAGCAGCCGCGCCACGTCCTCCACGCGCGGGTCGGTCGTGGCGCCGACGGGACGGTCCGTCATGCGCGTACCTCCTGGAGGGGTGCACGGAGCTGGAACCAGTAGAAGCCGTGGGAACCGAGGGTGAGCAGGTACGGCAGCTCACCGATGAGCGGGAAGCGGACCCCGCCGAGCAGCTCCACCGGCTCGTACCCCTCGTAACGGCGCAGGTCGAGCTCGACCGGCTGCGGGAACCGGGAGAGGTTGTTCACGCACAGGACGATGTCGTCGCCGAATCGGCGTACGTAGGACAGCACGCTCGGGTTGGAGCCGCCGAGGTCGGTGAAGTCGCCCAGCCCGAAGGCCGGGTTCTCCTTGCGGGCCTGGATCATGTTCCGGGTCCAGTGCAGCAGCGAGGAGGTGTTCTGCAGCTGCGCCTCCACGTTGGTGACCTGGTAGCCGTAGACGGCGTCCATGACGACGGGCAGGGTCATCCGACCGGGATCGCAGGTGGAGAAGCCGGCGTTGCGGTCGGGGGTCCACTGCATGGGGGTTCGCACGCCGTCGCGGTCACCGAGCCAGATGTTGTCGCCCATGCCGATCTCGTCACCGTAGTAGAGGACGGGCGACCCGGGCAGCGAGAGCAGCATCGCCGTGAACAGCTCGATCTGGTTGGTGTCGTTGTCGAGCAGCGGGGCGAGCCGGCGGCGGATGCCGATGTTGGCCTTCATCCGGGGGTCCTTGGCGTACTCGGCCCACATGTAGTCGCGTTCGTCGTCGGTGACCATCTCCAGGGTGAGCTCGTCGTGGTTGCGCAGGAAGATGCCCCACTGGCAGCCGTCGGGGATGGCCGGGGTCTGCTCCATGATCTCCGACACCGGGTAGCGGGACTCGCGCCGGACCGCCATGAAGATGCGCGGCATCACCGGGAAGTGGAAGGCCATCTGGCACTCGTCGCCGCCGACCGCGTAGTCGCCGAAGTACTCGACCACGTCCGCGGGCCACTGGTTGGCCTCGCAGAGCAGCACCCGGTCCGGGTACTCGTCGTCGACGACCTTGCGCACGCGCTTGAGGAAGGCGTGCGTCTCCGGCAGGTTCTCGCAGTTGGTGCCCTCCCGTTCGAACAGGTAGGGGACGGCGTCGAGCCGGAAGCCGTCGATGCCCAGGTCCAGCCAGAAGCGCAGCGCGTCCAGGACCGCATCCTGCACCGCGGGGTTGTCGTAGTTCAGGTCCGGCTGGTGGCCGAAGAACCGGTGCCAGAAGTACTGCTTGCGAATCGGGTCGAAGGTCCAGTTCGAGCTCTCGGTGTCGACGAAGATGATCCGGGCGTCGCTGTAGGCCTCGTCGCTGTCCGACCAGACGTAGAAGTCGCCGTACGGGCCGGTGGGATCGGTGCGGCTGGCCTGGAACCACGGGTGCGCGTCGCTGGTGTGGTTCATGACGAAGTCGATGATCACGCGGATGCCGCGGGCGTGCGCGGCGTCGAGGAACTCGTGGAAGTCCTCGATCGTGCCGAACTCGGGGAGGACGCCCTTGAAGTCGGCGACGTCGTAGCCGCCGTCGCGCAGCGGGGAGGTGTAGAAGGGGGGTAGCCAGAGACAGTCGACGCCCAGCCACTCGAGGTAGTCGAGCTCCTCCTGCAACCCCTTGAGGTCGCCGGCGCCGTCGCTGTTGGAGTCCTTGAAGGACCGGACGAGGACCTCGTAGAACACCGCCCGCTTGAACCACTCCGGATCGGTGCCGCGTGCCGGGAGGGGATGGTGGCCGTCGACGGGCAGAGCCGTCACCAGGCCCACCTCCGCACCGACAGCACGTGCGCCGGCTCGTACGCGGGGTCCAGGCGGACGTAGTTGTACTGGCCCCAGTGGAAGGTCTGGCCGGTGATCTCGTCGTGGGCCGCGAAGCTGTCGTGCCAGTCGAAGCCCAGGGCCGGCATGTCCAGGGACACGGTCGCCTCGCGTGCTCCGTGCGGGTCCAGGTTGACGACGACGAGCACGACGTCCTCGCGGCCGTCGTCCAACTGGCGACGCTTGCTGAAGGCCAACATGTCCGGGTTGTCGATCCCGTGGAAGCGCAGGCTGCGCAGACCGTGCAGCGCCGGATGCTCGCGGCGGACGTCGTTGAGCCTCGTCAGGTACGGGGCGAGGGTGCGACCCTCGCGCTCGGCGGCGGCCCAGTCGCGCGGGCGGTACTGGTACTTCTCCGAGTCGAGGTACTCTTCGCTGCCCGGGCGCACAGCAACGTGCTCGTAGAGCTCGTACCCGCTGTAGACGCCCCACGTCGGGGACAGCATCGAGGCCAGCACCGCACGGATCTTGAAGGCGGCGGGGCCGCCGTACTGGAGGTAGGCGTGCAGGATGTCCGGGGTGTTGACGAAGGCGTTCGGCCGCATGTGGTCGAGCGAGTCGCGCAGCTCGGCGAAGTACTCGGTGAGCTCCTGCTTGCCGTTGCGCCAGGTGAAGTACGTGTAGGACTGCTGGAAGCCGATCTTGCCCAGCGTGTGCATCATGGCCGGGCGGGTGAAGGCCTCCGCCAGGAAGATGACGTCCGGGTCGGTGCGGCGGACCTCCGCGATCAGCCACTGCCAGAAGTCGACCGGCTTGGTGTGCGGGTTGTCGACGCGGAAGATGCGCACGCCGTGTGACATCCAGTAACGGACGAGCCGCAGGCACTCCGCGTAGATGCCCTCGGGGTCGCGGTCGAAGTTGACCGGGTAGATGTCCTGGTACTTCTTGGGCGGGTTCTCGGCGTAGGCGATGGAACCGTCGGCGCGGATGCTGAACCACTCCGGGTGCTCGGTCACCCACGGGTGGTCCGGGGACGCCTGGATGGCCAGGTCGAGAGCCACCTCCATGCCCAGCTCGCGGGCGCGCGCCACGAAGGCGTCGAAGTCCTCGATGGTGCCGAGCTCGGGGTGGACCGCGTCGTGCCCACCCTCCGGGGACCCGATGGCCCAGGGGACCCCCGGGTCGTACGGTCCGGGGGTGAGGGTGTTGTTGGGTCCCTTGCGGTAGCTGCGCCCGATCGGGTGGACCGGCGGGAGGTAGACGACGTCGAAGCTCATCGCCGCGACGGCCGGGAGGCGCTGCGCGGCCGTCGTGAACGTGCCGGACGTCCAGGAGCCGTCCTCGTGCTGGACCGCGCCCTCGGACCGGGGGAAGAACTCGTACCAGGAGCCGAAGAGCGCGCGCTCACGCTCGACGAGCAGGGGGTACCGGTCGGACTCGGTCACCAGCTCGCGCAGCGGCCACCGGTGCACGATCTCCGCGACGTCCGGTGCGAAGGCCGCGGCCAGTCGCACCTCGTCCGGCCGGCCGGTGTCGCGGACCGCCCTGGCGGCGTCGCGCAGCAGCTGCTTCTCGCCCTTGGTGCCGCGGGGGAGCGCCTTGGCCGCGCCCTCGAGCAGGCGGGCGCCCTCCGTGAACACGAGCTCGACGTCGATGCCGGCCGGCACCTTGACCTCGGCGGTGTGGTGCCAGGTTGCCCACGGATCGGCCCAGGCCTCCACCGTGAAGGTCCACTCGCCGACCTCGTCGGCCTCGACCTCGACGTGCCAGCGGTCCAGACCCGGGGCGCCTGGCTTCATGAGCACCATCGGGCGCGCGCGGCCGCTCGGGTCGCGGAGCACCACGTCGGCGTTGACGGCGTCGTGGCCTTCTCGGAAGACCGTCGCCGAGATCTCGAAGGGCTCGCCCACGACCGCCTTGGCGAGGTACCTCCCGCAGGCGACGACGGGCGCCACGTCGAGGATCGGGATGCGTCCAGTCATCGGCGATCAACCTACCCGGGGTCGTCGGTGTGACACGCGTCTCGGCGCCCGATCCTGCCGTGGTCCGTGGTGGAGAGCCACCCCCGGATCGCAGACGACCGGGTGGCTCTCCGACGACCACCACCCACGCCGGTTCGGGCGGGCGGGCCCCGGGAGGGCGCCCCGGTCGCTAGGGTCTCGCCGTGCGCGCGATCCGACGGTTCACCGTCCGCACCGTCCTCCCCGAGCCGCTGGCCCCGTTGGGCGAGCTGGTGGCCAACCTGCGCTGGTCCTGGCACCAGCCCACCCAGGACCTCCTCGCTGCGGTGGACCCGCAGGTCTGGGAGGCGGTCCGCCACGACCCCGTCCACCTGCTCGCCGAGGTGGGACCCGGACGGCTGGCGGAGCTCGCGGGCGACGAGGCCTTCCTGGTCCGGGTGCGTGACCTCGCCGCGGACCTGCGCTCCTACCTGACCGAGGACCGGTGGTTCCAGGGGCTGGGGGAAGCCGCCCCCCGGGGGGTCGCCTACTTCTCCCCGGAGTTCGGCATCACCCACGTGCTCCCGCAGTACTCCGGGGGGCTGGGCATCCTGGCCGGCGACCACCTCAAGGCCGCCAGCGACCTGGGCGTCCCGGTCGTCGGCGTCGGCCTGCTCTACCGCCACGGCTACTTCGTCCAGTCCCTGTCCCGGGAGGGCTGGCAGCAGGAGCGCTACCCGCTGGTGGACCCGGACAACCTGCCGCTGACCCCCCTGCGGGAGGCGGACGCCAGCCCCGTACGGGTGCACGTCGGGCTGCCCGGCGGGCGGGACATGGCGGCCCAGGTGTGGGTGGCCCAGGTCGGGCGGGTCCCGGTCCTCCTGCTGGACTCGCACGTCGAGGGGAACGGACCCGCCGAGCGCGACGTCACCGACCGCCTGTACGGGGGAGGGTCCGAGCACCGGCTGCTCCAGGAGATGCTGCTCGGGATCGGTGGCGTTCGCGCCCTGCGCGCGTACAGCAGGGTGACCGGGAGCCCCGCACCGGAGGTCTTCCACACCAACGAGGGGCACGCCGGGTTCCTCGGGCTCGAGCGCATCCGCGAGCTGACCGAGGATCACGGGCTGACCTTCGACGCGGCGGTGGAGGCCGCTCGGGCCGGGACGGTCTTCACGACCCACACGCCCGTGCCGGCCGGGATCGACCGGTTCGCCAGAGAGCTGGTGCAGCAGCACTTCGGTGGCGACAACGCCTGCCCGGGCGTCCCGGTGGAGCGTGTGCTCGCCCTCGGCGCCGAGGACTACCCCGGAGGCGACCCGGCCCTGTTCAACATGGCGGTGATGGGCCTCCGGCTCGCCCAGCGGGCGAACGGCGTCAGCCGCTTGCACGGGACGGTCAGCCGAGGCATGTTCGCCGGTCTGTGGCCCGACTTCGACCGGACGGAGGTGCCGATCACGTCGGTCACGAACGGCGTCCACGGCCCCACCTGGGTGGCGGACGCGATGGCCGCCCAACCGTCCGAGCGCGGGGACGCCGAGCTGTGGGCCAACCGGCGGGTGCTGCGGGAGCGCCTCGTGGTCGACGCCCGCCGGAGGGTGCGCGAGTCGTGGCTCCAGCGCGGCGCCAGCGACGCGGAGCTGGGCTGGGTCGACGGCGTCCTCGACCCCGACGTCCTGACGATCGGCTTCGCCCGCCGGGTCCCGTCGTACAAGCGCCTGACCCTCATGCTGCGCGACCGCGACCGTCTGCGCTCCCTGCTGCTGCACCCGCAGCGGCCGGTCCAGA
Organism: Jiangellales bacterium; assembly: GCA_035761805.1. Classification (GTDB taxonomy): domain Bacteria; phylum Actinomycetota; class Actinomycetes; order Jiangellales; family Jiangellaceae; genus DASTQL01. The sequence continues at coordinate 6,185 of DASTQL010000029.1, read as the reverse complement.
TCGTCATCGCCGGCAAGGCCCACCCGGCCGACGACGGCGGCAAGCGGCTGATCCAGGAGATGGTCCGGTTCGCCGACGAGCCCGACGTGCGGCACCGGATCGTGTTCCTGCCGGACTACGAGATCGCCATGGCGCGGTCGCTCTACCCCGGCTGTGACGTGTGGCTGAACAACCCGCTCCGGCCGTACGAGGCGTGCGGGACGTCGGGGATGAAGGCCGCGCTCAACGGCGGGCTGAACCTCTCCATCCGCGACGGGTGGTGGGACGAGTGGTTCGACGGGGCCAACGGCTGGGCCATCCCCTCAGCGCAGGGGGTCGAGGACACGGAGCACCGCGACGAACTGGAGGCCAACGCGCTCTACGACATCATCGAGCGGCAGGTCGCGCCGCGGTTCTACGACGTCGACCCGGCCGGCGTGCCCTTGCGGTGGCTGGAGATGGTGCGGCACACGCTGTCGACCCTCGGTCCGAAGGTCCAGGCGACCAGGATGGTCCGCGAGTACGTCGAGCGCCTCTACCTGCCCGCTACCGCCTCCGCGCGAGCGCTGGACGACGGCTGGGCCGAGGCCTCCGCCCTGGCGGGGTGGAAGGAGCGGCTGCGCCGGCACTGGGACGCGGTCCGCATCGAGCACGTGGACAGTGCGGGCCCGGGGGGCTTCTCCTTGGGAGGGAAGCTGCGACTTCGCGCCTTCGTCGCCCTCGGCAGCCTGGCGCCGGACGACATCGACGTCCAGGTGCTCGACGGACGGGTCGATGAGTCCGACGAGCTGCGCGATCCGCGCGTGACGTCACTCCTCCCAGCCGAGGAGTACGAGGGCGGACGGTGGCGCTTCGAAGGGGAGGTGACGCTCGACCGGCCGGGGCCTGTGGGCTACACGGTGCGGGTCGTGCCACGGCACCCGCTGCTGGCCTCCGGAGCCGAGCTCGGTCTGGCCGCCCTGCCCGAGCCAAGCCCCGGGATGACCGAGGGCGTCCTGCGCTGATCCCCCGCACGGGTCCGTAGGTCAGCGGGCCCGGAGCACCACCACCGATCGGGCCGCGAGCCGGCACGGCCTCCCCGCCCGTACGGACCCCCTGCGCTGCCCTGCCGTGTCCAGCACCGGCTCGTACGATCCGGCCCAGCGGGCGCGGTCGGGGAGGGTCACCTCGAGCGGCTCGGCCCCGGCGTGCCACCAGATGAGAAAGGAGTCGTCGAGCACGCGCTCGCCCCGGGGACCACGGGCCCGGATGCCGTCACCCGCCAGGAACATGCCCAGGGTCAGCAGGCCGGTGTCCCACCACCAGCCATCGGTCATCTCCTCGCCGTCGGGCGCGAACCACGCGACGTCCTTGCGGCCGCCGGGCACGGCCGGACGGCCCTCGAAGAAGTGCCGCTGGCGGAAGACAGGGTGGTCGCGCCGGAGCCTGAGCAGCGCGGCGACGAGGTCGCGCTGGTCTGTCCAGCGGTCGAGCAGCGACCAGTCCAGCCAGGAGACCTCGTTGTCCTGGCAGTAGGCGTTGTTGTTGCCGCGCTGGGTCCGGCCCATCTCGTCGCCGGCCAGCAGCATGGGGACACCGCTGGAGAGGAGGAGCGTGGTCAGGAAATTGCGCAGCTGGCGTCGGCGCAGGTCGACGACGGCCGGGTCGTCCGTCTCGCCCTCGACGCCGTGGTTCCACGAGCGGTTGTGGTCGGTCCCGTCGCGGTTGCCCTCACCGTTCGCGGTGTTGTGCTTGCGGTCGTGGGAGACCAGGTCCCGCAGGGTGAAGCCGTCGTGCGCGGTCACGAAGTTGACGGAGGCGTGCGGGTGCCGTCCGTCGTCACCGTAGAGGTCGCTGGAGCCGGAGAGGCGGACGGCGAGGTCGCGCACGCCTGGAGTCGCTCCCCGCCAGTAGTCGCGGACCGTGTCGCGGAACTTGTCGTTCCACTCCGCCCACAGGTGGGGGAACTCGCCGACCTGGTACCCCCCGGGTCCGACGTCCCACGGCTCGGCGATCAGCTTGACCTCACGGAGCACCGGGTCCTGCTCGATCACCGTCATGAAGGGGGCGAGCATGTCCACGTCGTGCATCGAGCGGGCGAGCGCCGATGCCAGGTCGAAGCGGAAGCCGTCGACGTGCATCTCGGTGACCCAGTAGCGCAGCGAGTCGACGACGAGCTGGAGCACGTGGGAGCGCCCAACCGCCAGGGTGTTGCCGCAGCCCGTGTAGTCGCGGTAGCGCCGCCCCCCGTCCCGCAGGTGGTAGTAGGCCCGGTTGTCGACGCCTCGGAAGGCCAGCGTCGGCCCGTGCTCGTCCTGCTCGGCGGTGTGGTTGTAGACGACGTCCAGGACCACCTCGAGCCCCGCCTCGTGCAAGGTGCGGACGAGATGCTTGAACTCCGTCACCTGGCCACCGAGGGACCCGGAGGAGCTGTAGGCGGCGTGCGGCGCGAAGAAGGCGACGCTGTTGTACCCCCAGAAGTTGGTCAGCCCCGCCAGCACGAGGTGCGGCTCGCTGACGAAGTGGTGAACCGGTAGCAGCTCGACCGTCGTGACGCCGAGCCGCACGAGGTGCTCGACGACGGCCGCGTGGGCCAGGCCTGCGTAGGTGCCGCGCTGGTGCTCCGGCACCGCGGGGTGGCGCATGGTCAGGCCGCGGACGTGCGCCTCGTACACGACGGTGTCCGTCCACGGCACGCGCGGCGCGCGGTCGGCGCCCCAGTCGAAGCCGTCGTCCCCGACGACGACCGAGAGTGGCACGTGCGGCCGGGAGTCCCCCGGATCGCGCCGGGTGTCCTCGCCCGGCTCGGACAGCAGTGGGCGCACGTGCCCGAACACCGCGGGGTCGTAACGCAGGTCCCCGGTCACCGCCCGTGCGTACGGGTCGAGCAGCAGCTTGGCCGGATTGAAGCGCCGGCCCGAGACCGGGTCCCAGGGCCCGTGCACGCGGAACCCGTAGCGCTGCCCGGGGCCGATGCCGGGGAGTCGGCCGTGCCACACGTCGAAGGTCCGGTCCCTGAGCGTGACCCGCTCCTCGCTGCCGCGCTCGTCCACCAGGCAGACGTCGACGCGCTCCGCTTCCGGTGCCCAGAGCGCGACGTTCGTCCCCTCGTCCTCGACCGTCGCACCCAGGGGCGACCAGCGCCCCGGCCAGGGCACGGAGTCGTCGGCGGGCAGCACCCGCGCATCGTGCCAGAGGGACTCGGTCGGTAGCCTCCGCCGTACGAGCGCTGCCGGCGTGGGTGCGTGGGTGCTTGAGTGGGGTGGCGACGACGGAGGGGAGCGACGTGGGCGAGTTCGTCCGGCTCGAGGTCGAGGACGGCGTGGGCACGATCCGGCTGGACCGGCCGCCGGTCAACGCCCTGAACTCCCAGGTGCAGGACGAGCTGCGCGAGGTCGCCGAGGAGGCCGGGAGGCGTCGTGACGTCGCCGCGGTGATCGTCTACGGCGGTGAGAAGGCGTTCGTCGCCGGGGCGGACATCAAGGAGATGGTCGACATGTCCTATGTGGACATGGCCGACCGGTCCGCCGCGCTCCAGGCGTCCTTCACGGCCGTGGCCCGGCTGCCCAAGCCGGTGATCGCGGCGATCACGGGCTATGCCCTCGGCGGTGGCCTGGAGCTGGCGCTGTGCGCGGACCTGCGGGTGTGCAGCGACAATGCCCGGCTGGGCCAGCCGGAGATCCTGCTCGGCGTGATCCCCGGCGCCGGAGGGACGCAGCGCCTGCCGCGACTCGTCGGACCGTCGCGGGCCAAGGAGATGATCTTCACGGGCCGCCATGTGCTGGCCGAGGAGGCACTGCGCATCGGGCTGGTGGACCGGGTCGTTTCCGTCGACGAGGTCTACCCGGTCACACGCGAGCTGGCCGGTCGCTTCGTCGGCGGTCCCGCGTACGCGCTGCGCGCTGCCAAGGAGGCGGTCGATCGGGGGCTCGAGACCGACCTCGACACCGGCCTGGAGATCGAGCGCGTCCAGTTCTCGGCACTGTTCGCCACCGAGGACCGGACCACCGGGATGCAGTCCTTCCTCGAGCAGGGGCCGGGCCAGGCCCGGTTCGAGGGGCGCTGAGGCCGGTGGCGGGCGGGGCTCGGCGTGAACGCCGGCCCGCGACCGCGGAGGAGGTCGAGGCGGCCTGGCGCGACACCAAGCTGGCCCAGGTGCTCTACCACGACTGGGAGGCCGCCAGCTACGACGACAAGTGGTCGATCTCCTTCGACCAGCGGTGCATCGACTACGCGCGGGACCGCTTCGTGGCGGTCGCCGGTGAGGAAGGCTGGCCCTATGGTCCGGCCCTGGAGATCGGTGCCGGGACGGGGTTCTTCTCGCTCAACCTGGTCCAGGCGGGGGTGCTCGAGCAGGTCACGGTCACCGACCTCTCCCCGGGCATGGTCGAGGCGGCGCAGCGCAACGCCCGTGGGCTCGGATTCGAGGTCGTCGGCGAGGTCGCCGACGTCGAGTCGCTGCCATTTCCCGACGAGAGCTTCGGCATCGTCGTGGGTCATGCGGTGCTGCACCACGTACCCGACGTCGAGCAGGCGTTCCACGAGATCCTGCGCGTGCTCCGTCCCGGGGGCCGCTTCGTCGTCTGCGGCGAGCCGACCCGCTACGGCGACCTCGTGGCGCGCCGCCTCTCTCAGGCCACGTGGCAGGTCGCGACGCGGGTCACTCAGCTGCCGCTGCTGCGCTCCCGGTGGGCCCGCCCGCCGGCCGAGCTCGAGGAGTCCTCGCGTGTCGCTGCCCTGGAGGCCGTCGTCGATCTCCACACGTTCGACCCCGGCGTGCTCCGTCGCACGGCGTTGCGGGCCGGTGGCATCGACGTGCGGACCGTCACCGAAGAGCTGACCGCCGCGTGGTTCGGCTGGCCGGTGCGCACCCTGGAGCATGCGCTGCCCCCGGAGCGGCTGGGCTGGCGTTGGGCACAGTTCGCCTACCGGGGCTGGCTCGGGCTGTCCGCGCTGGATCGTCGGCTCGCCCGCGTCGTACCCGGAGAGCTGTTCTACAACGTCTCCATCACCGGGACGCGCCCCGGCTGAGGCGCTGCTGGCCAGCGGAGCGCATCCCCAAGGGCCCTGCGGTGTCAAGGCGGTGCCAGGAGCTGGCGGTGTCCAGGCGGTGTCAGGACCTGGCGGTGTCCGGGCAGTGTCGACCGCGCCCCATTCGGGGTGACCCTCCTCTCCTGGTTGCTCGACTAGCGTCGGGGCCCGTGTGGTCGAGATCGTCATCGCGTGACCCCCGGCAGGCGCGCGTGCTCACCCTGGCCTCGCTCCGCTGGGTGATCCGTGAGCGTGCCTGGACGTGGTTCTACCTCGTCCGCTACTGGCGGTACGCGATGCTGCGGTTGCGCCACCCCGAAGTGGTCACCGAGGGCTTCGTCTTCCTCGGGCGCCGAGTGGTGGTGGATGCGCGGAGTGGCCTGGGCCGCATCATCCTCGGGCGGTGGGTCCACCTCGGCGACGGGAACCAGCTGCGCGCCCACGAGGGGACGCTGCGCATCGGCGACAAGTGCGTGTTCGGGCGTGAGAACACGGTGAACTGCTACCTGGACGTCGAGATCGGAGCCCGCACGCTCGTCGCGGACTGGGTGCACGTGACCGACTTCGACCACCGGTTCGACGACATCCACATGCCCGTGAAGGACCAGGGCATCGTGAAGACGCCCGTCCGCATCGGCCCCGACTGCTGGCTCGGGGTCAAGTCCACCGTCCTCCGCGGGTCGGTCCTCGGCCGAGGGTCGGTCGTGGCTGCCCACAGCGTGGTACGCGGCGTGGTCCCCGAGCTGTCCGTCGTCGGCGGGGTGCCGGCCCGGGTGCTCAAGGACCGGCGCGCGGCGTACGAGGCCGACGCCGCCCGACGGGAGGCGCTCGCCGACATCGCCCGGAAGACGGCGCGAGCGGCGGGTCAGCCTGCTGAAGGTCATGAAAGGTCCGCTTCCGAGACGTAGCCGGGCCTGGACCGCCGCTCGACGTCGAGTCGCCCGCGCTGCTCCGGCCGTGCTTCTCCGGCCGCGTTGCTCCGGCCGCGTTGCTCCGGTCGCCCATCGGGCAAGCCTCGGCGTCATGTGGCGGGCTCCTCGATCAGTGGGTGGGGTGGGCTGTGGTCGGCCTCGTGGCCGTGGCGAGGAGCGCCGGGGTGGGGCCCGCGCCCGGACAGCGGGCGTGGATCGGCCCATGGTCGGCCCAGCCGGCTGAGCTCGGTGGGGTGTGCGCGTCGTTGCGTGGCGGGGGTGGCG
>DASTQL010000028.1:0-10076 GCA_035761805.1 Jiangellales bacterium | reverse complement strand
CGGACTGGTGATCCGCAAGCCCGGCGCAGCCCTCTACACCGAGGTGGTCGCGGCGACGGTGTCGATGTTCTTCGGCTCCGTCTGGGGGCTGTCGGTCTTCATGTCCGGCGTGTGGCAGGGCCTGGGCGCCGAGCTGGCCTTTGCGCTGCTCGCGTACCGGCGCTGGGGCGTCGTCGCCGCGCTGCTCGCCGGCCTGGCTGCCGGTCTGGCGATGGGGGTGTACGAGAGCTTCGTCTGGGTGGCCGAGTACAGCCTGGGCTGGAAGGCGGTCTACGTGGGTGCCGCCGCGGTCACTGGGGTCGTCGTCGCCGGGCTCGGCGGCTACCTACTGGTACGCGCCCTGGCGCGAACCGGTGCGCTCGCCCCCTTCGCGGCCGGCCGCGCGCAGGCCGAGGTCTGAACCGGTCCGACGTGGCGCTCCCGTCCGTCGAGCGGCCCGCCTCGACGCCGTCCCCGCCCTCCACCGTCTCCGTACGGGCGTGGGGCTGGCGCTACGCGGGGCGCCGGGCGTGGGCGTGCAGGGGGGTGGACCTCGAGCTGGCGCCCGGCGAGCGGGTGCTCGTGGTCGGCCCCTCCGGCGGGGGGAAGTCCACGCTGCTGCACGGCGTCGCCGGGCTGCTCGACACCGAGACCGCCGCGGAGCGCGAGGGCGAGGTGCTGGTGGACGGGCGCCCCGCTGCTCTGGCCCGGCACGGGACGGGCATGCTCTTCCAGGACCCGGAGTCGTCCCTCGTCATGGCGCGGGCCGGTGACGACGTGGCCTTCGGGCTGGAGAACTCCGGCGTCCCCCCTGCGCACATCTGGTCGCGGGTGGACGCAGCGCTGCAGACGGTCGGCTTCCCGTACGGCCGGGACCGGTCGACCTCGGCGCTCTCGGGGGGCGAGCAGCAGCGGTTGGCGCTCGCCGGTGCGCTGGTCCGCGGTCCCGCCCTCCTGGTGCTCGACGAGCCGACGGCGAACCTGGACCCCGCCGGCACCCGCCTGGTGCTCGAGGCCGTCGAGCGGGTGCTGGAGGCCACCGGAGCCACCCTGCTCATGGTCGAGCACCACGTCGGTGCCGCGCTCCACCTGGTGGACCGGGTCGTGGTCGTGGACCCCGGGGGCGGCGTCGTGGACGACGGAGCCCCGACCGAGGTCTTCGGCCGTCGGGGCTGGTCACTGTCGGCACGGGGGGTGTGGGTGCCCGCCCCCTGGGGCCCCGCTCCCCCGGCGCGCCGCCGCACCGGTCGGGTCGGTGACGTGCGCCTCGCTGCCGACGGGCTGACGCTGCGCTACCCCGGCGCCGATGCCCCCGCACTGGCACCGACGGACCTCGGCCTGCGGGCGGCCGAGGCGGTGGCCGTGACCGGGCCGAACGGCAGCGGCAAGTCGACGTTGGCGGTGCTGCTGGCGGGTCTCGTGCGGCCCACCGCGGGTGCGGCGCGGTTCACCGACTCCCCCGAGCTGCCGCTGCACCGGTGGCGCGCGCGGCAGCTGTGCCGCCGGGTGGGCACCGTCTTCCAGGACCCCGAGCACCAGCTGCTCACCGCCCGGGTCGACGAGGAGCTCCTGGTCGGCCCCCGGCGCGCCGGTATCCGCGACACGGAGTCCCGGCGGCGCTGCTCCGAGCTGCTCGAGCGACTGCGCCTGGGCCACCTGGCTGGCGCCAACCCCTTCACGCTGTCCGGCGGCGAGAAGCGACGCCTGTCGGTGGCCACGGCCCTGGCCACCTCGCCCGACGTGCTGGTGCTCGACGAGCCGACCTTCGGCCAGGACGCGCTGACCTGGACGGAGCTGCTGGACCTCTGCGCGGACCTCCGCGACGCCGGGACGTCGGTGCTCGCGGTGACGCACGACGAGGCGTTCGCGGCGGCGCTGGCCGACCGGCGGGTCGAGATGTGCGGGGGGGTGGCCCGGTGACCTCCCTCGCCCTCCACGTGGTGGCCGACCCGGCGGCGCCCCTCGCCCGCCGCGACCCGGTCGCCAAGATGGTCGCCGCCTTCGTCCCCGCGCTCGCCCTGCTGGTCAGCGTCGACCCGGTGGCCCCGACCGTGGTCCTCACCGCCACGCTGGCCTGCGTCCCGGCCTGCGGGATCGCGTGGGGAGCGCTGGCGCGGCGAGCCTGGCCGCTCGCCGTCGGGGCGCTCACGCTGGCCCTCGGCAACGCGGTCTTCACCGACCGCAAGGGCGGGACCGTCGTCCTGGATGCGGGTCCCCTGCTCGTCACCACCGAGAGCCTCGGCGCCGGTGGCGCCAACGCGCTCCGGGTGCTGGCGATCGCGCTGCCCGGCTTCCTCGCGGTGCTCACGATCGACCCCGTCGACCTCGCCGACGGGCTGGTCCAGCACCTGCGGGCGCCGGCCCGGTTCGCGTACGGGGCGCTGGCCGGGCTGCGGCTCGCGCCGCTCCTGGTGGCCGAGTGGGAGGTGCTCGGCCGGGCCCGGAGAGCGCGCGGTCTCGAGGCGGGCGGGAATCCCGTCGCGGCTGCCCGGCTCTTCGCCGGCAAGGTCTTCGCCCTGCTCGTGGGGGCGGTCCGCCGTGGTACGAGGCTCGCGGTGGCGATGGACGCCCGGGGCTTCGACTCCCACGGGCCGCGGACCATGGCGCGAGTGCAGCGGTTCACCCTCGGGGACGCCGCGCTGGTCGCCGGCTCCGTCGCCATCACGGCGCTCGCAGTCACCCTGTCCGTGGTCACCGGCGCGTGGTCGCCGCTGATCATCTGAGGACGCATGCGCCGAAGGCCGCGCATCCGGCTCCTCGGGCTTCGTGGCCCGACCCGCCGCCGGCCGCTCACCCTATCGATCACGGCAGCCACGTACATGGGTGTATGCCGCGGTGAATTCACCTGGCTCGGCCACCACTTACGCGGCTGCCGTGATCCTTTGCAGGGGGTGGAGGCCCTCAGGGGGCGGGATAGAGGCGGGCCAGGTAGGAGCCCAGGAGCTGGAGCTCGTCGGGGTCGAAGAGCGAGATCACCCGGTCGCGCACGCCGCGCAGGTGCGTCCCTGCCGCGCTCCGCAGCCGCGCGTAGCCCTCGTCGGTGAGGACCGCGTAGTAGCCCCGGGCATCGGTGTCGCACGGCTCGCGCCGGACCAGCCCGGCCCCGACCATGCGGTCGACCAACCGGGTCAGCCCGCTGCGCGAGAGCAGGACGCGATCGGCCAGCTCGGTCATCCGTACCCGGCGGCCGGGGGCCTCGACCAGCTGGACCATCACGTCGTACCAGGCCAGCGGGAGGTCGTGCTCGGCGAGCAGGTCCGCTTCCAGGGTCCGGACGACGCGGGCGTGCGCGCGGAGGAACGCCCGCCAGACGGCGAGCTCGTCGGCGGTGACGCGGCTGCGCCCCGACCAGGCCTCCACGCCCCGATCGTAGGGGGCGGCGCGGGGACGTAGCATCGACTCATGGCCCCAGCACCCACCGAGACCCTGGTCCAGGAGGCTCTCGCGACCGTCCGGGACCCCGAGATCAAGCGGCCGATCACCGACCTGGGCATGGTGAAGTCCGTCGACATCGGACCTGACGGGGCCGTGCGGGTCGGTGTCTGGCTGACCGTGGCCGGCTGCCCCCTCAAGGCCACGATCACGCGGGACGTGACGGCGGCGGTGTCGGCGGTCGACGGGGTGACCGCGGTCGACGTCGCCCTCGACGTCATGTCCGACGAGCAGCGCCGGGGCCTGGCCGCACAACTGCGAGGCGGCGCGCCCGAGCGCGAGATCCCCTTCGCCCAGGCGGGGTCACTCACCCGGGTCTACGCGGTCGCGTCCGGCAAGGGGGGGGTGGGCAAGTCGTCGGTCACGGCCAACCTCGCCGCGGCGATGGCCGCCGACGGGGTGGCCGTGGGTCTGGTCGACGCCGACATCTACGGGCACTCGGCTCCCCGGATGCTCGGCATCGAGGGCTCCCGCCCGACAGTGGTCGAGCGGATGATCATGCCGGTGCCGGCGCACGGGGTGAAGGTCATCTCGACGGAGATGTTCAAGCCGGACCGCGACACCCCGGTCGCCTGGCGCGGACCGATGCTGCACCGGGCACTCCAGCAGTTCCTGTCCGACGTCTTCTGGGGCGACCTCGACATCCTCCTGCTCGACCTCCCCCCGGGGACGGGTGACGTCGCGATCTCCCTCGCGCAGCTGCTGCCCGCCTCCGAGGTCCTCGTGGTCACCACCCCACAGCTGGCGGCGGCCGAGGTGGCCGAACGCGCCGGTTCGATGGCGCTCCAGACGCACCAGCAGGTCGCCGGCGTCATCGAGAACATGTCCTGGATGCCGTGCCCGCACTGTGGGGCGGAGCACCGGATCGAGGTCTTCGGCAACGGCGGCGGGCGGCACGTCGCCGACGCGCTGGGCCGCCGGCTGGGCACGACCGTCCCGCTGCTCGGCGAGGTGCCGCTGGACCTCCGCCTGCGCGAGGGCGCCGACTCCGGCATCCCGCTGGTCGTCAGCGACCCCGGAGCCCCCGCGGCGGCGGCGCTGCGCGAGGTCGCCCGGGCGCTGGCGCGGCGCCGCCGGGGGCTGGCGGGGATGTCACTGGGCCTCTCCCCCGTCGCCCGCTGAACGCCCCTGCCTGCCCGGCCCTCGGCCAGACGTTCAGGTGGCGTCGGGGTCGAAGGGGGGAGGTTTCCCCCCGGTCGGTCCCCCGCCCGCGGGGCGACCCCCGGCCGTCGGACTGGACCGCCCGCCGGCCCCGGTCCGCCGCGCGCCGTTGCGCGGGCCCTTCGACGCCCCGTTGCGAGGCGCCGTGTCGTCCTCCAGGTCGAGACCGTCGAGGACGTTGTCGCGGACGTAGCGGCGGGGGTCGAGGTCGCGCAGCGACGAGATCTCACCGTCGTCGAGGCCGAGGCCGTCGGTGAGGTCGCGGCGGGCGTTGGCGACCATCCGGCGCAGGTCGTTGACCCACCGACCGGCCTGGCGGGCGATCTGCGGCAGGCGGTCGGGGCCGAAGACGAACAAGGCGGCCAGCAGCAGCACGAGCACCTCACCCGCACCGATGTCGAACACCTGCTGACTCCTCGCCGACCGCCTGGCCTCCACAGTATGGCGTCTCAGCCCACCTGGGCGTCGAGGGTGACCGTGACCTCCTCCGTCTGCCCGTCGCGCTCGTAGGTGAGCGTGATCTCCTCACCGGGGCGCTTGGACCGGATCGCCACGATCAGCTCGTCCGCGGCGTCGACCGCTCGGCCGTCGACCGCGCGGATGACGTCACCCGGCCGCAGACCTGCCGCCTCGGCGGGTCCGCCGGAGGTGAGGCCCGGCAGGTCGCCGGTGGATGCGATGCGAGCGCCCGGTCCGTCGTACGTAGGGTCGAGGGCGGCCCCGATCACGGGATAGACGGCCTCGCCGTTCTCGATGATCTGCTCGGCCGTCAAGCGGGCCTGGTTGATCGGGACGGCGAAGCCGAGCCCGATGCTGCCGCCCTGCCCACCGATGGTGGACAGCGAGGCGATCGCGGTGTTGACCCCGATCACGCGACCGCTGCCGTCCACCAGCGGGCCCCCGGAGTTGCCGGGGTTGATCGCCGCATCGGTCTGCAGGGCGTTGATGAACGCGGTCTCACCCTGGCCGCCGGCGGTCACGGGCCGGTCGGTGGCCGACAGGATGCCGCTGGTCACGGTCCCTTCCAGGCCCAGCGGGCTGCCGATGGCGACGACCGGGTCACCGACGGCCACCGCGCTGGAGTCCCCGAGCACGACCGGCTGGAGGTCCTCCCGGTCCACCCGGACCACCGCCAGGTCGTAGCTGGGGCTGCGCCCGATCACGCGGGCCGGCGACTCCGAGCCGTCCGGGAACTGGACGACGATCGCCCCGCCGCTCGCGCCCCCCACGACGTGGTTGTTGGTGAGGATGTAGCCGTCCTCGGAGATGACGAACCCCGAGCCGTTGCCGTCGTCGAGGCGCACCGAGACCACGCTCGGCAGGATGCTCTGAGCGATACCCGCCACCGACTCGGGTGGGCGCTCGACGAGGCCCGCCGGGTCGGCCCCCACCACCACCGGTGCGCCGCCCCCGTCCTCGTCGAGGTCGCGCGCCAGGGTGGCGCCCACGACGGCGCCCAGGGCGCCGGCGAGCAGGGCGATCACCGCCGCTCCGGCCAGCAGCCGACGGGTCGCAGGCCGACGCTCCACGTGCGCGCCACGGCGGCCCTCCCGCTGTCCGCCCGCACGCGCAGCCGGGGGAACCGCCCACGGGTCGTACGGCCGGGTGCCCGGCCCTTCCGGTGCCGTCGGCGCCGCCGCCGCACCCTCGTCGGCCGCGGGCTGCCCTGCCCCGTCGACGGGTCCCTCCCCGTACGGGCGTGCTGCCCACGCGGGCCGGTCCTCTCCCTCATACGGGTGAGTGGCCCAGGAAGGAGGGGACTCACCCACCGATGGGCGGGCTATCGCCCCGGACGACGGCCCTCCCCCGTACGGGGGCTGCTCCGCTGCTGGCAGCGGCCTGCCGGACGGGGGCTGCGCCGGCCCGGGCGACGACCCCTCCCCGTACGGGGGTCGCGGCGGCCAGGTCGGCGGGTCCTCGCCATCGGGGAGAGCCGAGGACGGATCCGGCGGCGGCTCGGCCGGCGGATCGGCCGAGGCCGGCGGGCCGTCAGTCGGCTCGCCCGGGTCGCCGGGCGGGTCCTCCTCGACCTCGCCGGCCCACCACGGGCGCGCGGGGCCCTGCTCGCTCTCCATCGCCGACGATTCTCCCAGGCCCGGGGCTCACCCGTCGTAGGGGTTGAACCAGCCCGCGACCCGGCTGGCCGCCCGGGCCAGCCGGGCCAGCACCCCGTGACCACCGTCCTCGCCCGGCGGGACGGCCTCGACCACCGCAGGGATGAGCGCAGGGTCGTCGCTGACCACGGTGACGACGCTCCCGCCGGTGGACCAGGTGGCCCAGGCAGGGGGCCCTGACCGGGTCCAGACGGTGCCGTCACCGACGCGCCGGCCCGAGAAGCCCTCCAGGCGGTCGCCGTCGAGCCGGCCGCGCTGCTCGAAGACGGAGACCGCGACCAGCCCGTCGGAGTAGCTCAGCTGGACCGCCGAGCGGCCTTCACCCGCCCGGACCCGGCGCGCCTCGTAGAGGACCAGCCCGTCACCGATCTCCTCCGGGCAGGCCATGCCCTGGTGCCGCAGGGCCACCAGGTCGTCGCGGTCCAGCGGGGAACCCCCGCCCGACGCGGCGGCTCCGACGCCGCCACCGCCCGGCACGGCCACTGCGGGGGAGTCCTCCGCCATGCCGGCGACCAGCCCGCCCACCTTCCCCTGGACGGTGAGGTCCACGAACGCGCTCGCCTGGCTGACCGACCCCTCGGTGTCGAACAGCTCGCGTCGCAAGGGCAGCCCGGTCGCCGTGTCGACCCACAGCCGAGCGGCCAGGGTCCCGTCCGGGCGCCGGGCCTCGACGACGTCTGCCGGCCGGCCGACGACCGGCTCACGGCCCGCCGGTCGGATCTGGTAGGCGTCGACGAGCAGGTCGACCGGTCCGGCGGGGGCCAGCCAGACGCGGGTCGCCGACGCCGGGAGTTCATGTCGCCCGGTTCCCAGCACGTGCACACGGGTGGGACCCCCGGCCCGGTGCACGACCTCGACGACCGCTCCGGCCGAGCCCGTGTCACCGCCGAGCGTCAGGTACTGCGTGCCGGTGAAGGACACCGTCGACCACGAGCGGGCGGAGCGCTGCAGGAGGCCGACCGCGGGCGCGTCGTCGTCCGCATCGGCGGCGGCGGCCTCGGGTGTTGCGGGCGTGAAGACCGGGACGACCAGCAGCAGCGCGACGGCCAGGAGGACGGCGGCGGGCAGCGCGGCGGCGGGCGGGACGGGCGACCGGTCGGGTCGGTCGGCGCGGGCCCCACGAGGGCTCGACGTCACCGCTGGCCGGTCCTGTCGTCGACGGGCACGAGCCACGCTGCCGACTCGACGAAGGGCAGCGAGCCGGTCGAGCGCAGGTGCTCGACCGCGAACTGCTCGACCGGCGGCACCACGGCCACCGGCGGCGAGCCGCCGTCCGGCAGGCCCATCGAGGCCACCCCGACGGTCACGGCCGTCGCCGCGACGAGCCCTACCGCTACAGCCCGGATCCGGCGTCCACTGTGACGGCCGCTCGGGGCGCCGAAGCCGTCCGGCCGGCGCGAGTCGGCCCGGTCCGCGGGCCGCCCGCCACCCGGCCTGCGGTCGGCCGCCACGGCCGCCGTACGGTCTCCTCCCCCACCCGTACGAGGAAGTGCAGGTGGTGCGAGGGAGTCGCGGCCGACCACTGGCGGCCGGGACGGGCCGGCGGTCCCCGTCGTCGTGCCGAGCGCGAGGAGCGACTCGAGCAGGCGCTCGGGCAGGACGGCCGGCGGCAGGTCCGCGAGCACCGCCCGCGTCTGGCGCTCCGCCTCCACCTCGCGGCGGCACGCGTCGCAGCGGGCGAGGTGGGCGAGCGCCCGGTCGCGCCCGTCGTGGTCGAGGTGGCCGTCGGCGAGCGGCGACACCCGGTCGCCGAGGTGGTGGCTCACAGCGCCTCCTCCACCGGTCGGGGGGCCCGCGGCGCGCGGTGCTCCAGCGCCGCGCGCAGGAGCGAGCGGCCGCGGTGGATACGGCTGCGTACGGTCCCCAGCTTGATGTCGAGGACGTCCGCGATCTCCTCGTAGGTCAGCCCCTCGATGTCGCACAGCACGACCGCGGCGCGGAAGTCCGGGGGCAGCGCGTCCAGAGCCGCCTGGACGTCGGCCTCGAGCAGGCGGTCGTGGACGACCCGGTCAGGAGCGGGGTCACGGCCCGGCAGCCGGTCAGCGGCGTCCTCGGCCAGGGCGTCGAAGCGGATCCGTTGCTTGCGTCTCACCCCGTCGAGGAAGAGGTTGGTCGTGATCCGGTGCAACCATCCCTCGAACGTCCCCGGGGTGTAGGACGACAGCGATCGGAAGACCCGGACGAAGACCTCCTGGGTGAGGTCCTCGGCGTCGTGCTGGTTGCCCGTGAGCCGGTAGGCGAGGCGGTAGACCCTGGCCGAGTGGGTCCGCACGACCTCGTCCCAGGTCGGCGGGGTCCACTCCGGCGGCGCGTCCGGCACGCCGGGCCCCGGGTCGGCCACGCGGCTCTCCTCCTCGGGCGGGCGTACGGGCAGCTCCGTCACGACCATCGTGACCGACCACCCCTCTCCACGCCAACCGTCGCAGGCGGCATCGCTGTTCCTCGAACACGCCATCCCGCCAACGGCCCGGCTACCGGTCGGGTTCCCGCGGTCGCACTAGGCTGCGAGGGACGTCCGCCCGGACGGCGCCGCACCGAGGAGGTCGCCATCACCGCTGCGATCAAGCCCGCGACCTGGACGTACGCCGAGAGCTTCGTCGTCGAGGACGAGGTCCTGACCGCCGCCCGCCGGCGGGCCGAGGAGGTCGGGGTCGTCCCCGTGGGTACGGGGGCGGGCGCGGCACTGCGTCTGCTGGCCGCAGCCGTCCACGCCCGCTCAATCGCCGAGGTCGGGACCGGAACCGGCGTCTCGGGCCTCTGGCTGCTCGCCGGGATGCGGGCCGACGGGGTCCTGACCAGCGTGGACATCGAGGCCGAGCACCAGCGGCTGGCCCGCGAGGCCTTCACCGAGGCGGGCGTGGCTCACAACCGGACCCGCCTGATCACCGGGGCGGCCCTCGACGTGCTCCCTCGGCTGGCCGACGGCGGCTACGACCTGGTCTTCTGCGACGGCGACAAGAAGGAGTACTCCGCCTACCTCGAGCAGGCGCTCCGGCTGCTGCGACCGGGGGGCGTGGTCGCCTTCGACAACGCGCTGTGGCACGACCGGGTGCCGGATCCCGCGCAGCGTGACCCGGAGACCGTGGCGATCCGCGAGCTGGGCCGGACCGTACGCGAGGACGAGGGGCTCGTCCCGGCGCTCCTCCCGGTCGGCGACGGCCTGCTGGTGGCCGTGCGCCGCTGAGCCTTCCGGCCCGCGGGCCCGAATGACCACGTTCACCACCCTGGTCGGGCCACCACGAGGCGTCAACGCCAATGCTGCTGACTTAGGCTGCGTTGGGCTTGATGTGGATTGTGGGTGGGCCGGGGTGCCGGGTCTGGTGGTGGTGCCTGCGTTTGATCAGCTTGCTGCCGACTGTCTTTCGTTTGACCACCCGCGGGTAGCTGCGG
>DASTQL010000027.1:0-2101 GCA_035761805.1 Jiangellales bacterium | reverse complement strand
GACCTCGAGCTCTGGCAGGAGCTCGGGGCAGCGGGCCTGATCGGCCTGCACCTTCCCGAGGAAGCGGGCGGCGCAGGGCTCGGCCTGCTCGAGCTGTGCAGCGTGGCGGTCGAGGCGGGCCGGGTCGTGGCTCCCCTGCCCCTTGCCTGGCACGCCGTTGCCGCCTCCGCGATCGCCGGGTTCGGCACGCCCGAGCAGGTGCGACAGTGGGTGCCGGCAGCGGCTCGCGGCGAGAACGTCCTGACGGTGGCCCTCGGAGAGGACCATGCGGACGTCCCGGCGCGTCCGACGACGTCGGCGACGCGGAGCGGTCACGGCTGGACCGTGACGGGCAGCAAGACCGTCGTACCCGCGGCCACCGTCGCCGACGTGTTCCTGGTCCCCGCGGACACCGGCGACGGCGGCGTGGTGCTGCTCGTGCGCCGGGACGACCCGGGTGTGCGTATCGAGGGCCAGCTCCTCAACGACGGTGACGAGGCCGGCCGCCTCGAGCTCGACCGCGTTGACCTCGGCCCCGACCGTGTGCTCGGCGGGGTCGGGGCAGGCTCGGAGGTCACCCGCTGGCTCGCCGCCCGCCTCACCGTCGCAGTGTGTGCCGTGCAGCTCGGCGTGGTCGAGGGCGCCCTCGAGCTGACCGCGGACTACGCCAGGACCCGGGAGCAGTTCGGCCGACCGATCGGCACGTTCCAAGCGGTGTCCCAGCGTCTGGCCGACGGCTACATCGACGTGCAGGGGGTTCGGCTCACGATGTGGCAGGCTGCTTGGCGTCTGAGCGAGGACCTGCCCGCCGAGGTCGAGGTCGCCACCGCCAAGCTCTGGGCCGCCGACACCGGCCACAAGATCGCTCACACGACCGTGCACGTCCACGGCGGGGTCGGGATCGACCTCGACGGCTCTGCACACCGCTACTTCACCGCTGCCAAGCGCCACGAGCTCATGCTCGGGGGGGCCACCCGCCAGGCGCTGGTAGTGGGCCGCGCCCTGGCCGCCGAGCCGGCTTGACCCGCCGCGACCGTCCAGACGCTTTCTTCGAGGGCGGGACCTACGCCTCCGGACGAGCAGGTCGGTAACGAGCGATTGCGGCCTTGTGCTCCGTCCGGGAGCCGAGCTCGAACCGGAGGAGCCGATCGCCTTCCTGAGACCAGCGGGACTGGGGCTGGTCAGTCCTGGCAGCTGGCGTCCGCGTCGGCCTTGGCATCGCGAGCGGCGCTGGGGTGCTCCCACACGTGACCCACACCGTCGCAGTCAACGCGCGAGCAGGTGAGGTTTCCCTGGGGTGACGTCTTCCGACACATGACGGGTCCTCTCGGTAACGGGGGCGGCTTCTCCGCCGGTCCTGTCGTCTGCGCGCTGACATGTAGACGCATACCCACGCCGTCAAGTTGCGTCCCGGTGGACTGGACCAGTCCCTTGAATCGTTCGGAAGTCGAACGGCGGGACAGCGTCTCAGATGTCGAGGACGGCCAGGACGGCTCGGTGGTCGCTCGCCCTCGCCTGGAGGGCGTCGTCGACGCCAGGGTCCCCGTGGTGGGAGACGAGTGCCCCGCCACGCACCAGGAGAGCGTCGATGCGCTTGGCCGGCGCATCGGCCGGGAAGGTCGGCCACGCCGTGGAGCCGTGGTCGACGTAGCCTGCCTGTCGCAGCCGGCGCCAGCTCGGACCACCGGGCTTCTCGTTGAGGTCCCCGCCGATCAGCACGGTGCCCCGGAGACGTCCGGCGACCTCGATCACCCGCTCGACCTCTCGCGCACGACGGTCCGCCTCGAGGCTGAGGTGGCACGAGACCACACCCACCAGCGAACCCCGGACCCGCAGCTGGGCGGCAGCGATGCCCCGGCGCGGCTGGAAGAGGGGCTGCCGGAGCGTGGTGACGTGTGAGGACTTCACGCTGATGCCCGGGCCGACCAGGATCATGTTCGACCCTGCGTCGCGGCCGCCGGCGACGTACCTCATGCCCCACTCGTCCGCGAGCCGGCGGCAACGGCCGCGCCACAGCAGCGGCGTCTTGGGGCTCTCGTTGACCAGGAGTACGTCGGGGGCTGCCTCATGGACGCACTCGCGCAGCCACGTAGCGCGGCGGCCACCCATCCAGATGTTGTAG
>DASTQL010000026.1:0-9784 GCA_035761805.1 Jiangellales bacterium | reverse complement strand
TGTTCCATCCCCTGAGCTGGACCCCTTGTGCCCATCCCGTGCCCACGACGCGGATCCGGCCGATACGAGCTCCGAGGCTGGGGGCCAAAGCCCCAGCTCAGGGCGGTGGGGCGGGTGGGACTCGAACCCACGACCCAGGGATTATGAGTCCCCTGCTCTGACCGGCTGAGCTACCGCCCCGATGCACGAACGCCCCCGCGGCTGCGGGGGCTCCGTGGTGGCTCCCGCGGTAGGACTCGAACCTACAACCTGCCGGTTAACAGCCGGACGCTCTGCCGATTGAGCTACGCGGGAAGGACCGGCCGTCCGGCCGGGCACGAGCGGAGAGATTACCAGCCGGCACCTGCCGAGCCCGCATCGCGAGGGCGCCGGCAAGGCCTCGACCAACCCTGTCGCCCGGAGGTGAGGACCGACACCGCACGGGGTAGGACAACGGCCGTGCCCAGACTGCGCCGGGTCGACTGCGCGGGCCCCGGCATCCGGCGACGGCGCCGCGGCCGTGGGTTCTCCTACACCTGGGACGACGGCACGCCGGTCGACGAGCAGGAGACGCTGAACCGCATTCGGGGGCTGGTGCTGCCCCCCGCGTGGACGGACGTGTGGATCTGCCCGTTCGCGAACGGGCACATCCAGGCGACCGGGACCGACGTGGCCGGCCGCCGCCAGTACCGCTACCACGACGCCTGGCGTGCACAGCGAGACGCAGAGAAGCACGACCGCGTGCTCGACTTCGCCCAGCGGCTCCCGGCCGTACGGGAGGTGGTCAGAGAACGCCTGGCCGGCTCCGGCTACTCGCGCGAGCGGGTCCTCGCGGCAGCATTCGCGCTGCTGGACCTCGGCTTCTTCCGGGTCGGGGGCGAGCAGTACGCCGAGGACAACGGCTCGTTCGGGCTGGCCACGATCCGTCGCGACCACGTCGCCGTGACCCGGACGGCGGTGGTCTTCGACTACCCCGCGAAGAGCGGCAAGCAGCGCGAGCAGTCGATCGTCGACGACGACGTACGGGCTGTCGTGGCAGGACTGAAGCGGCGCCGCGACCCGTCGCCGGAGCTCCTCGCGTACAAGGTGGGCCGGCAGTGGCGCGACGTCCGCAGTGACGACGTCAACGAGCACCTGCGTGAGCTGTTCGATGCGGAGGTGACCGCCAAGGACTTCCGCACCTGGCACGCGACGGTGCTCATGGCGGTGGCCCTGGCCGTGTCGCGGGGGGCGGCGGTCACCGAGAGCCGGCGCAAGCGCGCGGTGGCGCGGGCCTACCGGGAGGTGGCCGACTACCTGGGCAACACCCCGGCGGTGGCGCGCGCGTCGTACGTCGACCCGCGCGTCGTGGACCTCTACGACGACGGCGTGACGGTCGCGCGGGCGCTCGAGCGGGCCGCGCGCGACGGCGAGGCGGACGGGCCGATCCTGCACGGGACGGTCGAGCGCGCCGTGCTGCGGATGCTCCGGGACGCGGCCTGACCCGCCCGCTACTCGCCGACCTCCGAGCGGACGGCCGCGACGAGCTCGTCGACGCGGGCCTTGACGTCCGGGTCGGCGAGGTCGAGCCCCGGGTCGACGGCGACGGTCCAGCCCAGGCCGGGTCGGTCGTCGCCCACCGGTCGGCGGCGGCCGGTGACACGGATGCCGAGCTGGTCCTGCACGGTGAGCCGGCGGGTGAGGACGACGCTGCGGTTGACCTGCTCGCGGACGACGTCGACCAGGTGCCCGGGGTCCTCCACACGCATCAGGTGCTCGGTGGCCCGCTGATCGGGGCGGGCTGCCTCGACGATTGCCAGGACGCCGGACTCGCGGTCCCAGCTGGCCCGCTCGACCCGCTCCCAGGGCAAGGCTCGGTGGCCGCCGCGCTGGGGCAGGAGGATCTGGCGGTCGGTCGCGACGAGGTAACCGCCGTCGACCGTGGTCGCGGCCGCCAGCACCCTCTCGCCCGACCGGAGGTGGAGGGTCGCGAGCACCTCGTCCGGGACCGGGACGCGACGGGAGAACAGCGGCATGCCACCGAGCGTAGGTCCTGCAGCAGGGCTGTCGGGGGACCGCCTCGCCCCTGACGGCCGGGCTGCCTGGTGATCACCGTGAGCCGCAGGTCCCGGCGGGCGGGAGGGGTGGCACACGGTGATCACGCCAGGTCGGGCGACGCGGCACCCGCTGTCACCGCAAGGCCGCGACCACGTCGCCCAGCCGGTCGAGCGCCGGGCCGTCCCACAGCCCCACCAGGCTCAGGATCGCGTGCTGGACCCCGGCCTGCTGCAACGCCCGCAACCGCAGGACCTGGTCCTCGACCGTTCCGGGGTTGACCCGCGCCGCCCAGGCCGCGTGCCCGCGCGTGGGTCGGCGACGTCCGACCTCGGCGGCGAGCTCCCGCGGGTCCGCGGCCACCAGCGCGGTCGACAGGTGGGTCACCTCGACCTGCCCCGGGTCGCGCCCGAGGTCGGCACAGTGCTCCTTCAGCACGGCCACCTTGCGCTGGACCACGTCCGGCCGCCCGAAGAGGTTGCAGGCGTCGGCCAGCTCCGCCACCAGCCGCAGCGTGCGCCGCTCCCCCGACCCGCCCACCAGGATGGGCACCCGCTCCTGCAGCGGCCGCGGGTAGCAGACCGCCTCCGGCACGCGGAGGACCTTCCCCTCGTACGCGGGCGAGCCCGGCCCCCACATCAGCGGCAGCACCCTGAGCGCGTCCTCGAGGAGGGCGAAGCGCTCGGCGGCCGGCGGGAACTCCCACCCGTACGCGCGGTGCTCCTCCTCGTGCCACGCCGCACCCAGACCGCACCACGCCCGCCCGCCCGAGAGCACGTCCAGGGTTGCGACGGCCTTCCCGAGCAGCCCGACGTTGCGGTACGTGATCCCGTGCACGAGGCACCCAACACTGACCCTGCTCGTCGCGGCGGCGAGGTAGCCGAGCGTCGTCGTCGCCTCGAGCATGTCCTCCCAGGGGCGCCGCGGCGGGATCTGCCGGAAGTGGTCCATCACCCAGATCGAGTCCACCCCGGCCCGCTCAGCCTCAGCCGCAACGGCTGCCAGACGGGGACCGAGCTCGGCTGCGCCGCCCGGCACGTCGAAGGCCGAGACCTGCAGGCCGATCCGCAGACCTCCACCGCGATCTCGCCGATCCTCGCGTCCGGCCGTGGTACGGGCCGCCTCAGCGACCGCCCGCGGCACCACCCGTACGGGATCGGGGTGAAGAACCGCAGCGAAGCCCTGCTCGTCCAGCTCCTCGCGCACCGCCGCGTACGTGCGAAATTGCTGCGCCAGGACGGCCTGGGGCACCCGGTGGTCACGGGCGGCGTTGCGGCGGCGGCACTCGGCGGCCGGGGTGTCGAAGGCGACGGCGACGCAGGGGACGCGGTTCCGGGAGGCCAGCTCGACCCAGCCGCGCCGTCGGGCGGTCTCGAGCCCGAGCGTGTCGACCACCGTCGTGAGGCGGCGCCCCAGGCGGGTCGCGACGACCTGCTCGAGGAGGTCGAAGGCGTCGGCGCTGGCGGACAGGTCGTGCTCGCTCTCGCCGACCAGGGCGCGCAGCCGGTCGGAGCTGATGACCTGGTCGGGTGCGAAGTGCTCCGCGGCCCAGCTCGACTTGCCCGACGCCGATGGGCCGACCAGGACCACCAGGGTGGGGTCGGGCAGCCGCAGCACCCGCTCAGCGTAGGCAGGCGTCGGGCCGGCGGCGCCCCGTTGGTCGTGCCACAAGATCACCGTGTCGGTCGCATCCCGCGCCCCGCGCCGTGGGGCACACGGTGATCACGACCGCCGGCGCCGGCGAGATCACCGTGTCGACGAGGTCCCGCGAAGCGCGATCAAGCGCACACGGTGATCACGAGCCGTGCCCGGGCCCGCCGCCGGGCCTCGGCGTCAGACCAGGTAGTCGCGCAGCGCCGCACTGAACCGGCCGTGCCGGAGCTTGGCGAGCGTCTTGGCCTCGATCTGGCGCACCCGCTCCCTGGTGACCCCGAAGTAGCGCCCGACCTCCTCGAGGGTGTGCTGCTCGCCGTCGCGCAGGCCGTAGCGCATCCGCACGACCTCGCGCTCGCGCTCACCGAGCGACAGCAGCACCTCGTCGAGGTGGTCCTTGAGCATCGACTGCGCCACGAACTCGGCCGGCGTCTCGGAGTCCGCGTCCTCGATGAGGTCGCCCAGCTCGTTCTCCTCGGACTCCCCGACCGGCGTGTGCAGGCTCACCGGCTCCGGGGCGAAGGACAGCAGGTCGACCACCCGCGCGGGCTCGAGTCCGGTCTCGGCGCCGATCTCCACGGGCGTGGCCTCGCGACCCAGCTCCTGGCCGAGGCGCCGCTGGACGCGCAGCACCTTGTTCATGGTCTCGACGACGTGCACCGGCATCCGGATCGTGCGACTCTGGTCGGCCAGCGCCCGGGAGATCGCCTGCCGGATCCACCACGTCGCGTACGTGGAGAACTTGTAGCCCTTGGTGTAGTCGAACTTCTCGACGGCACGGATGAGTCCGACATTGCCCTCCTGCACCAGGTCGAGCATCGGCAGCCCGCGGCCGACATAGCGCTTGGCGACCGACACCACCAGCCGCAGGTTGGCCTCGATCAGCCGGCGCTTGGCCTGGTGGCCCTGCCGCACGATCTCGGCCAGATCGGCTCGCAGGACGGGGTCGATGTCCGGCAGGTTGGCCAGCCGGTCCTCGGCGAAGAGCCCCGCCTCGACGGCGCGCGCGAGGCTGACCTCGTCGGCCGCGGTGAGGAGCGGGACACGGCCGATCTCCCGGAGGTACTGCCGCACCAGGTCGGGCGTACGGTCAGCACCTGCCCACGCCTCGGCCAGGGTGGGGGCGGGCTCGTCGTCGACCTCGGCCACCGCGGCAGCCAGGTCGCCCGGACTGGGCTCGTCGACGGCCAGCGGCTCGGCCACCACGTCCGCCGGTGCCTCGGCCACGGGGTCGACCGGCGGGGCCACCATGACGTCCATGCCCGTGGTGCCGGACGCCCCGTCCGGCGATGACGCGGGCGACTCCGTCAGCAGCGACGCTGCCGGCATCACGCCGTCGGCGCCGGCACCGGGCTGCTCGGGCAGAACGGTCACTGGACGGGCGGCTGCGGGAGTCGCATCGACGGAAGCCGGTGCGGTCGCCGCGAGGCCGACCGCCACGGGCTGGGCCACCCCCCGACGCCGGCGCCGCTGCGCCGGCACGACCGCTGTGCCTCCGACGCCCCCGGACTTCCTTCGCGCCACGGTCCCCACCTCGCTCCGGCCCGGACACCAGTGTGCCGTCTCGAAGGCCATCTGCTCCCACCTATTTTTCGATCTCCGCACAAGGGCCCGTCCTCCGGTCGACTCCGGGCCCCACCGGGAGGAGTAGGGACGGTTGCTGCTTGATACGGATACGCCCCCGCAACATGCGAACCACGCAACCACCCGGTGCACGTCTTCACTCACAGGGATGCCACTCTTTGCAAGGTCAACATCGAAAGACAGCCCTGCAACTGTTGACATTGATGTGACCTAGGCCATACTTTCCGACCACGCTTCGGGAGAAGGGAACGGTCCATGCCCGTTCCGCTGGCGGTTCCTCCTCTACGGGAACGCGCTGCCCGGGCGGCTGCAGAGCCGACGCGGTGGGGCATGGGTGCGGTCGTACGGCATCGCGTGGTCCACCTCGCCGCGCTGGACGGTCGAGGCCGACCCCTGCGCGACGACCACGCGGACCTCCCTGGAGGGGCGGACGGTCTCGAGCCGGTCTGGGGGACGATCGCCGACGCCGTCACCGGGCTCACCGCGGAGGCGAGTGAGTCGGGAGCGACGGTCGCGGGGGTCACCGTGGTCCTCCCCGGGCTCGTGGACGCCCACCGCGGGCTGCTCCACGACTCGGTCGCCGGGCGCGCACCCGTCGCCGCGACGGCCCAGCTGTCGCGTCGGCTGGGCGCTTCGCTGCCGAGGATCCGACTCGCCAGCCACGGGCTGCTGGCGGCCGTGGTCGAGGTGGGTGCGGGCGGCGCGGCGGCCGACGGCGTCCTGTGCTACCTGTCGGCCGACCACGACGTGGACTTCGGCCTCGTCGCGCACGGGCGTCCCGTCACGGGCGCCACGGGTCTGGCCGGACAGGTGGGCCACCTGCCGCTCGACCCCCTGGGCCACGAGTGCTCGTGTGGGCGGCGGGGGTGCTGGGCAACGGTGATCGGCCTTCCCGCCCTGCTCCGCCGAGCGGCCGATCCCGACGACCCGGTGCGTGACCCGGCCCTGGACGTCGACGCGCAGGTGGCCGAGATCGAGCGCCGGGCCCGCCTGGACGACGGCCGGACCGGGCGCGCGCTGGCCGAGACCGGCCACGCCCTCGGACTCGGGGTGGCGACGCTGAGCCAGGTCCTGGACCCGGACGTCGTCGTCCTCGGCGGGCACCTGGGCAGGTTTCTGCCCTACCTGCTGCCCGCGTACGAGTCGGCACGTCGCCACCACGGTGTGAACCAGTGCCGCCTCGAGGCGAGCCACCTGACCGAGACGGACCTCGTCCTCGGCGCCGCGGCAGCGGCCCTCGCGCTGGCCGACCCCGTCGGCCGGAACGCCGACGTCGAGCCGGGGACGGGAGGCAGGTGATCGGCTGAGGAGGGCTCAGGACGGACCTGCAAGGCCGCCCGCTGCGGCCGCTACCGACCCTCATCGACCGCGACCGCAGCGAGCCAGGACCCCCGACGAGCCGCAGGCGGACGCCGGCGGCCCAGCGCAGAGGAATCCCATGCAGAAACGTATCAAGCGAACGCCAGGTTGGCTGGCCGGAGCGGGTGCTGTGCTCGGACTGATCACGGCCTCGCTGGTCCCCGCCACGACGAGCACGGCGGCCCCACCAGAGCAGAGCGACGGGGTGCAGTTCCGGGTCCTCGTCTTCACCAGGGCCACGGGCGCGACGCACGCCTCCACCAGCGCCGGAGTGAGCGCGATCCGCGCCCTGGGCGAGCAGCTCCGCTTCGCGGTACAGGTGACCGACGACTCCCGCCGGTTCACCGAGTCCCACCTCAAGCAGTACCGCGCCGTCGTCTTCCTGAACACCACGGGCGACGTGCTCAACGCTGCTCAGCAGGCCGCGTTCGAGCAGTACTTCTTCGACGGCGGAGGGTTCGTCGGCGTCCACGCGGCCATCGAGGCGGAGCCCGAATGGCAGTTCCTCACCGACGTCATCGGGACGCGGGCGAACGGCGCGTCGCCGGTGTCCGAGGCGACGGTCAAGGTGGCCGACCGAGTCCACGGCGCCTCCGCCGACCTGCCGGAGTACTGGGAGCGCACCGACCAGTGGTACAACTTCGCGGCCAACGTCCGTGGCCAGCAGCACGTCCTCGCCACCGTCGACGAGAGCACCTACGCCGGCGGCACCATGGGCCCCGACCACCCCATCACGTGGTGCCAGGATTACAAGGGCGGCCGCTCCTTCTACACGGCCGGCGGTGACACGCCGGCGACCTTCTCCGAGCCCGAGTTCCGCAGCCACCTCGGTGGGGCGATCCGGTGGGCTGCCGGTGTCGGCGACGGGGACTGCGGCGCAACCGTGGTCGCCAACTACCAGCAGACGCCGATCACGACGCAGCCGAACCTCAACGAGCCCATCGGCTTCGACGTCCTGCCCGACGGCCGGGTCGTCCAGACCGACCGTCGCGGCGGGGTGAGGCTGCACGACCCGGTGGCCAACAGCACCACGATCCTGGCCAACATCCCCGTCTACACCAACAGCGAGGACGGGCTCTACGGGCCGGCGATCGACAAGGATTTCGCCACCAACAAGTGGGTCTACCTCTACTACGCACCGCTGGAGATGGACCCGCCGTACCCGCCGTCGACCCCCGCAGGCAACGCCCCCACCACCGGCGTCGACCCGTCGGTGTGGGACCCGTGGCTCGGGTACTTCCAGCTGAGCCGCTTCAAGTTCGTCGACGCGACCAGCACCGAGCCCGCCCACCTCGACCTTGCCTCGGAGCAGGAGATCCTCAAGGTCGAGGTCAACCGGGGCGCATGCTGCCACGTCGCCGGCGACATCTCCTTCGACTCCGAGAACAACCTCTGGCTCGTCACCGGTGATGACACACCTGCCGGCGGAGGGAACTCGGGCGGCTTCGGCCCGTTCAACGACATGCGCACGAACGAGAGCCAGACGGTCGCGGTCGCTAACGCGACGGGTGGCACGTTCACCCTGACCTTCGACGGGCAGACCACGGGCCCGATCGCCTTCCCCTTGGACAACACCGAGATCGAGGCGGCTCTGGAGGCGCTGTCCAACATCGACGACGTCGCCGTCACAGGGACAGGGACGCGCACGGTGAACTTCCGCGGATCCCTCTCCCAGACCGACGTCCCGCAGATGACTGCTGACGCGTCGGGTCTGACCAGCACCGCCACGGCGACGGTCACGGTCAACACGACCGTGCAGGGCGCCCTCTACAACACGCCGCACGTGGACGCACGCCGGTCCTCGCTCAGCACGAACGACCTGCGCGGCAAGATCCTGCGGATCACGGTCCAGGACGACGGGTCCTACACCGTCCCAGCAGGCAACCTGTTCGCCCCAGGAACCGAGGACACCAGGCCCGAGATCTACGCGATGGGACTGCGCAACCCCTTCCGCATCAACCTCGACGCCGAGGACAACGCCTACATCACCGACTACTCGCCCGACTCGCAGACACCGAGCGTCTTCCGGGGGCCGCCCGGGACGGGCCGGGTCATGGTGGTCCGCGAGCCCGCGAACTACGGCTGGCCGGTGTGTTACTCGCCCGAGTTGCCGTACTACAAGTGGGACTTCAACACGACCACGAACCTGGACCCCGGCAACCCGGAGCAGTTCGACTGCGACGACCCGGCCAAGGGTCCGGACAACGAGTCCCGCTGGAACACCGGGTTGGTGGAGACACCACCGATCGCAGAGTCCGAGATGTGGTACTCGTACCAGGACAACAACCCCAACAACCCGCTCGGGACCCCCTGCCCGGCCAACTACACCCAGAACCCGCCCGGGACCTGCCCGCAGCTCTTCCCGGAGCTCGGCACGGGAGGCGTGGGCCCGCACGGGGCCGCCCCGTACGACTTCGACCCGGACAACGACAACCCGACGAAGTTCCCCGAGTACTGGGACGGAGCCTTCGTCTTCGGCGAGTTCACCCGGGACTTCCTCCGGGAGATCCGCCTGGACGAGGACGGCAACGTCTTCAAGATCAACAACACCCTGCCGTGCGGCGCGGTCGGCAGCACACAGCCGTTCCAGTGCGACAACCCGATGGACATCACCTTCGCGCCGGACGGGACGCTCTACCTCCTCACGTACGGGGACGGCTTCTTCAACATCAACCCGGACGCGGGGATGTACCGCTTCGAGTACGTCAAGGGGACCCGGGCACCGATCGCCGTGCTGTCGGCATCGGTCACCAGTGGCCCGGTGCCGCTCACGGTGCAGTTCTCCAGCGAGGGGACGAGGGACCCCGACCCCGGTGACTCCATCTCGTACGAGTGGGACTTCGACGGCAACGGCACGGTCGACTCGATCGATCCCAACCCCTCGTTCACCTACACGACACCCGGCCAGTTCACCGCTCGGCTCACGGTGACCGACTCGAGCGGGATGACCGGCGTCGCCAACACCGTCATCACCGCGGGCAACACGGCCCCGGAGATCACCGTGACCGTGCCGGCGAACGGCGGGACCTTCGCGTTCGGCGAGACGGTGCCGTTCACGGTGACCGGCTCGGACGCCGAGGACGGACCGATCGACTGCTCGCGGCTCGAGGTGACCTGGGTGCTCGGTCACGACACCCACGGCCACGCCGGTGAGACGGTGACCGGCTGCACCGGG
>DASTQL010000025.1:0-8446 GCA_035761805.1 Jiangellales bacterium | reverse complement strand
GATCGCATGAACGGGCTGCAGCCGTTCCGTCGGGGAACCGATTCGCGCCAGCTCACGACTGCACTCGCCCAAGGCGCTCCCGAGCGCGACCATCATCGCCCTGGTCAGATTGATCTCCGATGCCATGAACGGCTCGTCGATAGGGAGAGGGAGAGGGAGAGGGAGAGGGAGAGGGAGAGGGAGAGGCGAGCAACCGTGTGAGCGACGCGCAGTAGGCCGCGTCATCACGCGACCCCCGGAACCGCCTCGTCCGCGAAGGTCAACGCCTCCTCGAGCAGATACCTCCCGTACTTCCACCGGTCGACACCCTGCTCGATCCGCTGCACGCGGAAGCCGACGTCCGACTCGGCGCTCCCTGGCCTGGCGGCGGCCGACGCGAACGCCGCGGCGGCAATGTCCATCTCGTGGCAGCCGAGGCCCGCCCGCCGGGCCGCCTCGGCGAGCCGCGGGCCGGGCGAACTCGCGGCCTCGAGCGTCCCCGCACACCCGTCCGCCGCCTCGGCCCACGCGGTCAACGTCGCGGCATCGACCGTGGCAGCGTCCTGGTAGAGCGGCGCTACCCCGGCCGCCAGCCCCTGGAGGGCCTCCACCCAGCGCTTCTCACCTGCTGTGGGCGGGCCGCCCGGCGCGACACGGCCCAGCTCCCCGTCCGGGCCGACGACCTCGAGGACGACGTCGCGACTGTCGGCGCCGGCGACGGTCACGAGGACCTCCGACCGAATGTCGGGGCTCAACGGGACGATGCACACCATCGAGGCGTTCACTGCCATGGGCAGGTCCTCGGTACAGTCCACCTGGATGGCATCGAGACCCAGCAGCGTGGCGACCCGGCGAGCGACCTCCGCTCGAGAAAGCGTGGCGGCAGTCTCCTCGAGCTGGTTCCGCTCGACGTCGCAGGAACCGTCACCGTCGCAGACGGTCCCTGGCGCAGCAGCGGGATCAGGGGTGGCGTCGGTCGACGCACGAAGGACGACCTCCGTGACAAGAGCGGCCATCAAGACGACGAGTACCGCCCCTACGGCGGCCACCAGGGGAGACCCCCGCAGCACGGCGCGGGCCCGGTCGGCACGGGAAGGCGACGTCCCGTCGCCGCGGGTGTCGGCCTGGTGGGCCATGCGTCACCCTGCCCGGTGAGACGTCTGTCGTGTCGAGGAGCGGACGCTCCCCTCCCTTGGTACCCGTCGAGCGGGCGCCGGAGAAGCCCTCAGGCGTCGATGCGGGCACGGTCGAGCT
The DNA here is from genome assembly GCA_035761805.1 of Jiangellales bacterium. GTDB lineage: Bacteria > Actinomycetota > Actinomycetes > Jiangellales > Jiangellaceae > DASTQL01. The sequence goes on along the minus strand of DASTQL010000025.1, from coordinate 7,213 downwards.
CGGCCGCCCCCGCCACGATGAACTCCTTGCGGGGGGCGACGTCGTTGCCCATGAGCATCTCGAAGACCGACTCGGCCGCGTGCGCGTCGCCAGCCGTGATGCGGCGCAGGGTGCGCCGGCGCGGGTCCATGGTGGTCTCGGCCAGCTGCTCCGCGTCCATCTCGCCCAGGCCCTTGTAGCGCTGCACCGGATCGCGCCAGCGGAGGTTGCGCCTCTCCAGGTCACGCAGCACCCGGGCCAGCTCGGCGTCGGTGTAGGCGTAGACGTAGCGCTCCTGGCCCTTGCGCGGGTTGGTGAGCTCGACCCGGTGCAGCGGCGGCATCGCTGCGTGGAGCCGTCCGACCTCGACCAGCGGACGCATGTAGCGGAAGAAGAGCGTGATCAGCAGCGTCCGGATGTGGGCGCCGTCGACGTCGGCATCGGTCATCAGGATGACCTTGCCGTATCGGGCCTGACCCAGGTCGAACGAGCGCCCGGAGCCGGCTCCCACGACCTGGATGATCGATGCGCACTCGGCGTTGCGCAGCATGTCGGCGATCGACGCCCTCTGGACGTTGAGGATCTTGCCGCGGATGGGCAGCAGCGCCTGGTACTCCGAGTCGCGGGCCGACTTGGCGGTGCCCAGTGCGGAATCACCCTCGACGATGAAGAGCTCCGAGCGCTCCAGCCCGTCGGACCGGCAGTCGACCAACTTGGTCGGCAGGGCGCTGGTCTCCAGGGCGTTCTTGCGGCGGGCCGTCTCCTTGTGCAGCCGGGCGGCCACCCGGGCCTTGGCAGCGGCCACGACCTTGTCGAGGACGGCCGATGCCTGAGCCTTGTCGTCTCGTCGCGAGGAGGTGAGCCGCCTGCGCAGCTCGCCCTCGACCACGCCCGCGACGATCGACCGGACCGCGCTGGTGCCCAGCACCTCCTTGGTCTGCCCCTCGAACTGCGGCTCGGCCAGGCGCACCGTGACGACCGCGGTGAGGCCCTCGAGCACGTCGTCCTTCTCGATCTTGTCATCGCCGGCCTTGAGCCGTCGCGCGTTGACCCTGACCTGGTCGCGCAGCAGCTTGAGCAGCCCCTGCTCGAACCCGACCAGGTGGGTGCCTCCCTTGGGGGTGGCGATGACGTTGACGAAGCTGCGGACCTCCGTCTCGTAGCCGATCCCCCAGCGCAGGGCCACGTCGACCTCGCACTCGCGCTCGACCTCGCGGGACACCAGATGGCCCTGCTCGTCGAGGACGGGCACCGTCTCGGCGAAGCGCTGGGACCCCTGAAGGCGCAGGACGTCGCTCACGGGCGCGTCGGAGGCCAGGTGGGTGACGAACTCGGTGATGCCGCCGTCGTGCCGGAAGGACTCCTCGAGCGCCTCGCCGCCCCGCTCGTCGCGGATGACGAGCTCGAGCCCCGGGACGAGGAACGACGTCTGCCTGGCTCGGGTGACCAGCTCGTCGAAGGAGAACGCCGCGTCGCGCAGGAAGATCTGCCGGTCGACCCAGAAGCGGACCCGCGTGCCGGTGACCCCCTTGCGCACCCGGCCGACGGTGCGCAGCTCGGATCGGTCGACGAAGGGGGCGAACGGGGACTCCGGGGAGCGGCCGTCGGAGTCGTCGAACACCCCCGGCTCGCCGCGCCGGAAGCTCATGGCGTGCACCCTGCCTCCCCGTTCGACCTCGACGTCCAGCCTGGAAGAGAGGGCGTTGACCACCGACGCTCCGACGCCGTGGAGCCCACCGGAAGCGGCATAGGAGCCGCCGCCGAACTTGCCCCCCGCGTGGAGCTTGGTGAACACCACCTCGACGCCTGGCAGTCCTGTACGGGGCTCGGCGTCGACCGGGATGCCCCGGCCGTCGTCGCCGACCTCCACGGAGCCGTCACGGCGGAGGACGACGCCGATCCGCGAGCAGTGGCCGTCGAGCGCCTCGTCGACGGCGTTGTCGATGATCTCCCACAGGCAGTGCATGAGGCCGCGGGCGTCGGTCGACCCGATGTACATGCCCGGACGCTTGCGCACCGCCTCGAGCCCCTCGAGCACCGACAGGTGGCGTGCGGTGTAGTCGCGGGGCGTGCGGGCAGGACGCTCCAGCGGCTGGGCGGACACCGGTTCGGGCTCCTCGGCTCGGGGACGCGGTCAGCGTAGCCCGCGCCCCGGACACCACCCGGTCCGCAACGCCGCTCGTCCACAGGCGCTTCGCTGTGAGCGAATCGTCACATCGGCGCCACCGGGGAACGAGTCCGGCCTGTCACGATGTTGTCCAAGGTGCACGACCACCACGCCTCGAGAGGAGCCCCGTGACCACCGCAGTCGCCAGCCCGCTGTCGGCCGCCGACCGCTGTGACCGGTGCGGCGCCCAGGCCTTCATCCGGGTGCGCATCGTCACCGGCGGGGAGCTGCTGTTCTGTGGCCACCACGGTCGCCGCCACGAGGACAAGCTTCGCGCCCAGGCCGTCGAGTGGTACGACGAGACCCACCGGATCGCCGAGGACCCGACCTCGGGTCGCTCCGACCCCGACTGACCACACCAGACCTGCGCCGCGGGCCCCGGCTTCCCGCCGGGGCCCGCGGCGTTGTTCGTCCGCCCGCACGTACCTGGCACGATGCGCTCGTGGAGTCGACGACGACGGCACTCGTGGCGATCGCGATCGTGGTCGGGCTGGTGGGCATCGTCGTCCCCGTGCTCCCTGGGCTCCTGCTGGTCTGGGCGGCCATCACGGTCTGGGCGCTCGTCGAGTCCAGCGCCGTCGGTTGGGCGTTGCTCGTCATCGCGACCCTGCTGGTGGCGTTGAGCCAGGTGGTCAAGTACCTCGTTCCCGGGCAGCGGCTGCGCGACGCCGGTGTCCCGACCCGCTCCATCGTCGCCGGTGGCCTGCTCGGCATCCTCGGCTTCTTCGTCCTCCCCGTCGTCGGCCTCTTCGTGGGCTTCGTCGGGGGGGTCTACCTCGCCGAGCTCGCGCGGCTGCGCCGACACGACGCGGCCTGGCCGTCCACGGTGCACGCCCTCAAGGCGGTCGGCCTGTCCATCCTCATCGAGCTGCTCACGGGCCTGCTGCTGGCTCTGGGCTGGATCGGAGCAGTGGCACTCACATGACCCAGACGCATGCGTCCAGGACCGACGACCTGATCGCCCTCGGCGACCAGTACGGTGCGCACAACTACCACCCGCTGCCGATCGTGGTGGCCGAGGCGGAGGGCGTCTGGGTCACCGACGTGGAGGGGCGACGCTACCTCGACCTGCTCGCGGGGTACTCGGCGCTGAACTTCGGGCACCGCCACCCTCGGCTCGTGGCAGCGGCGATGCGGCAGCTCGACCGCGTGACCCTCACCAGCCGCGCCTTCCACAACGACCAGCTCGCGCCGTTCTGCGCGGAGCTGGCCGAGCTGTGCGGGACCGAGATGGTCCTGCCGATGAACACGGGTGCCGAGGCGGTCGAGACGGCGATCAAGACCGCCCGCAAGTGGGCGTACCAGGTCAAGGGCGTCCCCGACGGTGAGGCCACGGTCGTCGTCGCCCACGGCAACTTCCACGGGCGGACGATCACGATCGTCTCGTTCTCCGACGACGCCGAGGCCCGCGCGGACTACGGCCCCTTCACGCCCGGCTTCGTCAGCGTCCCGTACGGGGACGTGGCAGCGCTCGAGGCGGTCGTCGACGACCGCACCGCCGCCGTGCTCGTCGAGCCGGTGCAGGGCGAGTCGGGCGTCATCGTCCCCCCGCCCGGCTACCTGGCGGGCGTCCGCCAGGTGTGCGACGAGCACGGCGTGCTGATGATCGCCGACGAGATCCAGTCCGGCCTGGGCCGGACCGGCACCACGTTCGCCTGCGAGCTCGAGGACGTGGTGCCCGACGTCTACGTGCTGGGCAAGGCGCTCGGCGGCGGCATCCTGCCGGTGTCGGCGGTGGTGAGCCGTCGGGACGTCCTGGGCGTCTTCCGGCCGGGCGAGCACGGCTCCACCTTCGGTGGCAACCCGCTCGCCGTGGCCGTCGGGCGCGAGGTGGTCGCGATGCTCTCGACCGGCGAGTGGCAGGCGCGCGCCGCCGCCCTGGGTGAGCGCCTGGCCGCCCGGCTCGCGTCGCTCCCGACCGGGCCCGTGACGGAGATCCGGGTACGAGGCCTGTGGGCGGGCATCGACCTGGACCCGGCCGCCGGCACCGGGCGCGAGGTGTGCGAGCGCCTGATGGCTCTCGGCGCCCTCGCCAAGGACACGCACACGCAGACGATCCGGCTCGCACCGCCGCTCGTCATCGAGCCGCACGAGCTGGACTGGGCCGTCGACCGCCTGGCCGAGGCGATCACCGGCTAGAGACCGCCCCCGCGGTCGCGAGCTGGACCAGCTCGGCCGACCCCACGCCGGCCGCGGCCCTGACCTCGTCCTCGTCGACCGCCCCGCACCGCAACCCCCGCAGCAGCGGCACGGCCAGCGCCCGTACGGTCGCAGGTTCGTCGAGGACCCCGGTGGTAGTCCCGGCCAGGTAGGCGGACAGCCGCCTCCCGGCCGGGTCGAGACTCTCACGGTAGAACGCGAACGTCGCCAGGTAGCGGGTGACCAGCTGCGCCGGGTGGAGGTCCCACCCCTGGGGGATCCCTCGCTCCAGCGACCGACGCACCAGCCGCGCGTGGAGACGCCAGGCGGCGTGGACGGCGGCGGTCCCGCCCACCGGCAGGACGTTGGTCGACCCGTCGGCGACGTGCACGCCGGTCGCGGCAGCCACCACCTGCATCACAGCCTTGGCGTGGTCGGCCACCGGGTGGTCGAGGGACTGCTGGGCCGCGCCGACCCCGAGGGCGGCCGAGTAGTCGTAGGTGCCGAAGTGCAGGCCGCTGACGCGACCACCCGCCGTGGCGACCGCCCGCGCCACCGTCACCGTGCCGTCGGGGGCGATGACCGCCTCGGGCGTCTCGACCTGGATCTCGAAGCGCAGGCGACCGGCGGGCAGGCCGTGCGCCGCTTCCAACCGCTCGCAGGCGAGGCTCATCGCGGCCACCTGGTCCACCGAGCTGACCTTGGGCAGTGTGACCACGAAGCCCGCCGGCAGGTCGCCGGCCTCGAGAACCGATCCCAGGACCAGGTCCAGGCTGCGCAGCGCGCGACGGCGGGTGGTCGGCTCCAGCGACTTGACCCGCACGCCCCACCACGGCGGCGCCTCGTCGGCGGACGCCAGCACCCGGGCGGTGGCCGACAAGGCGTCGGCATCCTCGACGTCGTCGGGTCGGAGCCCGTAGCCGTCCTCGAGGTCGATGCGGAGGTCCTCGACCGGCTCGGCGCGCAGCTTGCGCAGCAGCCGGGGGAACACCTCCCACACCAGGTCCCGGTCGATGCCCGTGACCTCGGCCAGCCCGTCGGGTGCGGCGACGTGCCGGAAGAGCACGTCCAGGGCCTGTGCCCCGTAGGCCCGTGCGGGATGCGGCCCCACCCGGTCCGCGGGCACATAGACCGTATGGACGGGCTGGCGCGCCGAAGCGGGGCCGGCCTGGCGAGCCGTCACCGCCGCGTCGGAGGCGGTCAGGAGCGCGTCCACGTCCGCCAGGTCGCCTCGACGCAGGCGCGGGCGGGTGGGCGCAGGCACGCCCGTCAGCGTAGGCCGCGCAGCAGCTCCGCGAGGGCGCTCAGGTCCGAGGAGCCCAGCCCGGCCCGGCGCGCCCGTTCGACGACGTCCCGGTTCGCCGCCAGCTGAGGCATGTCGGCACCCACCCGGGTGGCGAGATCCGCGACCAGGTCGAGATCCTTGGCCACGAGGTCGAGGGCGAAGGCCACGGGCGCCTCGTCGGGCTTCTCGTACGCGGCCCGCTTGTAGAGGACGAAGGGCGCGGCGACCGCGCTCGACGCGAAGACCTCGTACGCCGCGGAGCGGTCGACCCCCGCCTTCTCGGCGAGCACGAGGGCTTCGGCGAGCGCCTCGTTGAGCGCGTGCACGACGCTGTTCACCGCCAGCTTCATCGTGGCGCCGGCGCCGAGGGGTCCGAGGTGCAGGACACGCCTCGCGAAGGAGTCCAGCACGGGCCGGACCCGGTCGAGCGCGGCACCGTCACCGCCGGCCATCACGAGCAGCTCACCGGCCTCGACCGTGGAAACGCTGCCCGAGACCGGGGTGTCGACCAGCGCCGCTCCAGCCCGTTCGACGTCGGAGGCCAGTGCCTGCACGGTCGCCGGGTCGACCGTGCTGGCGTCGGCGACGACCGCGCCGGGCTCCAGACCGGCCACGATCCCGTCGGCCCCGCCGTAGGCCGCCCGCACCGCTGCGTCGTCGGCGAGGGACACCACGACGACCTCCGCGCCCGCCGCCGCCTCGCGTGGCAGGGCCACCGCCCGCAGGCCGTGCCGCTCGGCGACCGCGTCGGCCCGGGCCCGGGTGCGGTTCTGCACGACGACGTCATGCCCGGCTGCTGCGAGCCGCCCGACCATGGCGGCACCCATCCGCCCGGTGCCGACGACGGCGACCCTCACGTGAGCAGCCAGCCGCCGTCGACGTACAGCTGCACGCCGTTGACCCCCCGGTTGAGCAGCAGGAAGTCCACGGCTCCGACCACGTCGGCCATGGTCGCCAGCCGTCCGGTAGGCGTCCGGGACCGGAAGCCCTCCAGGACCTGGGCCGGCTTGGCGGCCCAGAACGGGCTGTCACCGACGATGCCGGGGTGCAGCGCGTTGACCCGGATCGGCGCCAGCTCGGTCACCATCGCGTTGACCATGCCGACGACGCCCCCGTTGACCACGGAGACCGTCGTGCCGCCCGGGTACGGGCGGTCCTTGGCCCGCCCGCCGAAGACGACGACCGCCGAGTCGTCGTGCAGGGCCGGCAGCAGGGTGTGGACGACCTCGGTGTAGGCGACCAGCTTGATGGTGGCCAGCCGGAGCGCTCGGTCGACGTCGTAGTCGCGCACCGTGTTGTCGTCGCGGTCGATCGCCGCGAGGACGAGGTGGTCGACCCGGCCGATGCCCCCGAAGGCACCGGCGATCGTGTGCGGCTCGGCGAGGTCGACGCCGATACCGCTGGCGGAGTCGCCCAGGGAGGCCGCCGCGTCCGCCGCGCGGACCGGGTCGCGACCGGTGAGCACGACCTGGTCGCCCTGCTCGTGGCGGCGCCGGGCGACCTCCAGTCCCATGCCGCTCGTCCCGCCGACGACGACGGTCGTGGTCATGCGCTGCTCCCTTGCTCGAGACGTTGTCGCAGGTGGTCCCAGTCGCGGGCGAACCGGTAGGAGTGCCGGCCGGGCGGTTGCGGCGCCTGGGTCT
>DASTQL010000024.1:0-6098 GCA_035761805.1 Jiangellales bacterium | reverse complement strand
ACGGTGGCGCGACCGGCTGGGCCGGGTGCGGGCGAACTCGGGAACCGACCTGCTCCTCCAGGTGCTCCCAGGTGCACCGGTGGTCAGCGTCGAATCGGCGAGCGCCATGATCGGCCGCTCCAAGGCCCGTACCACCGACGCGGTCAACGCACTGGCTGCTGCAGGGATCCTCCGGCAACGCAACGTGGGACGCCGGCGTTACCGAGTCTTCGAGGCGACCGACGTGCTGGACCTCTTCACCGGCCTCGAGCGGGCGCTCGCCGGCCCGACGGCCCGCACCGCGGTGGCCGGGCCGGTCCGGCAGGTCCCGGGGCAGCCGGTGTGCCGACCAGGTAGGAGCTAGACGCGGCACCAGGCAACAGCCCCGAGTCAACCCGGGCGACGCCGGCGCAGCCGTCCGCCGACCGAGCGAGCGCGGTCGGCGAGCCGACGCCGCACGCGCACCGCCCGGCGCACGCCGGGCAGCGCGGCCACCTCCTCGTCCCCGTGCTCACCCATCCAGCCGGCCAGCCGACCGCGCCGGCTCACCGCGCGCAGCCGGCGCTCGGTCAGCGGCCGGGCTCGCGACGAGGTCACCAGCAGCAGGTGGTCCCCGGCGGCGAGAGTGGTCTTCTCGTCGGGCACGATGGTCCGTCGGCCGCGCAGGATCAGTGTCACCGCGGCCTCGCTCGGTAGGCGCAGCTCGAGGACGCTCACGCCGGCGAGCCGGGAACGGGGCGGGACGCGGAACTGCAGGAGCGTGCCGCGGATCTGGTCCAGAGGCGCCGACTCGATGTCGACCTCCGCGGTGTCGTCCTTCTCCACGACGTCCAGGAGGCGTGCCAGCGGGGGAAGGGTCGGCGCCTGGATCAGGGTGAAGACCACCACGAGCAGGAACACCACGTCGAAGATCTGCTGAGCCGCGGGCACGCCGACGCTGAGCGGGATCGTGGCGAGCACGATCGGCACGGCTCCACGCAGCCCCGCCCACGACATGAACGCCTGCTCGCGCCACGGGACCCGGAACGGCGTCGTGCTCACGAGGACGGACAGGGGCCGGGCCAGCAGCAGCAGCCCGGCACCGATCACGAGGGCCTGGGGCAGGGCCTCGGGGAGTCGGGACGGGGAGGCCAGCAGGCCGAGCAGGACGAACAGCCCGATCTGCGACAGCCAGGCCAGCCCTTCCGCGAAGCCCAGCGTCGCATGGCGGTGGGGGAGCGGCGCGTTGCCCAGCCAGAGGCCGGCCACGTAGATGGCCATGAAGGACGACCCACCCACCACCCCGGCGGCGGCGAAGGCGAGCAGAGCGATCGTGACCGTGGCCACGGGATACAGACCCGGGGACGGCAGGGCGCTGCGCGCCAGGACGAACTGTCCGATCCGGGCGACGAGCAGGCCAACGACGGCCCCGACGACGAGCTGGTAGGCCGTCATCCCGACGGCGACCAAGGGGTCGGCCTGCTCCCAGGCATCCGAGACCACCAGGCTGACGAGGATGATCACGGGCGGGTCGTTGAACCCGGACTCTGCTTCGAGGGTCGCTCCCAGCCTGCGGCGCAGCGGCAGGCGGCGCAGGACCGAGAAGACCGCGGCTGCATCGGTGGAGGAGACCACGGCCCCCAGCAGGATCGCCGTGCGCAGGTCGACGTCGAAGACCGCGATGGCGACCGTCGCCGTGACGGCCACGCTGACCGCGACCCCCACAGTGGCCAGCATCAGCGACGGACCAAGGACGGGGCGGATCACCGACCACCGCGTCGTCAGGCCGCCCTCGGCCAGGATGATCGCCAGGAACACCAGGCCCACGACCTGGGTCAGCTGGGCGTCCTCGAACCTCAGGCCGAAGCCGGACTCGCCGATGATCAGCCCGATCCCCAGGTAGAGCAGCAGCGTCGGCAGCCCCGCCCGCGTGGACAGGCGGACCGCAGCGACCGCGACGAGGAGGACGGTCGTGGTCACGAGCAGGGCGACGTTGAGCTCGTCGACGCTCACGGGGTCCCGTCCGCCGGTGGGGTGTCATTCCGCCGTCCGTCGTGCCGTCCGGGCGGCAAGGCGCCCCCCGCGTGACCCTGCCCGGCGCTCCGGTCGGTCCGGTGATCATGTCACAGGCCGCCGGCGTCGGGGCGCCGCCTCTCAGCAGAGCGGTAGGGCGGGGGCGGTTGGGGACGGGTTCTCGGCGGCGGGTGCCTCCGGGTCGGCCGGCGCCTCGGGTGCGGCCTCACCCTCGGCCGCCGGGTCCGGCTCGGGCGGCAGCGGCACGGCCAGGGACTGGAAGGCCTCCCCGAGCACCAGGTCGATGGTCGGCTCGGCGCGTTGGTCGGGGACGAACACCGCATCCGGTAGCTGCGCGAGGACCACGTTGGCAGCCGCCTGCTGGGCGGGGTTGGCCCGGACCTCCGCCGTACCGTCGATCTGTCGGGCCAAGGGGTCGTTGGCGACGTCGAGGATGACGAACCCGCGCTCGCGCAGCTGACCGGCGGTCGACGAGGCCAGGCCGGAGCGGGTGGTCGCGTTGTAGACGTTCACCTGGACCTCTCCCGGCGGCGGGCCGTCGACCGGGGCGGCGGGCAGGCACTGCTGTGCGGCGGCGTCCTCATCTGCGGCTCCACCGGTGATCGCGCGCCAGCCGTAGATGGCGGCGAAGGAGACGAAGCCCACCAGCACCAGCAACGTGACGGCGGCGCGGAGGTGTCTGCCGGTGTTACGGTGTCGGGCCCCACCCGGCCGGGTCTCCACGGCCATGGCCCCTCCGTCTGTCGTCCTCGGGTGGACGGCAGCCTAACCCGAGGGCGCCAGGGTCAGCACCCGCGCGTGGATGACTGGGCGTTGCTGAAGGGCTGCGCGGAGTGCGCGATGGAGTCCGTCCTCCAGGTAGAGCTCGCCCCGCCACTCCACCACGTGGGCGAAGAGGTCACCGTAGAAGGTGGAGTCCTCCGCGAGCAGCAGGTCCAGGTGCAGGGTCAGCTTGGTCGTCACGAGCTCGTCGAGCCGCACCTGCCTGGGCGGGAGGTCCGACCAGCCGCGCGAAGTGGTGCCGTGCGCGGGGTACGGACGGCCGTCCTGGACCCGCTTGAAGATCACGGCGCCAGTGTACGAGCGGGTGGCTAGGCTGCCGCGCGCCAGCCCCGTGAGCCAGCCGACGACGAGACCGGAGGTCCGCATGGCCGAGCCGGCCCCGACCGACCAGCTCATCGAGGACGTACGGAAGGGCTACGCCTTCGAGGGGCAGTGCCTCGAGCTCGGTGCGCTGGTGCACGGCGACACGGCGCTCCCGGACGCGCCGGTACGGATCCCGCTGTCGGTGCTCAACCGGCACGGTCTGGTCGCGGGGGCTACGGGCACCGGCAAGACCAAGACCCTGCAGCTGATGGCCGAGCAGCTCTCCGCGCACGGTGTCCCGGTCTTCGCCCCCGACGTCAAGGGCGACCTCTCCGGCCTGGCCGCACCCGGCGAGCCGGGGGACAAGGTCCTGGCCCGGGCCGCCGAGGTCGGGCAGGACTGGGCTGCGCGGTCCTGCCCCGTCGAGCTGTTGGCGCTCGGCGGGGCGGGGACGGGCGTGCCGGTGCGAGCGACGATCACGTCGTTCGGCCCGACCCTGCTGAGCAAGGTGCTGGGCCTCAACACCACGCAGGAGTCGTCGCTGGGCCTGGTCTTCCACTACGCGGACCAGGCCGGTCTGCCCCTGCTCGACCTGGCGGACCTTCGGGCGGTCGTTCAGCACCTGGTGTCCGACGAGGGCAAGGCCGAGCTCAAAGCCCTCGGCGGGTTGTCCGCACAGACGGCCGGCGTGATCCTGCGCGAGCTCGTCGCCTTCGCGGCCCAGGGGGCGGACGCTTTCTTCGGCGAGCCGGAGCTCGACGTGGCCGAGCTGCTCCGGACGACCGACGGGGGCTTCGGCGTCGTGACCCTGCTCGAGCTCCCGTCCGTACAGGACCGGCCCGTCCTCTTCTCGACCTTCCTGGTCTGGCTGCTCGCCGAGCTCTTCGAGGAGCTCCCCGAGGTGGGGGACCTCGGCCGGCCCAAGCTCGTCTTCTTCCTCGACGAGGCGCACCTGCTCTTCCGAGACGCGTCCAAGGCCTTCCTCGCCGCGATCACGCAGACCGTGCGGCTGATCCGCTCCAAGGGCGTCGGGATCTTCTTCGTGACGCAGACCCCCCGGGACCTGCACCCCGACGTGCTCGCCCAGCTCGGCAACCGCGTCCAGCACGCCTTGCGTGCCTTCACCCCCGACGACGCCAAGGCGCTGAAGGCCACTGCACGCACGTTCCCCGTCTCCGCCTACGACCTCGAAGAGGTGCTCACCGTCCTCGGCACCGGCGAGGCGGTCGTGACGGTGCTCTCGGAGGACGGAGCGCCCACGCCGGTCGCCTGGACCCGGCTGCCGGCGCCCACCTCGCTGATGGCGCCCGCGCCGCCCGAGGTGCTCGACGCGATCGTGGCCACCTCGCCGCTGCAGGCGACGTACGGCCAGGCGGTCGACCGCGACTCCGCCTACGAGCGGCTCGCCGCGCGGGCGGCGGCGGAGGCTCCCGAGGACGCACCCGCCACGGTGCCCTCACCCGTGGACGAGGACTTGGCCCGGCTGCCCGAGGCCACGACGGTCCCCGGCGGTGGGTCCGTGATCGACAAGGCGCTGGCCAACCCGGCCCTACGCAGCGCCATGGTCGCGGCCGGTACCGTCATCGGCCGGGAGATCGCCCGGGGCGTCTTCGGCACCCGGAGCCGCCGGCGCCGGCGGTGACCGAACCGCTGCCGTGATCACTGGCCTCCAGACCAGAGGCCGGTACGGACGAGCCGGTGACACCGACCACGGATCGGTGCCACCGGCGGAGGGCGGAGGATGCGGGATTTGAACCCGCGAGGGGCTATCAACCCCAACACGATTTCCAATCGTGCGCCCTAGGCCACTAGGCGAATCCTCCGCGGACGAGGGTACTGGAGCGCTCTGGCCGCCCCGTACACTGGGCGCCGACCCCCGTGCGGCGGCATCCCGCTGAACCCCCCCAGGGCCGGAAGGCAGCAAGGGCAGGTGGGCTCAGCCGGGTGCGCGGGGGTCCACTGCTGACTACTCACAGGCGAGCCGCGGTGCTGTCGCCGGGCGGGGCTAGGGTGCGGAGGGTGTCGCTCGCCCTGTACCGCACGTACCGTCCGGGCCGCTTCGCCGACCTGGTCGGGCAGGAGCACGTCACCGGGCCCCTCGTACGGGCGTTGGAGAACGACCGTGTCCACCACGCCTACCTCTTCTCCGGTCCGCGTGGGTGCGGCAAGACCTCGAGCGCCCGGATCCTGGCGCGGTCGCTGAACTGCGAGCGTGGCCCGACCCCCGAGCCGTGCGGCGAGTGCCGGTCCTGCGTCGACCTCGCGCCCAACGGCCCGGGCAGCATCGACGTGATCGAGCTCGATGCCGCCACCCACGGCCTGGTCGACGACGCACGTGACCTGCGCGAGAAGGCGCACTTCGCCCCGGTGGCGTCGCGGTTCAAGGTCTACATCATCGACGAGGCCCACCAGCTCGGTCCAGGCGCTGCCAACGCCCTGCTCAAGATCATCGAGGAGCCCCCGCCACACCTGAGGTTCGTCTTCGCCACCACCGCACCGGACAAGATCCTCGGCACGATCCGCTCGCGGACGCACCACTACCCCTTCCGCCTCATCCCGTCCCGGACGCTCCAGCAACACCTCGCGTACGTCTGCGAGCAGGAGGGCGTTCCGATCGAGCCCGCGGCGCTCACCCTGGTCGCCAGGGCGGGGGCCGGGTCCGCCCGCGACTCGCTCTCGGTGCTCGGCCAGCTCATCGCGGGCTCGGGGCCGGAGGGGGTGACCTACCAGCTCGCCGTGGGGCTGCTCGGCTTCACCGACGCCGCCCTGCTCGACGAGGTCGTCGAGGCGGTGGGCGAGGGTGACGGCGCCACCCTGTTCGGGGCGCTCGACCGCGTCATGGACTCCGGGCACGACCCCCGGCGGTTCCTCACCGACCTGCTGGAACGCTTCCGGGACCTGGTGGTGGTCAAGGCCGTCCCCGATGCCTCGACCTCAGGGCTGCTGGCGGCGCCCGACGACGAGGCGGCCCGGATGACCACCCAGGCGTCCCGCTTCGGGCCGGCGGACCTGGTGCGGCT
>DASTQL010000023.1:0-3816 GCA_035761805.1 Jiangellales bacterium | reverse complement strand
GCGCCGCGCCCTCGCATCCGGGAGTAGAGCGCGTTCGAGTGCTCGACGTGCTCCTCCACCACGTGGTCGTCGAACTCGTGCGCTGCGATGTCGAGCCCGCGGTTGGACACCAGCCGCCCGCGGTCGATCGGGTACTCCCCGGGCTCGCTCAGCGAGACCAGCTCGACGTCGCGCTCGAAGTCGGGGAACGGCAGCTTCCCCGTCCAGGCGACCGCCTCGAGCGCCTGGTCGCGCGCGCGCTCGAGGCGCTCGCGCAGCGGCGCCAGCTCGCGCCGCGTCGGCGCGCGGTAGAACCCGCCGACCCGCACGTTGATCGGATGCACCTCTCGCCCACCGATCAGCGCGATCAGCTCGTTGCCCGCCTTCTTGATCGCGAGCCCGAGCTCGACGACCGCGCGATGGTCGCGGGCCATCTCGATCGCGCTCTCGTAGCCGAGGAAGTCCGGGGCGTGCAGCATGAAGACGTGCAGCGTGTGGCTCTCGACCCACTCGCCGCAGTAGATCAGCCGGCGCAGGTCGCGCAGCGGCCCGTCGACCTCGACTCCGAGGGCGTCCTCCATCGCGCGCGCGGAGCTCATCTGGTAGGCGACGGGGCAGATCCCGCAGATCCGGGCGGTGATGTCCGGCGGCTCGGTCCAAGCCCGTCCGCGCAGGAACGCCTCGAAGAAGCGAGGCGGCTCGTAGATGCGCAGCTCGACGTCGGTCACCTCGCCGTCGCGGACCACGACGCGCATGGCGCCCTCGCCCTCGACCCGTGCGAGGGTGTCGACCTGGAGCACCTGGTCGCCGGTGAGCTTGTGCGTCACGGGGCCACCTCCTCGTGCCGCGCGCTCTCGCGCCGGAACGGCTCGGCCCCGGCGTTGAAGGTGCGGAAGACTCGCAGGACGTCGATCTCGGGCAGGCCCAGGACGCGCAACCGGTCGGCGAGCGAGCCGGTGTTGGGGGTGTCCTGCGGGCCGAAGCAGCCGTAGCAGCCGCGGGCGTAGGCGGGACAGATGGCACCGCAGCCGGCCTGCGTGACGGGCCCCAGGCAGGGCGTGCCGTGGGCGACGGCCACGCACACCGTTCCCCGCCGCTTGCACTCGACGCAGACGCTGTAGGACGGAACACGAGGGCGCCGGTGCTGCAGGTGGGCCGCGAGCACCTCGAGGAGCTGCCCCTTGTCGACCGGGCAGCCGCGCAGCTCGAAGTCCACGGTGACGTGGGCGGAGATCGGCGTCGACCGGTCGAGCGTCGCCACGTAGGCGGGATGGGCGTAGACCACGGACCGGAACTCCGCCACGTCGGCGAAGTTGCGCAGTGCCTGGATGCCGCCGCTCGTCGCGCAGGCGCCGATGGTCACCAGCCGTCGTGAGACGTCACGGACACGGCGGATCCGCTCCGCGTCCTCCTGCGTCGTCACCGAACCCTCGACGAGCGACACGTCGTACGGCCCGTTCACAACGGCGCGGGTGGCCTCGGGGAAGTAGGCGATCTCGATCTCCCCGGTCAGCGCCAGCAGCTCGTCCTCGCAGTTGAGCAGGGTGAGCTGGCAGCCGTCGCAGGAGGCGAACTTCCACACGGCGAGCTTCGGGAGTGGTGCTGTCTCGGTCATGTCACAGCTCCGCCACCGCCATCAGCGGTGCGAGCCGGTCGTACGAGAGCACCGGCCCGTCGACACAGAGGAACAGCTCACGCAGCTGGCAATGGCCGCAGAGTCCGACCCCGCAACGCATGTTGCGTTCCATGGACAGGCGGACCCGGTCGGCAGGGACGCCGCGATCCAGCAGGGCGGTCGCGACGTAGCGCATCATCACCTCGGGGCCGCACACGAGGGCGAGGGTGTTCCTCGGGTCGAACCCGGCCCGTGGGATGAGCGAGGTCACGAGCCCGACCCGGCCGGTCCACTCGGGGGTCCCGTAGTCGACGGTCACGTCGACCTCGACCCCGTGCCCGTCGCGCCAGCTCCGGAGGTCGTCGGCGAAGAGCACGTCGTGCGGCGTGCGTGCCCCGTACAGGAGGACGAGCCGGCCGAAGGCCTCCCGGCGGGCCAGGGCGTCGAGGAGGGCGGGCCGCAGGGGTGCGAGGCCGATGCCGCCGGCGACCACCAGCAGGTCGCCTCCGGCGCCGTCGAGAGCGCCCCAGCCGGTCCCGTACGGGCCGCGGACGCCGAGCACCGTTCCCGGGTCGCCGCGCACCAGTGCGTGTGTGACGGCGCCGACGTCACGCACGGTGTGCTCCAGCGGGCCCGGCCGGGTCGGGTCACCACTGATCGAGATCGGTACCTCCCCGACCCCGAAGGCGTCGAGCATGGTGAACTGGCCGGCGTCGAACGGTAGCGGCTCCCCGTCCAGGGGTTCGAGGACGAGCGTCACCGTGTCCCGCGTGTCCTGGCGCCGCTGGTCGACCCGGAACGGACGGGGCAGCATCGGCCCGCGCGCGGCGTCGGTCGACGGACCCGCGGCGAGGTCAGCGAGAGGCGCCATGGGGGGCTCCGTACAGGTCGAGCAGCCGCACCCGCGCGGCCTGGAGCCGCTCGTACATCACCCGGGCAACCCGCTGCATCAGGGCGAAGCCGAGCGCGGGGTCGGCCTCGCACTTGCCGCGCAGGCAGACAGCGTCGAAGGCGACTGCGCCGGTGGGGGCCACGGCACGGGCGTCGAAGACCCAGCGGTACGGGGGCACCAACCACGACCAGCCGACGACGTCGCCCTCGTCGGCGGTGTCGATGACGATCGGGCCCGTGGGTGCACGCACCTCGATCGCCACCCGGCCGCGGCGGACGACGTAGAACCGGTCCGCGGGCTCGCCTTCGCGGAAGAGCATGCGTCCGGTGTCGACGTGCACGTTGACGGCGCACCCAGCGAGCAGCGCGATGGCCGACTCGTCGAGACCCGCGAAGAACGGGTGGTCGGGCAGGTACTGCTCGATCGTGCGCACCTAGGCCTCCTCCAGTGCCGGGAAGGAGCCGGCCAGGTCCGCGCGGAGGGACGCCGCCTCGGCCGTGATGTCGATCGCCGCGGGGCACCAGGTGATGCAGCGTCCACATCCCACGCAGCCGGAGGTGCCGAACTGGTCGATCCAGGATGCCAGCTTGTGGGTCATCCACTGGCGGTACCGCGCCGCGGTGGAGGCGCGCACGCTGCCGCCGTGCAGGAAGGAGTAGTCGGCGGAGAAGCAGGAGTCCCAGACCCGGTGGCGCTCCCGCGCCGTGCCGGTGAGGTCGCTGACGTCGTCGACCGAGCTGCAGAAGCAGGTGGGGCAGACGAGGGTGCAGTTGGTGCAGGCCAGGCATCGCGTGGCGACGTCGTCCCAGCGCGCGCTCTCGGCGGAGGCGTAGAGCACGTCCCGGAGCGAGTCGGTCTCGAGTACCCGGCCCATGCGGGCCACGGCGTCGGCTGCCACGCGGTCCGCGGCCGCGAGGTCGTCGGCACCCGCGGGGCTGCCCGGAAGGACGCCGAGCACGTCGGCGCCCCGATCGCTGCCCGGCTCGGCGAGAAACCGGTGCCCGGCGCCGTCGTCGAGGATCTCGGTCAGCGCGAGGTCGTACCCGGCCCCGGGGCGTGGTCCGGTGCCCATGGAGACGCAGAAGCACGTCCCCCCGGGGCTCCCACACGTGACGGCCACGACGAAGCAGTCCTGCCGCCGGTGGACGTAGTCGGTGTCCACCGAAGCCCGCCCGGCAAGCACCCGGTCGTGGACGCCGATCGCCGCCAGGTCGCAGGACCTGACCCCGAGCAGGGCGTACGGAGGACCCGGCCCGCCTGGCGGTGCGACACCGTTCGTCTCGACGGTGAAGCCGTCGGCGCTGCGCGATCCCCGCCAGATCAGCGTCGT
>DASTQL010000022.1:0-16625 GCA_035761805.1 Jiangellales bacterium | reverse complement strand
GGACGCCGTGGTCGCCACGGCGGGCAACGTGCCCCTGGGCCGGGTGCTGGCGAACACCACACATGTTCTCGCCCTGCTGGGCGTCGACGTCCCGGTCGCTGCGGGGGTCGACCACCGGTCGGACGGGTCTCCTTATCCCGTACGGGATGTGCACGGGCCCGACGGGCTCGGTGGGTGGGGGCCGCGACAGGAGCCCGATCCGTCGACCTTCCCGGCGGCGCGAACCCTGTTGGTGGCAGGAGCCGGCACATTGGTCTCGCTCGGGCCGCTGACGGTGATCGCGGAGGCGCTCGCGCTGATCGAGGCGCCCCGTGGCCCCGTCCACGTCGTGGCCTCGTGCGCCGCTCCGCGCGAGGCCAACCACGACATGGACCCTGAGGCGGCCGAGATGCTGGCACGGGCCGGGGTCCCGGTCACCGACGACGGCGGTCCCGGCTTCAACCTGCCGGCGCCGGACCCGGCGCAAGCTCGGGCCCTGGCCCGCTCGGCCGACCGGGTCGCCTCACTGGCCGGGAGGCTGCTCACCCACCAGGCGAGGCGGGGGGCCGGGATCGGCGACGCCGGGGTCCTGCTGCGCCTGGCCGAGCCCGGGATCACGCCGGAGGCCGCGGTCGCCCGGCTCGTCGAGCTGGCCGGAGGGTGACGACCACGGGCCGACCGCGTGCCGGTTGCACCGGTCGGTCACACTGGTGCCCCGTGTCCCGCCGCCTCCCCGTCACCGTGACCGTCGCGGTGACCCTGCTGGCCCTCTCGGCCTGCGGCGGCGACGACGGGCGGGACGCGACAGCCGGCGCCCCCGCTCGGCCGACCGCCGGGGAGGAAGCGCCGGCCGAGCCCACGCCGGAGGCGCTGTCCTGGGGTCCCACCGAGGCCGAGTGGGAGCAGGCGCGGGAGATCGTCGCCGCCTACACACTCGAGGAGCGGGCGGGCCAGGTGATCGTGGCCAGCTACCCGGGACCGGAGCCGCCGGTGGATCTGGTCCGCGAGCTCCACCTCGGCGGGGTCATCGTCATGGGCGACAACGTCCGCTCACCCGAGCAGCTGGCCGGGGCGCTCGGTGAGCTGCGGGCCGCCACCGCCGGACGACCGGTGCCCCTCATCGCCGCGGTGGACCAGGAAGGCGGGCTCGTGGCCCGGGTCCACGCGCCGGCGACGGAGTTCCCGTCCCTGATGACCCTGGGCGCGGCCCGGGACCCCGCCCTCGCGGCCGACGTAGCCGAGGCCAGCGGGCGAGAGCTGCGCTCGCTCGGGCTCGGCATGGTCTTCGCCCCCGTCGCGGACGTGACCAGCGGACCCGACGACCCCACCATCGGGAGCCGGGCCGCGTCGTCGGACCCGCAGCTGGTCGCCGAGATCACCCGCGCGGGGCTCGACGGCTACGCCGAAGCAGGAGTCGTCCCGGTGGTCAAGCACTTCCCCGGGCACGGCTCCGTCCCGGCCGACAGCCACGAGACGCTCCCTGTCCAGGAGGCCACGGTCGAGCAGCTCCGCGAGCGAGACCTCGTGCCCTTCGACGCCGCCGTGGAGGCCGGCGCGCCGGCTGTCATGGTCGCCCACCTGGACGTCCGCGCCGTGGACCCGGGTGTCCCCTCGTCGCTGTCTTCCGCAGTGGTCGAGCTGCTCCGGGAGGACCTGGGCTTCGAGGGCGTCGTCGTCACCGACGCCCTCGACATGGGCGCCGTGACCGGTGCCTTCGGCCCCGGTGAGGCAGCCGTGCGCGCGGTCGCCGCCGGGGCCGACATCGCCCTCATGCCTGCCGACGCCAGTGCGGCGCACGCCGCGCTCGTCGCCGCGGTCGGCAACGGTGACCTCCCGGCGGTGCGCCTCGCCGAGGCCGCGACGCGGGTCGTGGCCCTGCAGCTGCACCAGGCCGCCTCCGCTCCACCCGCGGACTCCGACGTGCTGGGGTCCCACGCCGACCTCTCGTACGCCGCCTCGCTGGCGGGACTCACCGTGATCGCCGGTCCCTGCGAGGGCCGGCTGGTCGGTGACGCCGTCCAGGTGGTCGGGGGGTCGGCGGCGGACCGGTCCCGCTTCGCCGACGCCGCGGCTGCTGCAGGCCTGGACGTGGGCACCGGCGAGACGGTGCGCCTGCTCGCCGGCACCGCCGCGGGCACCGGCGACGTCGTGGTAGCCCTGGACACCCCGTACGGACTGGGCGGCAGCGCGGCGGGCACCGCTGCCATCGCGCTCTACGGGCGGACGCCGGGGGCGTTCCGCGCGCTGGTCGACGTGCTCACCGGCGAGGCCCGAGGCGGCGGCACGCTGTCCGTCGAGGTCGAAGGGGTCGAGCGCGCAGGGTGCTGACGCGCGGCCCGAGGGCGCGCCAGGGTCACCCCCGTCACTCCAACGGGTCCACGGCCAGGGCGGTGGCCCGGCCGCCGACGCGCGTGACCACGAGGGTCGCCTCCGCCGTCCCGCGCGGCCGCAGCGCGCGCCGCAGCGCCTCCGGCTCGACACCGACCCCCCGCTTCTTGACCGTGAGCACGCCGACGCCATGCGCCTTCACCCACGCGCGGAGCCGGCCGACGTCGTACGGCAGGTGCTCCAGCACCGCGAAGGCCCGGGCGAACGGGGTCTTGACGTGCCGGGGAGCGGTGACATAGGCGATGCGGGGGTCGGGGAGCCAGCCACCGACCAGCCCGGCCACCGCCGTGACCAGGCCGGCGCGCACCACGGCGTCGTCCGGTTCGTAGAGCACGTCGGAGACGCCCACCCCCTCCGGGGGCCCGGGGTCGTCGGCGGACGTGAGCGTGGCCCCGCCCGGGAGCAGCGTCGCCCGGCGCCGAGCCGTCGCCTGCGACGCAGACCACAGGGTCGCCTCCACCAGGTCGCCGCCCTCGGAGACCCACTCGGCCTCCGCTCCCGGCGGAACGAGGTCGTGCGGGATCCCTGGGGCGACCTTGACCACGGCCGTGCCGGGGCCGGCGAGCAGTTCCTCGACGAAGGGCCAGGGAGGGGACCATCCGCGCGGGTCGAACCGGCGCCGTCCCGCGGACCGACGAGCCGGGTCGCAGTACACCGCGTCGGCGTGGCTGCGGTCCGCCTCGGTCAGGTCGCCTTCGAGCACCCGGGCGTGGCCCGCCAGCCGCAGCGCCGCCACGTTGTGCCGCGCCACGGCCGCCGTGAGGGGGTCGCGCTCGACCCCCGTGACGTCCAGCCCGGTGCGCGCCAGGGCGACCAGGTCGGCGCCGATGCCGCAGCCGAGGTCGAGGACGCGGGAGCCCGGCCCGAGCGCCGCGGCGAGCCGGGTCGCCCGGTGCTCCGCGACGGGCTGCCGCGTCGCTTGCTGCAGCCCCTCGTCGGTGAAGAGCATCCGTTCGGCGTCCGCCGGGTCGAGCTTGTCGGTTGCCCGGGCCCGCAACCTGGCCTGCGTGAGTGCGGCGGCCACCAGGCCGGGCGGGTGCCGACGGCGCAGCCTGGCGGACAGCGCGAGGGTGTCCTCGCGCCCGTAGCCGAGGCAGGCCTCGTCCAGCAGCGCGGCGCCCTCGTCGCCGAGCAGGGCGTCGAACGTGGGCAGGTTCATGTCCTCGTTCCCAGTCCTAGCACTCGCCTTGACCGAGTGCTAACGAAGGGTTAGGTTCAGGGCTGGCACTCTCCCTGGGAGTGTGCCAGCCGGGCGCCCGTCCGCACCGGCACCGCGACGGCGGTGCGGCTGCGCGTCCACCCAGTCATCGCAGAAGTCGTGACATCCCGCGAAAGGGGAGGTCAGCAAGTGTCGGTCTCCATCAAGCCGCTCGAGGACCGCATCGTCGTGAAGCCGCTGGACGCGGAGCAGACCACGGCGTCGGGTCTCGTCATCCCTGACACCGCCAAGGAGAAGCCGCAGGAGGGCGAGGTCATCGCCGTCGGCCCCGGTCGCTGGGACGACGACGGCGAAAAGCGCATCCCGCTCGACGTCGCCGTGGGCGACACGGTCCTGTACTCCAAGTACGGCGGCACCGAGGTCAAGTACGACGGCGATGAGCTCCTCATCCTGTCCGGCCGTGACGTGCTGGCCGTCATCAAGAAGTGACCCGTCGAGTACGAGGACACTGACAGGGACCGCCCCGGTGGCGGCCCGAGCCGGCCGGGGACGGCCGGTAGCGGGCGCCCGGGGCGGGCCCCGTTGGAGGAGGAAGACCCATGCCCAAGATCCTGGACTTCGACGAGACCGCGCGCCGGCATCTCGAGCACGGTGTCGACGCGCTCGCGGACACCGTCAAGGTGACGCTCGGCCCGCGCGGGCGCAACGTCGTGATCGACCGGAAGTTCGGCTCGCCCACCATCACCAACGACGGCGTGACGATCGCCCGGGAGATCGAGCTGGAGGACCCCTTCGAGAACATCGGCGCCCAGCTCGCCAAGGAGATCGCCACCAAGACCAACGACGTGGCCGGAGACGGCACGACGACGGCGACCGTGCTCGGCCAGGCGATGGTGCACGGCGGCCTGCGGGCGGTGACCGCGGGTGCGGCCCCCCTGGCCGTCAAGCGGGGCATCGACGCGGCGGTGGAGGCGGTCAACAACAGCCTGCTCGAGTCCGCGCGTCCGGTGGACGACAAGGCCGAGGTCGCCGCGGTCGCCGCCGTGTCGGCGCAGGACCGCACCATCGGCACGCTCATCGCCGAGGCCTTCGACAAGGTCGGCAAGGACGGCGTGATCACGGTCGAGGAGTCGCAGACCTTCGGCACGGAGCTCGAGTTCACCGAGGGGATGCAGTTCGACAAGGGCTACATCTCGCCGTACATGGTGACCGACCCGGAGCGGATGGAGGCCGTGCTCGAGGACGCGTACGTGCTCCTGCACCAGGGCAAGATCTCCGCGGTGGCCGACCTGCTCCCACTGCTCGAGCAGGTCGTCCAGGCGGCCAAACCGCTGCTGGTCGTGGCCGAGGACGTGGACGGCGAGGCGCTGTCCACGCTCGTGGTGAACAAGATCCGGGGCACCTTCACGGGCGTCGCGGTCAAGGCCCCCGGCTTCGGGGACCGTCGCAAAGCCATGCTCCAGGACATGGCGGTCCTGACCGGTGCCCAGGTGGTCTCTCCGGAGGTCGGACTCAAGCTCGACCAGGTCGGCCTGGAGGTGCTCGGCCGGGCCCGACGCGTCGTCGTCACCAAGGACGACACCACGATCATCGACGGCGCCGGTGACCCGGCCGACGTCGAGGCGCGGATCGCCCAGATCAAGGGCGAGATCGAGCGGACCGACTCGGACTGGGACCGCGAGAAGCTCCAGGAGCGCCTGGCCAAGCTCGCCGGCGGAGTCTGCGTCATCCGCGTGGGGGCCGCGACCGAGGTGGAGCTCAAGGAGCGCAAGCACCGCATCGAGGACGCGATCTCCGCGACGCGGGCCGCGATCGAGGAAGGCATCGTCGCCGGTGGTGGCACCGCCCTGATCCATGCCGGTGAGGTGCTGGAGGACGACCTCGGCCTCACCGGGGACGAGCGCACGGGCGTGGGCGTCGTCCGGAAGTCCCTCGCCGAGCCGTTGCGCTGGATCGCCGAGAACGCGGGCGAGAACGGCTACGTCGTGGTCGCGCGGGTCTCCGAGCTGCCGCTGGGACAGGGGCTGGACGTGTCGACGGGGGAGTACTGCGACCTCATCGCGGCAGGTGTCCTGGACCCGGTCAAGGTGACCCGGTCGGCCCTGCAGAACGCCGCGTCCATCGCCGGAATGCTGCTCACCACCGAGGTGGCGGTGGCCGAGCGGCCGGAGGAGCCCGAGGCCGACACCGCTGGCGGTCACGGGCACGGCCACGGCCACGGGCACTGAGCCCATCGCCGTGCGCCGGGCCTGCCCGGCACGCGGACCAGTGAGGCCCGGTCCCCCGCACTCGGGGGACCGGGCCTCGGCGCGTCCGGGGGGACGGACGCGCCCGGGTGTGGTCCCTGGCCGACCGGTACGTCTGTGCCGGGCGGACGGTCCCAGCGGGTGACGCGCGCTCGGCGACCCGGGTGGTCTCAGCCGGCCAGTGGGACCAGCCGCACCGCGGGCACGGCGGCTCCGGCATAGACGGCCTCGCGGTCGTCCTCCGTGAGCCCGCCCCACACCCCGTAGGGCTCGCGGACGGCCAGGGCGTGCTCGCGGCACTGGGTGAGGACGGGGCAGCCGGCGCAGACCGCGCGGGCCGCTTCGTCGCGGTGGTTCTTGCGCGGGCCGCGCTCGCCCTCGGGGTGGAAGAAGAGATCCGGGTCCGCCGCCCGGCATGCTCCCTGCAGCTGCCACTCCCAGATGGCGGCGATCGGTCCGGGGAGACGGGTCAGGTCGGCCATCCG
This sequence comes from Jiangellales bacterium, assembly GCA_035761805.1. Classification (GTDB taxonomy): domain Bacteria; phylum Actinomycetota; class Actinomycetes; order Jiangellales; family Jiangellaceae; genus DASTQL01. The sequence goes on along the minus strand of DASTQL010000022.1, from coordinate 10,368 downwards.
GGCCCTCCAAGCTGCGTCCTGCGCTGTCGTCAGGTCTTCCTCCCGGACCGCCGGTCCGGATGCGTTCGACCGTACAACCGATCCAGAAGTTGTTCAACCCTCGACCCTGAATCGGTCAGGACGCGTTTTTCGCGCGCGGTCCAGGTGGCGGTACCCGTACGTCGGCAGCACAATCGCCCGCATGGCCGCCCCGTCCGGTGAGGAGTCCGTGGCCCCTCCCGACGCGCCACTCACCGTCGCGGCGGTCGCGCGCCGCCTCGGGGTCGCGCCCACGACCCTACGGACGTGGGCCCGTCGCTACGGGCTGGGACCCTCGACGCACGAGGCGGGCACCCACCGCCGCTACGGTGCGGCCGACCTGGCGAGGCTGCAGACCATGCGGCGGCTCATCCTCGAAGGGGTTCCTGCCGCTGAGGCAGCCCGGCTCGCCCTCGCCGGCGGCCAACCCGGGGCCGGCGGCGAGCCGGGGATCGGCGGACGCGCCGTCGCCTTCCGGCCCCCGGGGCCGCGCCCGGCCACCACCCCCACCCGCGGCGGACCGGCGCCCGTCGTCGAGCTGGGGCGTCCGGGTGACCGGGTGCGGGCGGTGCTCCGGGCGGCCGAGGCGCTGGACGGCCCGACGATCACCTCGACCGTGCGGGCGAGCCTGGACCGGCGGGGCGCCGTCCCCACCTGGGAGGGTCTGGTCGCCCCCGTCCTCGTCGAGCTCGGTGCCCGGTGGGAACGGACCGGCCGCGGCGTCGACGTCGAGCACCTGGCCTCCGAGGCGGTCCTCGGTGCGCTGCGCTCCTACCAGCACCGGCTGGGTCAGCCGGCGACCGCCTCGCCACCCGTGCTGCTGGCTTGTACGGAGGAGGAGCAGCACTCCCTCCCGCTGCACGCTCTCGCGGCCTCCCTCGCGGAGCGTCGGGTGGCCACCCGGGTGCTGGGTGCCCGCGTCCCGCAGGACGCGCTGGCTGCGGCGATCCGGCGGACGGGGCCGAGTGCGGTGTTCCTCTGGTCCACCATGCCGTCCACGGGTGACCCCCGGGCGCTCAGCGCGCTCCCGGCGGTCCGCCCGGCACCTCTGGTGGTGCTCGGCGGTCCGGGATGGGCGGCCGAGGGCCTGCCGCTGGGGCTGGCCGGGCTGGCGGTCGTCGACGAGCTGGCCGCAGCGGTGGAGGCGCTGGCCGTCGTCGGGGCCTGAGCCGAACCCCGGGGACGCGTGGAATCGGCGGACGAATCACCCCCTCCCGGCTACCGCTACGGTCCGACGACCGGCATCATGGGGCGGGTGCACATCGGTGTGCTCGGGGGGGCCCGGGCGAATCCCCGGAACGCGTGCTGATGGTCGCCGACCCGGCCGCGTTCCCCGAGCCGGCCCTCCTCCGCGCGCCGGCAGGCAGGTCACGTGACTCCCGCGAGCTCGCCGTACGCGCCGCTCGCGGCGACCGTGGGGCCCTCGACTCGCTCCTGGCTCGCGTACGGCCCCTGGTGCACCGCTACTGCAGGGCGCGGCTCGGCCGGCACGGCGGGGACCACACGGCTGACGACGTCGCACAGGAGGTGTGCCTGGCCGTGCTGAAGGCGCTGCCGCGCTACCGCGACGAAGGCCTGCCGTTCGAGGCGTTCGTCTACGGCATCGCCTCGCACAAGGTGGCCGATGCGGTGCGGGTGCGCCACCGCGAGGGCGTGCTCACGGCGCAGGTGCCCGACGAAGTCGCGGACGACCCGACCCCGGAGGAGCACGCGGTCCGCCGCAGCGACGCCGACACCGCCCGGTCGCTGCTCGCGCAGCTGCCCGAGACCCAGCGGGAGCTGCTCGTGCTCCGCGTGGTCGTGGGCCTCACCGCCGAGGAGACCGGGCAGGTGCTGGGGATGAGCGCCGGTGCTGTCCGTGTGGCGCAGCACCGGGCGCTGACCCGCCTCCGGGCCATCGCGGCGGACGAGGAGGTGACCCGATGACGCCTCCGTACGAGGACCTGACGGCGCTGCGCCGCGACGCGGACATGCTGGACCGCCTGGCGACGGGCACCGAGCTGCCGGCCGACAGTGAGCGGGAGGTCCTCGTGGACCTGCTGGCGGCGCTGCGCGACGAGGCCCGGGAGCCGATGCCCGAGCCCGTCTCGACGACCTCGGGCACCCGGCAGAGTCCACGACCGCGCGGTACCCACGCAGCGGATCGCTCGTGGCGCGGACGCAAGCGGGCCGTCGCAGGAGCCACGGTGGCGCTGGTGTCGATGTCACTGACGGGTGTCGCCGCAGCCGTGGGGGGGGACAGCTTCCTGGCCCCGATCCGCGCCGTCATCGCCCAGGTCACCGGCGATGGTGGAGGGGGCTCCTCGTCCGAGGAGACGACCACCGTCCGCGACTCTGTGGCCAGTCTCTTCGAGCAGTCCCGGCAGGCCGTCGCAGAGAACAACAACCGTGCTGAGGCGGCCGACCTCGACGGGGCCGAGGACCTCGCGGAGTCCCTGGAGGACCCGGCGGTGGACGAGGCTGCCGCAGAGGGGACCTCCGTCGAGGAGGACGTCACGGAGACCGACGGCTCGGAGGGCGAGTCGTCGACGAGCGTGATCGAGTCGGACGAGCCGACTGACGGCGGCTCGACGAGCGACGGTGCGGAGGAGGACGCGGCACGAGGAGGGGGATCCGGTGGTTCGAGCGAGAGCGGCACCACGGACGCCTCCGGCGGTACCGGCACGTCGGTCGCCCCAGGCCACTCGCAGCCACCCGGTCAGGGCGACGAAGCCGGTGAGACCAGCGCTCCGGGTCGTACCGGGCGACCCGGCGCTCTTGTCGACCCGCCCAGCTCCCGACCGGAGCGACCAGCCGACCTGTCCGTGAACGTCGACGGTAGCTCCGGCGACGGCGGGCCGGAGGACGCAGGGGCGTCCGACGTCGGCGCCCGGGCGCCGGCGCCCCCCGGTTCGTCCGGTGCCGGTTCCTCCGCGCGCGGCGCCCCGGCGCATCGTCCGGGTGCCGACCGAGAGGTCGGTGGCGGCCCCCCTGCCGACCGGCCGAGGACCCGTCCGGGAGGCGGGGGTCCGGGCGGAGGGTGACGGCTGACCCGCCCGCCAACCGAGGTGGGGACGGTCGGCGCGGTTAACATGGCAGCGTGCCGGACAGCTTCGCCCCGCTGGGGCTGACCTTCGACGACGTCCTGCTGCAGCCCGCGGCGTCCGACGTCGTCCCGAGCGAGGTGGACACGTCGTCGCGGGTGTCCCGGCGGATCGCCGTCCAGGTCCCGCTGCTCTCCTCGGCCATGGACACGGTGACCGAGGCGCGGATGGCCGTCGCCATGGCGCGGCAGGGAGGCGTGGGCATCCTGCACCGCAACCTGTCGGCAGACGACCAGGCCTCGCAGGTCGACCTGGTGAAGCGGTCCGAGGCGGGCATGGTGACCCGGCCGGTCACCGTCGGCCCGGAGGCCACGGTGGCCGAGGTCGACGCGATGTGCGGGAGGTTCCGCATCTCCGGCGCCCCCGTGGTCGACGAGGCCGGGCTCCTGCTCGGCATCGTGACCAACCGCGACATGCGCTTCGAGTCCGACCGGTCCCGCCCGGTCCGCGAGATCATGACGTCGATGCCTCTGATCACCGGCCGTACGGGGATCCCCTCGGACGAGGCCTTCGGGCTGCTCAAGGCGCACAAGGTGGAGAAGCTCCCCCTCGTGGACGACGCCGGACGCCTGACCGGTCTGTTCACGCTCAAGGACTTCGTCAAGCGCGACCAGTTCCCCGGTGCCACCAAGGACGGGGCTGGGCGCCTCGTCGTCGGCGCAGCGGTGGGCGTGGGCGAGGGCTCGTACGCCAGGGCGATGGCGCTGGTCGACGCGGGCGTCGACCTGGTCGTCGTCGACACCGCGCACGGGCACTCCCGGGCCGTGCTGGACACGGTCGCCAAGCTCAAGGCCGAGCTGGCCGACGTCGACGTCGTGGCCGGCAACGTGGCGACCTACGACGGCGCCCGGGCCCTGGTCGAGGCGGGGGCGGACGGCGTCAAGGTGGGCGTCGGTCCGGGCTCGATCTGCACCACCCGGGTGGTGGCGGGTGTCGGTGTCCCCCAGGTGACGGCAATCCACGAGGCGGCCCGGGCGTGCCGGCCCGCCGGGGTCCCGGTCATCGGCGACGGCGGGCTGCAGTACTCCGGCGACATCGCCAAGGCCCTGGTGGCCGGGGCCGACGCGGTGATGCTCGGGTCCCTGCTGGCCGGGTGCGAGGAGTCCCCCGGCGAGCTTGTGTTCATCAACGGCAAGCAGTTCAAGAACTACCGCGGCATGGGCTCCCTCGGGGCCATGCAGTCCCGGGGGCAGCAGGTGTCCTACAGCCGGGACCGCTACTTCCAGGACGACCTGCTCTCCGACGACAAGCTGGTGCCGGAGGGCGTGGAGGGCCAGGTCGCCTACCGGGGGCCGTTGGCCAACGTGGCCCATCAGCTCGTCGGCGGGCTCCGGGCGTCCATGGGCTACTGCGGCGCGGCCACGGTGCGGGAGCTCCAGGAGCGGGGCCGCTTCGTGCGGATCACTGCGGCCGGGCTGATCGAGAGCCACCCCCATGCGGTGCAGATGACCGTCGAGGCGCCCAACTACTCGGGCCGGTAGCAGCTCCCGCTAGCCTCGGCGCCCATGGCGGAGATCGAGATCGGGCGAGGCAAGCGCGGCCGCCGGGCCTACGCCTTCGACGACGTCGCGGTGGTGCCCAGCCGGCGCACCCGCGACCCCGAAGAGGTGTCCACGCACTGGCAGATCGACGCCTACCGCTTCGAGCTGCCGGTGCTCGCCGCGCCCATGGACTCGGTGATGTCGCCAGCCACGGCCATCGCCATGGGCAAGCTCGGCGGCCTCGGCGTGCTCGACCTCGAGGGCCTGTGGACCCGCTATGACGACCCCGAACCCTTCCTCGAGGAGATCTCCTCGCTGGACGAAGAGCTGGCCACCCGCCGGTTGCAGGAGGTGTACGCGTCCCCGGTCCGCGAGGACCTCATCGCCGCCCGCCTCCGGGAGATCAGGGAGGCCGGGGTGACCGTGGCGGGAGCGCTGAGCCCGCCCAGGGTCAAACGCTTCCACCGGGCCGTCATCGACGCGGGCGTCGACCTCTTCGTGATCCGCGGCACCACCGTGTCGGCCGAGCACGTCTCCGGCCGGGCCGAGCCGTTGAACCTCAAGCAGTTCATCTACGAGCTCGATGTCCCGGTCGTCGTCGGCGGCTGCGCCACCTACCAGGCGGCGCTGCACCTGATGCGTACGGGCGCCGCCGGTGTCCTGGTCGGCTTCGGCGGGGGCGCCGCACACACCACTCGTACGGTCCTCGGCATCGCCGTGCCGATGGCCAGCGCGGTCGCCGACGTGGCCGCGGCGCGGCGCGACTACCTGGACGAGTCGGGCGGACGCTACGTGCACGTCATCGCCGACGGCTCGATCGGACGTTCCGGCGACGTGGCCAAGGCGATCGCCTGCGGCGCCGACGCCGTCATGGTGGGGTCCCCGCTGGCCCGGGCGACCGAGGCGCCCGGGCGCGGCTGGCACTGGGGGTCCGAGGCGGTCCACGCGGAGCTCCCGCGCGGGATCCGGGTCCAGGTCGGGACCGTGGGCCCGCTGGAGCAGATCCTGCTGGGCCCGTCGCACGCCGCCGACGGCTCGATGAACCTCGTCGGCGCCCTGCGCAGGGCCATGGCCACCACCGGCTACACCGAGTGCAAGGAGTTCCAGCGGGTCGAGGTCACCGTCGGCTCCTGACCCGGCGCCGGGCGCCCGCGGGCGGTGACTCCCCGCGGTGCCGCGGCACCCCGGCCACCACCAGGCTGGCTCTGGCCATCACGAGGCTCCAACGCCTCGTGATGCCCCCACGAGGGTGGTGAACGTGGTCATTCGGCCCGACGCCGAGCGGATCCGGGACGCAAGGCCCTGCAGGTCCGGCGTGGCTCGGACATACGCTGCGGCCATGACGGACCTGGCCACAGAGCGCCGCTCGGAACTGCTGGACCCGCAACTGATCGACCGGCTCGTGGCCGGGATCGCCGCGGGACCGGACGCGGAGCGCCAGCGGGTGCTGGCTCCCTTCACCGGCGAGCCGCTCGTGGACCTGCCGATGTCCTCGGTCGAGGACGTCGAGCGAGCGTACGTCGATGCTCGTGAGGTCCAGCACGCGTGGGCCGACCGCCCTGTCGGCGACCGGGCCGAGGTCCTGCTGCGCTGGCACGACCTGGTGCTGGACCACCGGATGGAGCTGGTCGACGTCGTCCAGGCGGAGTCGGGCAAGTCCCGCCTCTCGGCGTACGAGGAGGTCGTCGACCTCGCCCTGCACTGCCGCTACTACGCGCGCCGGGGCCCCGCCATGCTGCGCCGGCGGCGGGCCACGGGCCTGGTCCCGGTGCTCACGCGGGGTTACGAGGTCCGTCACCCCAAGGGCGTCGTCGGCATCGTGTCTCCCTGGAACTACCCGATCGTCACGGCGGTCTGCGATGCCGTGCCCGCGCTGTTGGCGGGCAACGGTGTCGTGCTCCGGCCGGACACCCAGGTCACCCTGTCCGCGCTCCGCGTGCGCGAGCTGGCGGTCCGGGCCGGCGTTCCCGAAGGCCTCTGGCAGGTGGTCGCAGGGCCGGGCCGGGTGGTCGGCCAGGCGGTGGTCGACGGCGGCGATTACGTTCAGTTCACCGGATCGACCGAGACCGGTCGTCAGGTGGCGCTCAGCGCCGCCCGGCGCCTCGTGGGCACCAGCCTGGAGCTGGGCGGCAAGAACCCGCTGCTCGTCCTGAGCGACGCCGACCTCGACCGGGCGGCCGCCGGCACGGCCCGGGCGATCAGCGGTAACGCCGGTCAGCTGTGCGTGTCGATCGAGCGCGTCCTCGTCGACCGCGCCGTCGCGGACGCCTTCGTGCCGCGCCTGGTCGAAGCGATGGGGCGGCTTCGGCTGGGTGCGGGCGGCGACTGGTCGGTGGAGGTCGGGACGCTCGTGTCCGCGGACCAGCTCGAGCGCGTCTCCGGCTACGTCGACGACGCGGTCGCCCGAGGCGCCCGCGTACTGACCGGGGGGCGCGCCCGCCCCGACCTGGGGCCGTACTTCTACGAGCCGACGCTGCTCGAAGGCGTCACGCCCGACATGCCGGCGTACGGCGAGGAGGTCTTCGGGCCCGTCGCGTGGGTGGCCTCCGCCGACGGCGACGACGCTCTGGTCGAGGCGGCCAACGACTCCCCGTACGGGCTGAACGCCAGCGTCTGGACCATCGACCTGCGGCGGGGCCGGGCGGTGGCCGAGCGCATCCGCTGTGGCACGGTCAACGTCAACGAGGTGTACGGCGCGACCTGGTCGGCCACCGCCCTGCCGATGGGCGGCATGGGCGACAGCGGCCTGGGCCGGCGGCACGGACCCGAGGGCCTGCAGAAGTTCACGGAGTCCCAGACGGTGGCCTGGCAGCGGGGCTTCCCGCTGGCGCCCTTCGGCCCGTTCACCGCGGAGCACTTCGAGCGTGCCACCACGGCCTGGCTCCGCGTGGCCAAGGCGGCGCACCTGCGATGAGCACCGCGCGTCGGTCCTTCGACCACGACGTCGTCGTCGTCGGGTCCGGCTTCGGCGGCTCGGTGACCGCGCTGCGGCTGGCCGAGAAGGGCTACCGAGTGGCGGTGCTCGAGGCCGGCCGACGGTTCCGAGACCAGGAGTTCGCCCGGACGTCGTGGGACCTGCGACGCTTCCTCTGGGCGCCGCGCCTGGGCTGCTACGGCATCCAGCGCATCAGCCTGCTGCGCGACGTGCTCGTCCTCTCGGGCGCCGGCGTGGGTGGTGGCTCGCTCGTCTATGCCAACACCCTGTACGAGCCGGGCGACGCCTTCTACCAGGATCGCCAGTGGGCCGGGATCACCGACTGGCGCGCCGAGCTGGCGCCCTGGTACGGCCAGGCCAAGCGCATCCTCGGCGTCGTGCAGAACCCCACGCTCACCCCGGCGGACGAGGCCATGCGGGACGTCGCCGATGCCATGGGGGTGGGCCACACCTTCCGGTCGACCCCGGTGGGGGTCTACTTCGGCGAGGGCCCGGGCCGTAGCGCCGACGACCCCTTCTTCGGCGGTGTGGGGCCGGCGCGGACGGGGTGCACCGAGTGCGGTGCCTGCATGACCGGCTGCCGGGTCGGGGCCAAGAACACCCTGCCGAAGAACTACCTCCACCTCGCCGAGCGGGCCGGTGCGCAGGTCCTCCCGCTGACGACGGTGCGGACGGTACGGCCGCTGGCCGGTGGCGGCTGGGCAGTGGACGTCGAGCGGACGGGGGCCAGGACCTCGGCGACCCGGCGGACCATCACCGCAGAGCATGTGGTGCTGGCCGCCGGCACGCTCGGTACCCAGCGCGTGCTGCAGCGCTCGGCTGCCGCCGGCTACCTGCCGCGGCTGTCGCGGAGGCTCGGCGAGCTGACCCGGACCAACAGCGAGGCGATTCTCGGGGCCACCGCCCGCAAGGCGGACGTCGACTACTCACGCGGGGTGGCCATCACCTCGAGCTTCCACCCGGAGCCGCACACACACGTGGAGCCGGTGCGTTACGGCAGGGGGTCCAACGCGATGAGCCTGCTGGCGACCATCCTGGTCGACGACGACGAGGACTCGCGCATGCCGCGCTGGGTGCGGTTCGGCGGGCTGGCCGCCCGGCACCCGGTGGTCTTCCTCAAGTCCCTCTCCGTGCGCCGGTGGAGCGAGCGCACCGTCATCGCGCTGGTGATGCAGGACCTGGACAACTCGCTGCGGGTTCAGCGCCGCCGTGGGCCGTTCGGCGGCCTGAGGCTGACGACCCGGCCCGGCCACGGCGAGCCGAACCCCACCACGATCCAGGCGGGCCACCGTGCCGTTCGCCTGCTCGCCGAGCGTGTCGGGGGCGATCCAGGGGGTTCCTGGGCCGAGCTCTTCGACATCCCCATGACGGCACACGTCATCGGGGGTTGCGTGATCGGGGAGTCGGCGGATGAGGGGGTTGTCGACCCGTGGCATCGCGTCCACGGCCACCCGGGCCTGCACGTCGTCGACGGCTCCGTCGTGCCGGCCAACCTGGGGGTCAACCCGTCGCTGACCATCACCGCGCTGGCCGAGCGGGCCATGGCGCACTGGCCGGTGCGCGGCGACCCCGACCCGAGACCCGCGCTCGGTCACTCGTACCGGCCGGTCCCGGTCGTCCCCCCGGCGGCCCCGGTCGTGCCGCCGGAAGCCCCCGGCGCCTGGCGCGGGCCGGCGGGGGCGACTGGCGCCCCCGCGTCCGTGCCCTCCATCCACCGCGACTGACCACGTTCACCAGGCCGGTGGGGCCATCACCAGGCGCTGGCGCCTGGTGATTGCCCCACCGGCCTTTGTGGTGGACGGGTGGTCGGGCGGTACGGACTACGGACTCGGTGTACGCGTCGGGTCCCGTGGGCGGTCGGGTCGGTCACTCCTCGGGGACGATGATCCACGCGGCCACGTAGGCGATGATCCCGGCGCCGCCGGTGACGAGCGTCAGGGCGACGGTGCCGAGCCGGACCAGCGTCGGGTCGACGCCGAGGTACTTCGCCAGGCCGCCGCAGACACCGCCGAGCATGCGGTCGGTGCGGCTGCGGGTGAGTCGGCGGTACGGCGGCTGGGGCGCGGGCCCGGGCATCGCCAGGGGGTCGGGCGACTGGCCGTCGGAGGGGTTGGTCGGGGACTGGTGGGCAGTGGTCTCTGTCATGCCTCCACTGTCCTCCTTGCCGGCCCAGTGGACATCGGGGCTCCACCCTGGATCGCCCCTGAGGGGTCCCTGAGGACTCCCCGACCTCGCACAGGTGACGGTGCGGCATCCCTCGTCCTGCCGACGCGACTGGCGGCGGTGACCGAGGTCGCATCAGGCGTCGGCCTTCACAGGGAGGGAGGTCGCCCCGATGGCGGATCGAACCGGCCGATGCAGACCCGTGCCACGACCACCGCGAGCGTGAGACTCGCGGACGAGCGCTGCGAACCCGTCGGCGGATACGTCGTCAGCCGGTGCCGCGCGCGCTATGCGGTGACGCCGAGCTGCGCACATTTGCTTGATATGCGGGTGATCCTCCGGGACATTTCGCCAGGGGGGCCTCCTGGCGAGATGCGGAGAGCGAGGCGCCCGATGTTTCGGTTGTTGGACGTGTGCCTGGTCCGGGCCGCTGACGGAGAGCCGGTGCTGCGGCTGGGTGTTGCGGTGTTGGACGACTACCTGGACTTCCTGGCCGGGCGGTGCCGGCCGAACACGGTGTTGGCGGTGGGCTATGACCTGAAGGTGTTCTTCACCGTGGTGGGCAAGCCACCGGAGCAGGTGAGCCCGGGTGATGTGCTGGCGTTCATGACCGCCCAGCGCGCCGGCGCGCCGTCGGGGCCGGGGCCGCGTCCGGTGCGCCAGGACGGGGCCGGGGTGTCGACCCGGA